>CAZFHZ010000240.1:0-1509 GCA_964519015.1 uncultured Gemmatimonadota bacterium | reverse complement strand
GGGTGACCAAATCCCCGCGCCGCCTTCGGTCGCCAGGAGCATCCGCCCGTCGGGAAAGGTCAGCAGGTCGGAGCGGCGGGTAAACGGGATGGGGGAAAAAGAGTGCTCGCTGGTGGCAAAGTTCGTGCGGTGATGCAGTTCGATGAAGTCCGCGACCAGCACCAGATGGGAATCGAGGAAATGGTACGAGGTGACGCTCTTTATAGGCTGCCCGACAACCGAGGACCCTTCACTGTCACGGCGGTATCCAAGGTACCGTCCGCTGCCAAGCGAAGTGAAGGCCTGCCATTTACGATTCTGGATCAAGCCGTAGTTCAGTGTCTCGAGGAGTTCCCCGGTCATGGAGAAGCGGGTCATCCGGTTCAGGGCCCGGTCGTCGATCAGGAAGACCTCGCCGGGGATGTCCCAGTGTTCGAACCACGGCTGCCTGAACTCCCCGGGACCGGAGCCCGGCCCCCCGACGCGGGCGAGCAGTTCACCGGCGGTCGAGACGATGAAGATCTCGCATCTCCGAAAGTCGATCAGGACCATCCGCCCGTCGGGAGCAGCCAGGATAGCCGGGCTGGCCCAGAAGACCTGCCATTCCGGCTCCCCCTCATCGAGACCCAGGACGAGGTCCGGCAGAATCTCGAAGAGGGGACCGTCGTATTTCGGGCCGCCTTCGGTGCGGATGAGCGGTACCCCACCGATCTCGCTCCGGATCACGTGATGGTCTCGGACCTGCTGCGGAGATCCCGTACCTGCCATCGTCACGAGCAAGGTGGTGCCGAGCACCCAGCATGATCTCATGAGCACTGCTCCATGCTGTTATCTCGGCCGGCCGATCCGGACCAGCACCACGCCGTGGCGCGGCACTTCGGCCGAGAACGAGCCCGAGTGCGTCCCCAGCTCCCGGTGGCGCCACAGGTCGCGCACCGGCTGGTCGCCGCTCTGGCCCAGCTCGGCGAAGGCGGCCGTGACCGTGGTCGGCTCGGGCCCACGGTTGAAGAGACCGACCGCAGTGGTCCCGTCGGAAAGCGGGCGCGCCCAGACTTCCAGCCGACCGTCCCCGGTGATCCGGCCGGCCGCCCGGCCGAGCGGATCCTGGCTCACCGCCAGCACCTCGTCGTTGCCCAGCAGGTCGATGGTGAAGTCGTCGAGCCGGCTCAGGTCGGCTCCGATGAGCAGGGGAGCCGCCTGCAGGCACCAGAGTGAGATGTGGGTGAGCTGCTCGTCGGGGGTCAGCCTCGTCGGTCGCGTATCGCTCCCCCAGCCCAGCCGGCCGACCACCAGCATGTCGGTGTCGTTCCAGTGGCCGGGGCCGGCGTACTGCTCGTGACCGGTCTGCTGGAAGCCGATCCCGGACATGCTCGCCCAGGTGTCCGTGATGTCGCCGGTCACCCGCCACAGGTTCCCACCGACCTCCGCCCCCCACTCCCACACGTTCCCCCACCCGTACTGGCAGAGGCTGTAGACGATGTCCCGGTCGAGCCGGTCGAGGACGCCGCGCATCAGCCGGTAGGGGCGCTG
>CAZFHZ010000239.1:0-1543 GCA_964519015.1 uncultured Gemmatimonadota bacterium | reverse complement strand
GCATCCAGGTCGAGACCGGCCGCCTCGAGCGCCCGCAGGCGCTCCTCCACCACCAGGTAGGCGGTGTAGGGCGTGACGATCCCATAGCGCTCGCCCAACTGGACGATCTCCTCGCGGAGTTCCTCCGATTCCCCGTTCAGCCGGATCTGCTCGAGCAGGAAGCCGACCTTGCGCTGGGCCCACATGGGGGCCAGGAAGGCGGACTCGGCCTGCCGGCCGGGCAGATCCACGTCCTTCCGGACCAGGAAGTGTTCCCGCTCCCCGGTGCGGCCGCCCAGCACGAACCGGGCCCGGCCCTCGCCCTTCCAGCGGCCCATGACCGTGATGGAGGCCCCGCCGAAGAGGTCGGGGAGTTCCCGCGGGAAGAGGTCGTATCGCCCACCTCCACCGTCAGGACGGGGTCGGAGAGGATGGGATCGGAGACCGACTCGAAGAAGGCCGCGATCGGCCCCTCCAGGTCGGCGCCCGGGACCACGTAGGCGCTGCGCCCCTGGTGCCGGCCGGCCAGCTGGTCGAGCAGGAAGGCGTTCACGTCGTAGCCGACCCCCCAGACGAACACCCGGGCGTCCTCACCGTAGGCGTCGCGGGCGATGTCCAGCAGCCGGTCGGGGTCCTGCTCCCCCACCGTGGGCAGACCATCGGTCAGGAAGATCACGTAGCGGGGGCGGTTCCCCCCCCGCCCCGCTCCTTCGGAGGCGCCGTCCAGGGCCTGCCCCGAGACCTGGAGGGCCTCGGCGATGTTGGTCCCGCCGGTGGCCGACAGGCCGGCCGCGAACTCGCGGGCGGCGTTCACTTCCTCCCGGCCGGCGGCCACCAGCCGCTCCCGCCAGCTCCGCACCGAGCTGCTGTAGGTCACCAGGGTGAAGCGGTCCTCGGGGCTCAGGGTGCCGAGCCCGAAGCGGAGGGCGGCCACCGCCTGCTCCAGCTTGCGGTCCTCCCCCATCGAGCCGCTGGTATCGAGCACGAAGACCAGGTCCTTGGGCAGCCGGGTCCCGTTCTTGCGCATTCCCGGGGTGACGGTCAGCAGGAAGTAGCCGTCCTCACCCCGCGGCCGGTGGGTCAGCAGGTCCAGCCCGATGTCCTGTCCGGCTGCGGAGGCGTAGTAGAGCTGGAACCCGCCCGCCCGGTGCATGTTCCCCTCGGCCGAGAAGGCCACGATGTTGTCGGATTCCCGGTGCAGGTCGAGCGCATGAGTCGGGGAGTAGACACTGCGGACCGGTTGATCGGCCCGGACCGTGCCCTGTACCACGAAGCGGGTGCGCGGGCGGACCTGGGCCCCCTCGGTCACCAGCGGCACCACGTTCGGGACGAAGCGGTCCCGGCGTGCCGGGATCGCCGGACCGACCGCCGGGGTCCCCCGCCCGGAGAGGTAGTTGAACACCCGGTAGTCCCCCTCCTGGGGCAGCACTACCGAGTAGGAGAGTTCCAGGGTGCGCTCCCCGTTGGCCGGGAAGGGGAAGATGCGGGCCTGGAAGGCCCGGTTGTTCACCCATTCCAACAGGGCCGGGTCGCGGATCCGGCGCACGATGTCCAGGTAGATCTC
>CAZFHZ010000238.1:0-1562 GCA_964519015.1 uncultured Gemmatimonadota bacterium | reverse complement strand
TCTTGACCACGGTCCGGAGCGGCAGCGACCACTCGGCCGGCACCCGGCCGGCGGCCAACAGCACCCCGGCCGTGACTGCCAGCACGAGCAGCAGCCGCCGGACCTCGACCCGGTAAGGGAAGACCCCGTGGGAGACGCGGGCCACCATCAGGGCGTGCCAGGTGTAGGCGCCCAGGGTAGCCCAGGCGGCGCCGACCATCCCCCGGTCGGGGATGAGCAGCACGCAGAGGGCGATGTTGACCAGCACCGAGGAAAGGGTGATGACCGGGTAGAGGGCGGTACGAGCGCGGGCCAGGATGCCGGCGTCGGCCACCTGGCTGGTGCCGTAGGCCACGTAGCCGAAGGCGATCAGCGGCAGGGGGGCGGCGGCCGCCAGCCATTCCGGCCTGGTCGCCACCGCGATAATCTCGGGAGCAAGCACCCCCAGGGCCAGGGCCAGCCCGCAGCCCAGAGCGAGCACCCAGGTGAGCAGGCGTCCGTAGAGGGCGGGGGCCTCGGGCCGGTCGCGCACCTCGAAGAGCATGGGCACCCAGGCGGTGCGCAGCGGGATGACGATCAGGAAGGAGACGATCATCCCGAACCGGTAGGCCACGTCGTAGACGCCGGTCAGGGCCAGGCGGGCTGCTTCCGTCCCGGGAGCGAGATGGAGCAAGAGCTCTCGGTCGAGCAGGGCCAGGGCCCAGAGGGCCAGTCCGTTGGGCAGCAGGGGCAAGCCGAAGGCGAGCAGTTGCCCCGCCTTGCGGGCCGAGAAGGGGCGCTTGGCGCGGGCCTGGAGCAGCCAGGCGGAGAGGGCCAGCATGACGATGCTGGCGGTCAGGTTGGCGAAGACCACCCCCTGCACTCCCAGGCGCTCCACCACCACCAGCCAGATCACGGTCCCCACGTAGACGCCGAAGTTGACCAGGTTAAGGATGATGTAGAGCCAGGGGCGCCCCTCCACCCGCAGCAGACTGTAGGCGATGAAGCGGAAGGTGGAGAGATAGGTGGCCAGCAGGGTAAGCCGCAGCAGGGTGACGCCTCCGACGGCGGCCACTTCGGCCTTGAAGAGCAGGGACGCGGCGGGCGCGGCGGCCGCCCAGGCCAGCAGGAAGAGCCCGAGCGAGAGGATCAGCAGCAGGCCGACCGTGGTGTAGACCACCGAATGGCGTGCCCGGCCGTGGTGGTAGTCGGCCAGGACCTTGATGATGGCGGTGGCCAGCCCGAGGTTGAAGAAGATGTAGGAGACCGCCTCGGCCAGGTGGAGCAGCCCGTAAAGCCCCATCTCGGGTCCTTCCACGTCCCAGACCCGGGTGAAGACGGGGATGAGCAGGAAGGAGAGCGACTTGACCAGCAGGTCGCCGAATCCGTAGACGGCGGTCTGCCGTCCCAGTCTCTGCAGGGTGGCTCCGATCACGACCGGTGCTACGCCCCGACCCCGGGGGATGTTCCGGGTCCACCCCCGCCCCGCCGCCGCTTCCTCTCCGCCAGCCCGCCGGCGGCCAGCAGACCGAGGGAGAGGATCAGCGCACCGACCGAGATCGCCCGGCCGGTGGACACGCTGGCGGGAGCGAAGCGCATCTCCA
>CAZFHZ010000237.1:0-1563 GCA_964519015.1 uncultured Gemmatimonadota bacterium | reverse complement strand
AGACTGACCATGAACGGAGGACGACCGTGTCTGCCACGAAAGGACTGAAACGGATCGCCATCGAGCCCATCACCCGTGTCGAGGGTCACGGAAAGGTCACCCTGTTGCTGGACGAGAAGAACGAGGTGCAGCAGGCCCGCTTCCATATCGTGGAGTTCCGCGGCTTCGAGCGCTTCATCCAGGGCCGCCCCTTCTGGGAACTCCCGGTGGTCGTGCAGCGGCTCTGCGGGATCTGCCCGGTCAGCCACCACCTGGCGGCGGCCAAGGCGGTCGACCGTCTGGTCGGGGGGGAGAAACTGACCCCGACCGCGGAGAAGATGCGCCGGCTGATGCATTACGGGCAGATCTTCCAATCGCACAGCCTCCACTTCTTCCATCTATGTTCCCCCGACCTGCTCTTCGGGTTCGACGCCGATCCGGCCATCCGGAACGTCATCGGCGTGATCGCCAAATACCCCGACCTGGCCGTCCAGGCCGTGATGATGCGCAAGTTCGGGCAGGAGGTCATCCGGCTGACGGCCGGCAAGAAGATCCACGGCACCGGCGCCATCCCCGGCGGGATCAATAAGAACCTCTCCGGTGAGGAACGCGATTTCCTCCGCAAGGACATCGACCGGATGCTGGAGTGGTCGCGGGGCGCGCTCAAGATCGCCCGGGAGTACACCGTCGAACACCTGGAGGAGCTGAAGGACTTCGGATCTTTCCCCTCCAACCATCTCTCGATCGTGCGCGACGATGGGGCGATGGACCTCTACAACGGCGGACTGCGGGCGATCGACGCGGAAGGCCACAAGATCTTCGACCACGTCGACAACCAGAAATACCTCGAGTACATTGCCGAGGAGGTCCGGCCCTGGTCGTACATGAAGTTCCCCTTCATCACCTCCCTGGGGCCAGAGCAGGGCTGGTACCGGGTCGGTCCACTGGCCCGGGTGAACACTTGCAACTTCATCGACACACCGGAGGCGGAGGCCGCGCGCAAGGAGTTCAAGGCGGTCACCAGGGACAAACCGAACAACATCACCATGGCCTACCACTGGGCACGGATGATCGAGACGCTGCACGCGGCCGAGAAGATCCGCGACCTGCTGGAAGACCCCGATCTGCAGGGGAAGGACCTGGTGGTCTCGGGCGAGCGTCGGAGCGAGGCGGTCGGCATCATCGAAGCCCCGCGCGGTACGCTCTTCCACCACTACCGGATCGACGAGAACGATCAGGTAGTAATGGCCAACCTGATCGTCTCGACCACCAACAATAACGAGCCGATGAACCGGGCGGTCGCCAGGGTCGCCCAGGATTTCATCTCCGGCCGGCCGGAGATCACCGAAGGGCTGCTCAACCGCATCGAGGTCGCGATCCGGGCCTACGATCCCTGTCTGAGCTGCGCCACCCATGCCCTCGGGCGGATGCCGCTGGTGGTGGAACTGGTGGACGCCGGCGGGGCGCTGCTCGACCAGAAGGGGAAGCAATAGCGGGTAATCGGATGGACGAACAGTACCCAACAGTGCTGTTGCTTGCTTGCGGCAACCCGGGTCGCTGCGACGACGGCCTGGGTCCGGCCCT
>CAZFHZ010000236.1:0-1589 GCA_964519015.1 uncultured Gemmatimonadota bacterium | reverse complement strand
CCCGCTCGACGACCTCGAATCCTCCGGCGGGATCCGCCTCCTCCGGGAGATCTAGCCCCAATGTGACATTCCTGGACCAAGGGAAAAGGCGACCCCCTTGCGGAAAGCCGCCTTTTACCTTGCTGGATGGTCGTTTTTCCGTCAGAAAGAAGATGTCAGTCAGTCTTTCAACCAAGAACGGAAAGGCCACCACCAGTGAGGTTGAGAAAAGACCATCTTCGCTCCCGTGTCAATGCTCCTCTTACCATGGAGTTCTCCGCCCAGGGACTGACCTCCTTCGCCGGCGTCGAACTGCTGATCCGCTTCTGTCGTAGTATTGATCTAAACAACCAGCTCCGCCGTCACCTGGACCGGCTGCCCCTGAAAGGCGATTTCGGTGTGACGGGAATGATCCGGCTGCTGCTGATCTTGGTTATGCTCGGCGGCAGGCGGATCCGGCACATCGGGTATCTGGCGGACGATCCGATGGTGCTGCGGTTCTGTGGGCTCAAGCGGTTGCCCACACCTCGAACGGCGGGCCGATGGTTGGCGCAGTTCCGCATGCCGATGGTCCGAACCCTGGCCCAGATGAACGCCGAGGTGGTTGCCGAGTCGGTTCGGGAAATGGCACTCAGGACGCTCACCCTGGATATGGACGGCACGGTCTGTTCCACTGGTCTGCGGGTGGAGTGGGCTCATCGGGGATACAATCCCCACCAACGAAAGGTGCCCAGCTACTATCCGATAACCGCCCACTTGGCCGAGACCGGTCACCTGCTACGGGTACAGAATCGGCCCGGCAACGTGAACGACGGGGCAGCCTCGATCGGGTTCCTTCACGATCTGAGCGGACAGATCGGCGAGACCCTGGGGGAGGGCTATCGGCTGCGATACCGCATGGACGGCGTGTTTTTCCACCCTCGCGTGCTTTCCTTCCTCACGGCCCAGCAGGCGGGCTTTGCGATCAAGATTCCCTTCTACAAATGGCTGCATCTAAGGGAGATGATCCAGCAGCGGCGGCACTGGAAGCGGGTGGAGTCCGGCGTCGAGGGATTCCTCTCCACCGTAGAAATCCCTAAGTGGGGCTTGCGACTGCGGGTGGCCATCTATCGTAAACGCGTCTCTCATCGCACGGCGAAGAACTACCAGCTCGACCTCTTCGACCCCGACGACGGAACCTGGGAGTTCTCGGCGGTGGCCACCAACCTCTCCTTCCGGCTCACTGAACTCTGGCGCTTCATGTGCGGCCGCGGCCAGCATGAAAAGGTGATCGGGGAACTGAAGAACGGGTTTGCCTTCGACTCGATTCCTACCATGAAGTACGGGGGCAACTCCGCCTGGCAGCAGATCAGTACCCTGGCCTACAACCTCGTGCTGAACTTCCAGCTCGCAACCGGGGCGGTCGAGAAGCCCCGCTCCTGGAAGCGGACAGCTCGATATCTGATCCAGTCCATCCAGACCCTGCGCTTTACGGTTCTGAACCGAGCCGGGCAGGTGCTCCGACCGCAGGGACGGACCATCTTGAGGCTGGCACCCGTTCCACAGACCCGGGAAATGATCGAACGAATGGCCGAGGCCTTGACCAAAGCGGCCTGATTATTGTCACATTG
>CAZFHZ010000235.1:0-1612 GCA_964519015.1 uncultured Gemmatimonadota bacterium | reverse complement strand
GTCTTCCATTATCCATCTCCGACCCGCTACGATAAGCGGCACGATCTGAAGGGCCCGTTGTTCGCCGTCCTGGATCAGATCCAGCGCCTCCTGGAAGAGCACATGCACCTGACCACGGTCCAGGAGCATGGCTTCCGGGAGCTTCTCTTCCCCGACATCTCCTGGGTCGCCGCGCGCGAAGCCATCCTGAACGCGCTGTCCCACCGCGACTGGTTCCTCCATCAGTCGGTGCTCGTGGAACTGAGGCCCGGCCGGCTCGTAGTCGCGAGCCCGGGCGGCTTTCTCGGAGGTGTGACGCCCGAGAATATCCTCCGGCACCCGCCGGTCCGGCGGAATCCCCTCCTTGCCGAGATCTTCCAGGCCGTGGGTTATGTGAACCGGGCCGGGCTGGGGGTGGACCGCATCTATGAGGAGTTGCTGCGGGCCGGCAAGGGAATCCCGCGCTATGAGGCGGACGAAGGGGGGGTGCGCGTCACGCTGCCCACGGCCACCCATGACTCCTTCGCCCGCTTCGTGGCGGAAGAAACCCGCGCCCGCCGCTGGCTGGACCTCGATGACCTGATCATAATGTGGGCGGTGACAGCGGGCGGGGAAGTGAATCGTAGGTTGGCTGCCCGCATCCTTCAGCTTCCCGACGAGGAGGCGGGTCAACGACTCGCTGCTCTTCGCGAGAGGGGTCTGCTCATCGCGAGGGGCAGGGGGCGCGGGGCTAGTTACGGCCTGGCGCGACACCTCTCGGATCTCCTGAGGGGGAAGGTTCCCACGGATCTGGATCTTGTCTTAGAAGACGAGGCGGTCCGGCTCCGCGTGCAGGCCGTTCTGGCCGAACGCGGTTCGCTGTCGAACGCGGAGGTCCGGGCGATGACGGGACTGCCGCGCCAGGAGGTGGTCCGGATCATGAACCGGTTGCGGTCGCAGGGCCTCGCAGTTGTCGAAGGTCGCGGGAGATCGGCTCGATGGGTGTCCGGTCCCGAACTCTCCCGATCCAGTCGGTAGCGAGGCTGAGGGGCCCCCTAAATCGCATAGGCCGCCAACATGGATGATGGGGCGGTGGGGGACGGCGGTCCGGCTCTTCGGGTGGCTCGTCTACGGGGCGAAGAAGCCGAAGCGGGGGTGGAAGGGGAGCGGAGCACCCCTCACGGGGGAGCCGCCATCTTCCCTCCCGACGGAACCGCGGCAACATGCTACCGGCATCGATGGCCTGGGCGCGTCAGGGTGTCGTAGCGCCGGGTGGGGGAAGGGCGCGAGGCAGGTGTCCACGCCGGCCTCTGCTTATATGGGCCTGCCCCTCGCTGGTCTTGGCCAGGCGAACCCATCGCATCGTTGACCCGCTACGAGGAGACCGATATAATACGTATATTATACGTATAACAAGGGTCACAGCCCCCTGGGGGAGTCGGTTCATGAGGAAGAAACTCACCATCACGGTCGACGAGAACGTCTACCGGGGTCTCCACCGGGTCGTCGGGCGAGGGCGGATCAGCCGCTTCATCGAGGACCTGGTACGGCCGCACGTAGTGTCCGGCGACCTCGAGAAGGCGTACGAAGAGATGTCCGGGGACGAAGTGCGCGAGGCCGAAGCCCTGGAATGGACGGAAGCGCCCATCGGGGG
>CAZFHZ010000234.1:0-1640 GCA_964519015.1 uncultured Gemmatimonadota bacterium | reverse complement strand
GGGCCGACCAGCCCCCCACCCCCCCGACGATGAGGAGCAGGGCGGCCAGGGCGCCGGAGAGGTAAACCACCAGCTGTACGGCGTCGAGCCAGACCACCGAGCGGATCCCTCCCACCCAGGTATAGAGGACAGTCACCCCGCCGATGGCCAGGATGCAGACCGGATAGGACCAGCCGGTGATGAGCGCCAGCGGGATGGCGGTGGCGAAAAGGCGCACCCCGTCGGCCAGCACCCGGGTACCCAGGAAGAGGACGGAAGCGGCCTTCTGCGGGGCGGGACCGAAGCGCTCCCCCAGGAAGCCGTAGGCGGTTACGGTCGGGTGCCGGAAGTAGAAGGGGAGCAGGAGCAGGGCGGCCGCCACCCGGCCCAGGATGTATCCGAAGGAGAGCTGCAGGAAGGTCAGGTCGCCGGCGTAGGCCAGCCCGGGGACACTGATCACGGTCAGGGTGCTGGTCTCGGTGGCCACCACTGAGAGGGCCACCAGCAACCAGGGGAGCCGTCGCCCGCCCAGGAAGTAGTCGGTCCCCGAACGCTGGCCCCGCCCCAGCCAGAGCCCCAGTCCGGTGGTGGCCAGCAGGTAGACCAGCAGGACGGCCGCGTCGATCCCTCTCAGGGCTCCCATCAACCCCCCTGCCCGGTGCCCGATCGGCCGGGGGCGCCCGGCACCAGGCTCCCCAGCACGGTCGGATGCCGGGCGCCGGTCACCGCGGGGAGCCCGGCCGCCACACCGTGCAGGTGGGCGTCGGCCAGCACGGCGAAGGCGACCGCCTCCTTGGCCTCCAGGGGTATTCCCAACTCGTCGCTGAGCCGGGTGCGGGCCGGGGCCAGCCGGGCGGAGATCCCCTCCCGTAGCACCGGGTTACGGGCCCCGCCCCCCGAGAGGACGACCTCCCGGGGCCCCGTCGGGGGAGGGAGAAAATCGGCCACCGCCCGCACGATACAGTCCACCGTGAAGGCAGCCGCCGTGGCCAGCAGGTCGGCCAGCGGCCGGCGCTCCTTCCACTCCTTCCAGACCCCGGCGACGAAGGCCTCCCCCCACTGCTCCCGGCCGGCGCTGCGCGGCGGGCGGCGGGCCAGGAAGGGATGCGCCCGCCATTCCTCAAGGAGGGTGTCCACCACGCGGCCCGAAGCGGCCAGGCGCCCATCCTCATCGTGGTCCTGCCGACCGTCGGTGCCCCGCCGCACCAGGCCGTCCAGGACCAGGTTGCCCGGTCCGGTGTCGAACCCGATCACCCCCTCCAGGCCGCGTCCGGCCGGCAGCCAGGTCAGGTTGCCGATCCCGCCCAGGTTCTGAGCGATCCGCTCCACCCCGGGCCGGCGCAGGAGCACCGCGTCGGCGAAGGGAACAAGAGGGGCGCCCTGGCCGCCGGCGGCCACGTCCCGGCTGCGGAAATCGTGCACCACCGGTACCCCGAGCCGTTCGGCTACCACCGCCGCCGAGCCGACCTGGAAGCTGACCGGGTCGGGCCCGCCGGGGTCGTGGAAGACGGTCTGGCCGTGCAGGCCCACCGCGGCGACTTCGTCCGGCGCTCTCCCGGCCTGGGTGAACAGCACGGCCAGGGAGCGCGCGATCGTCTCGGCCAGGGCGACGTGCAGCCGGGCGGTCCGGCGCAGGCCCGCTCGCGGGCCGGAAGCCGCCC
>CAZFHZ010000233.1:0-1703 GCA_964519015.1 uncultured Gemmatimonadota bacterium | reverse complement strand
TGGACGACCGGTCTGGGGGCAGCGGTCATGACCCGCTTCGGTACCCGGACCCCGGGGGAGCCGATCGCACCCAAGACCGCCCCCACACCGGTGGGGGGGGAACAGCCCGCCTGACGTCTCCCGGTCCCGGCCAGCCGGCCGGGACCGGTCACCGGCTCCACCCCAGGTTCACCTGCAGCGATATCGAAGGAGTCCGCGACCCCGGTCCGGGTGCGCCCAGCGAGAGCCGGAAGCGCGGTTCTTCGGCGTCGAAGTCGTGCAGCTGGGCATCCACATAGGCATCCACCACGGCATAGATCCACAGGGTCGCCGACCAGACCAGCCAGCGGCGGCGCTCAACCCGCCAGGCCTCGATATCCGCCTCCAGGGCGGACCGGTCCGCCGGGTCCGGCGTTGATGAGCGTCGGGCGGCCAGATCTCCCACTCGGGCGTCGGCCCGGACCGTGAGGGTCACGAAGGTGGCCCCGGCGGCTGCGACCCAGGCGGCCTTGAAAGGATGACCGGTGTAGAGCTGACCCCAGCCGGGGAGCAGGGCGGAGCGCAGCATAGCTGAGGAGGGACGGAGGGTGCCCGTGCTGTCTTCTCTGGCCGGGGAGGGAACCGGCGATAAAACTCTGGATTCGAGAGTACTCGATTGGGCCGAGGCCGGCCGGGGCCCGAGCAGCACTCCGACCAGCAGGAGGGCCATCCGGCGGCGCTGCATCAGACCGGGCCCATCCGCACCTTCAGCGCCCGCGGCAAGCAAGTGCATTCGAGTGTCCCGGGACCGGGACGATAGAGCTGGCCGTCGGCGTGCAGCACGTAATGCTGATCGATGGTAATGCTCACCCGGTCGGCCCGATGCATGCGGACCCAGGGCTGATCGGTATGAGTTCCCTTCATCGCCTTCGGGATGAGACGGATGATGCTGGGGATGGGGATCTCATCGACCACACACAGGTCGAAGAGCCCGTCGTCGGTCAGCGCGTCGGGCGTGAGCCGGAACCCGCCCCCCTCCTGCTTGCCGATCCCGACCATGATGAAGAAGGTGGAAGCGTCCCGCTCGTAGCCGGGGGCGACAATCCGCATGGGCATGCCCCGGAACCGGTTGAGCGTGCGCAGTACGGCCAGCAGGTAGAGCGGATCCCCCCGCAGCCAGCGGATCCGGCGGCTCTCCAGGCTCGCTTCGGCATCGAATCCGATCCCGAGCGTGTTGAAGAAGGTCCTGGGACCGAAGCGTCCCACGTCGGTCAGCCCGGTCCGGCCGGAGACCAGCACCCGCACCGCTTCCTCCAGGTTGCTCGGGATCCCGTGCACCTGGGCGAAGTCGTTCCCCGAACCGAGCGGCAGTACCCCCAGTTCCGCCTCCGAATCCCACATCCCCTGGGCCACCTCGTGGACGGTCCCGTCCCCCCCGGCCGCGATGATGAGCCGGGCACCGGCGGCGACGTGGCGCCGGGCCAGCTCGGTGGCGTGCTCGGGCGCTTCGGTCCGTTCCAGTTCGAACTCCAGCCCGGCCGTCTGGAGGGCGCGGACGGCCGTCTCGGTCTTGCGGCGGGCCAGTCCCCGGCCGGCGGCCGGGTTCATGATCAGGACGGCAGGCGTATCGGTTCGGGGAGCGGCCATAGGGAATCTCAATCCCTCCGGAAGGGTTCAACTGGCGGGGAGAGGTGGGAATCGAACCCACCCCGGACGCTACGAACGCCCGGCAGAAGGCTTTGAAG
>CAZFHZ010000232.1:0-1716 GCA_964519015.1 uncultured Gemmatimonadota bacterium | reverse complement strand
AGAGGAGAGTGGCGCGGGATAGCGAAGGTCACGCGCAGCGGGACCGAGCAATCCCTCCCTCTCCGCCAGCAACCCAATAACCCCGCCGTCGCAAAGGCCGGCATGAGCGAAACACCCCGCGTACGCTTCGCCCCCAGCCCGACCGGCTACCTGCACGTCGGCGGTGCCCGCACCGCCCTCTTCAACTGGCTCTTCGCCCGCCATCACGGTGGGGTGTTCGTGCTCCGCATCGAGGACACCGACCTGGTCCGCTCGAGCGAGGAGATGGTCACGGCCATCACGGACGGGCTCACCTGGCTGGGGATGGACTGGGACGAGGGCCCATTCTTCCAGGGGGAACGGGTCGAGGTCCACCGCGAAGCGGCCCGGGGATTGCTCGAGCGGGGTCTGGCCTACCGCTGCTTCTGTGATCCCGAAGAACTGGAAGCGGAGCGCCTGCAGGCGCGCCAGGAGAGCGCCGACTGGCGCTATGACGGCCGCTGCCGCCGGATCGAGCCAGAGGCCTCGCGACGCATGGCGGAGGCGGGTCAGCCCTTCGCACTGCGGTTCATGGTGCCGCACGACCAGGCGGTCGAATTCCACGACCACGTCCACGGTCCGATGCGCTTCGACGGCGACCAGATCGAGGACTTCGTGATCCTGCGTCGGGACACCCAGCCCACCTACCAGCTCGCCTGCGTGGTGGACGACCTCTGGATGCGGATCAGCCATGTCATCCGGGGGGCCGACCACCTGAGCAACACCCCCAAGCAGATCCTCCTCTACCGGGCGCTGGGGGCGCCGCTGCCCGAGTTCGCCCATCTCCCCCTGATCCTGGGCCCCGACAAGGGCCGGCTCAGTAAGCGCCACGGGGCCACCTCGGTCGGCGAATACGAGGTCAAGGGCTACCACCCGGAAGCGGTGATCAACTTCCTCGCCCTGCTGGGCTGGTCACCGGGGGATGACCGCGAGTACCTGCGCCGCGGCGAGCTCATCGAACTCTTCAGCCTGGAACGGGTACTGAAGAAGCCTTCGGTCTTCGATGAGACCAAGCTGGAGTGGCTGAACGGCCAATACATGATCGCCCTGCCCAGTGCCGAACTGCTCCCCGGGGTACGGGCGGCCTTCGAGCAGGCGGGCTGCGACCTGACCGGCTGGTCCCAGGACCGCTTGTTGAGGGTCGTCGACCTGCTCAAGGAGCGGGCCCGGCTCTACCGCGACTTCCCGGAGGTCGGGAGCTGGTTTTTCCGGGCTCCGGCCGGCTATGCCGAGGAATCGGTAGCCCTGCGCTGGAAGGACCCGGGCGAGACCCGCCGGCGCCTGGGCGACATCCTTACTGCCCTGAACGGTCTCAGGGACTGGACGGAGGGCGCGACCGAGCGGACCGTCCGCATCGTGGCCGAACGGGAAGGGGTGGGGGCGGGCAAGTTCATCCACGCCATCCGGGTGGCCCTCACCGGGGTGCACACCGGGCCCGGTCTCTTCGAACTGATCACCGTGCTCGGCCGGGAGGAGACGGCGGCCCGGCTGGAACGGGCGATCCGGTGGCTGGAAGGGCACTGAGGCCGCCCGGGTCGGTACCCGGTCACAGTTGACACCGTAGAGACACCCGGTTTTCTTATGAAGTCTGGACGGTTCCGGCCGTCCGGGTCCGCTTCCCACTGCGGGGTCGTCCAACGGCAGGACACGTGGCTCTGGACCATGGAATCGGGGTTCGAATCCCTGTCTCCCAGCTTT
>CAZFHZ010000231.1:0-1782 GCA_964519015.1 uncultured Gemmatimonadota bacterium | reverse complement strand
ACCACCGACCTCCTGGCCCCACTCCCACACATTCCCCCACCCGTACTGGCAGAGGCTGTAGACGATATCCCGGTCGAGCCGATCGAGGACGCCGCGCATCAGCCGGTAGGGACGCTGGAGCGCTTCCCGACTCTCACGGTCGGGCTCGACTTCGCTGTAGGAGCACCAGTCGTACTTAAGGTAGTCGATCCCCCACCGGGCCCAGGTCCGGGCGTCCTGCTCCTCGTGCTGGTAAGTCCCCTCATAGAGCTGCATGCAGGTGCGGGGACCCGGCGAGGAGTAGATGCCGATCTTCAGACCCAGGCTGTGCACATAATCGGCTAGTGCCTTCATGTCGGGAAACTTCTCGTTGCTGGTGATCTCGCCGTCGGCCGTCCGCGACCCCTCCCAGGCGTCGTCGATATTGATGTAGGTGTAGCCCTGGGCGGCCAGCCCGCTGGAGACCATCCCCTCGGCCGCCGCCCGTACCTTGGCGTCGTCCACCGCGCCGCCCCAGACGTTCCAGGAGTTCCAGCCCAGCGGCGGGGTCAGGGCCAGGACATGGTCACCCCCCACGATGGTGATGTCCCCCTCGGCCCGCCCCCGCGGTCCGGTCACCGTGACGTGGACCGTCCAGCGGCCGGCCCGGCGGAGCAACCCGGTGATGAATCCGGTCCGGGCATCGAGGGTGAGGCCCTCGGGAAGCCCGCCCGCCTGGATACTGAGGGGCCCATCGCCGGAGGCGGGGATGCGGAAGAGGAAGGGACGACCGGGGGTGGCCCCGGTGATCCGCGGGGCGTTGAGACGCGGCTCGGGCCGGCGGCTGGGTGCGATCTGCGGAGCGGGGGCGGCGGGCAGGGCCATGGTCTCCGGCCGGGCCGCCGAGCCTGTCCGCATCAGGATGAGCGCCCCTCCCCAGATCGCGGAATCATCCCGGGTGCCGTCCCCGGCGTCGGCCACCGCCAGGATCAGCCGGCGGGCGCCGGTCAAGTCGACCGAAAGCAGCTTGGGAACCTCCCCGCTGCGTATCACCCCCGAGTCGGCCCGCTTCCGACCGTCCACCCAGACGTCGAAGATGACGCTCCCCTGCCCCCGGGCGCGCTCATCATCGACTCCGACCATGGCCAGGAACCGGACGGCCTCTCCCTTCAGGTCGATCGCCAGATCGGCGTTCACCTGGAGGGGCAAACCGTGCGGGTAGATGATCCCACCGAGCGAGAGGGTCAGCGGCGGAGGAGGTGTGGTCTGCCCGCGGGTGCGGCGGGGACGACGCACCGCGGCCCCCGACAGATCGAGGCTGTCGACCCAGACCCCGTGGGCCGGCGGCGCAACGGCCTGGAGCAGCGCAGCTTCCTGCGCCCGGGCCGGTGATGGCTCCATCATCACGAAACCGGTGAGCAGCAGGCTGAGGCCGACCAGCAGCTTGGATGATGACATGGGTTCCCTCCTCGGTCTGGGCGCGGTCCCGGGATCCCCCGGACCGCCGCCGGGGACCGGCTTCCACTCCTAACGGACGACCATCCAGTCGAGGACGCGGATCTCGTGCCGGCCGTAGGTGAATCCGCTTCCGCTCGCATATTCGGTGAAGAGGTTCCAGGTCTGAGTCCGGAAGGTGACGCTGACCCGCTTGGCCAGTCCCGGGGGGATGACCGCCTCCGGGTCCTGCCCGCCGAAGGCCGCCCGTCCGTAGACCATATCCACGAAGTCGATCACTTCGTCGGTGTCGCGGGTATAGAGGATCACCCGGAACTTCACCGAACCGATCGGCTCGGTGGTCAGGTTCTTCAGGCTGAAGTTGAACCC
>CAZFHZ010000230.1:0-1801 GCA_964519015.1 uncultured Gemmatimonadota bacterium | reverse complement strand
CTGCTGGGCGTGAGATATTGGATTCCTTCACGGAGCCGGCCCCCGCGAGGTAGGACAGCCGCACCCGGTCCGGCCGCAGCGCGGACAGGTCAACCTCGTGCGTTCGTGCGCACGGTCGACGTGTTCGTGCATCTCGTCCCAGCGCGGCTCGTCCTCGGCCCCGCACAGCAGGCAGACGAGGGCGCCGTCGCGGCCCTCCTCCAGCTGGACGAATCCGTAGGGCGACCCCAGCGCGTCCAGCGCATCGACCAGGTCGCAGACGATATCCTTCCAACCGTCTCCGACTTCCGGTCCGGGCCAGATAACGCTGGGGCGGAAGCGGGCCCGGAGCTCTTCGCGCCAGCGGCTGCGGTCGATCATCGCGGGACCCTCCGATATCACCCACCCGTGTGCCCGCTCAGGGTTTCTTCTCCAGCTCCTCCAGCAGCTCCGCCTTCAGGGTCGGGGCCTGGTCGGCCTGGAAGCCCAGGTGGTGCCGCTTGATGCGGCCGTCCTGCCCGATGATGAAGGAGTTCGGGTAGCCGCGGGTGTCGAAGTTGGTCTCCACGAAGTTCCGGTCGGCGGTCGCGAAGATGAAGGAGAGGCCGTTCTCCGCGATGAACTTGTCCGCCCCCGCCCGGTCGGCGTTGATCTCTACGGCCAGGATCTGCAGGCCGGTGCGGTCCTTCAGTTCCTCCTGGATCTGCTTGACGAGTGGCAACTCCACCCGGCAGCCCCCTCAGGTGGGGTACCAGAAGATGACCAGGGTGACCTTGCCCGGGAGGTTCTCCTGGGTGAAGGTGCCCCCGTCGTAGGTTGGCAGGCTGAAGGCGTGCATCCGGTAACCGACCGCTCCCGTCTCCTGTGGCCCGGAGGCCTGGCCGGCCGGGAGCGCACCCATCAACAGCAGGGCCAGACAGGCTCCGGTCAGGATGGTGGTCGCGGCTCCTCGTCGCATGGTGCCCTCCCTTGATGGTCGGTGGTGTCCCGGCTCCTCGACCTCTCCAGCATAACCTGCCGGGCCGACGTAAGGAGAAGCGGTTGCGGCTTCAATTTCTCATCGAAGCCGGACGGGGGGACCGATACCATGCGGGTCTGAGCACCGTCCTGAACAAGGAGCCGCCGCCGTGACGAAGCCGAGCCTTGCATCCACTACCACCCTTCTGCTGCTGGCCTGCGCTCTGGCCGGCGCCGCACTCCCGACCCGGGCCCAGACCGGGCCGGTCCCTGACTGGGAGAATCCGGGGGTAGTGGCCCGGAACCGGGAACTGCCGCACGCCGACCTGGTCCCGTTCCCCGACTCCAACTCCGCCCGCCGGGGGGCCCGGGGCGACTCCCCCCGGATGCGCACCCTGAACGGCGACTGGAAGTTCAACTGGGTGCCCACCCCGGACGAGCGGCCGAAGGACTTCTGGCGGGCCGATTTCAATGATGCCCGCTGGGCCACGGTCAAGATCCCGGCCAACATGGAGCTGGGCGGATACGGCTACCCCATCTATGTCAACTCGGCCTACGCCTTCCGGCCGGTCGAGCCCCCCCTGATCCCGCACGATAACAACCCGGTCGGTTCCTTCCGACGCCGCTTCCGCGTGCCTTCCGACTGGTCGGGGATGGGTGTCTTCGTCCGCTTCGAAGGGGTTTCCTCCGCCTTCTACCTCTGGGTGAACGGCCAGGAGGTCGGCTACAGCGAGGGGAGTCGCACGCCGGCCGAGTTCGACTTTACTCCCTTCCTGAAGAGCGGGGAGAACCTGCTGGCGGTCGAGGTCTACCGCTACTCGGACGGCTCCTACCTGGAGTGCCAGGACTTCTGGCGGATGAGCGG
>CAZFHZ010000229.1:0-1803 GCA_964519015.1 uncultured Gemmatimonadota bacterium | reverse complement strand
GTCGTTCGGCCGGGTGTATCACCACATCCCCTTCCCCCGGCACTACTCCCCTGCCTTAGGTCGGCTCCTCTCCTCCCTTAAGGCCACCGCGGAAGAGGTCGAGGAAACGGTCTTCATAGAGTGCGTAGAGTCCCCACCGGTCGAGTTCCTCCTTGAGTCGGCCGGCGTTCGCCCGGTCGCGTGCGGTCGCCTGGAAGAGTTCCTCCAGCCGTTTCATGACATAGCCGGGGACCTCCTCCTCGCCGACCGGTCCGCTCGCGGCGGCCGCGCCTGGCCCCTCCCCCTCCTGCTCCCCCTCGCCGGGCGTTCCTTCGTGGGATTCGAAGGCGGTACGCATCCGCTCCTCGATCTGCGACATGACCGCATCCATCTGCCGCACCGGGGCCTCGAAATCGCCCAGGTTGGTCTCGACGCCGAGCAGCGAGCCCAGGGCCGCCACCAGGGCCCGCGACCCGCGCGGATTGGGCAGGCTCATGGCGTACTGGGGGATGGTCGCCAGCAGGCAGGCCGCCCCGATGCCGCGGGCACCGGCCACTCCCAGCAGCAGCCCGTTCAGCCCGCTGATCATACCCTGCGGCAGGATCTCGGCGCCGTGGGGGACCAGGGCATCGCGCAGCCGTTCGTCGGTGGCCACTCCCAGCACCCGAGTGTTCTCACGGTAGCCGATCGGCATGGCGAAGGCCGCGCAGGTGTAAATGCGTTTCACCCCGAACTGTTCCGCCAGGTCCACCATCAAGTTGGTCAGCGCCAACGCCGCCGGACCCGAGACCTGGGCCTCGCTCACGAAGAAGACCAGGTCGGGGGAGCGGGAGAAAGCGAAGGCGTTGCCCGGGACCTCGGGGAGTTTGGCGATCCCCTGCTCCACTACAATCGCCTCGGGGGTGAAATGCTCGTGCATGTCGATCTCGCCGAACTCCTGAGCCTTGAGTTGGCGACGCAGGTAATCCACGGCGCCCACACCCACGTTGCCCATGCCGGGCCAGCCGGCCAGCAGGATCGGTTCCCGGAGCTGGATGTCGAAATGCAGGCGGATCTTCATACGCCTCCCCGTCGCTGATGTGATGAGGATAGAATAGCCGCATCCCGGTCCCCGGTTCCAGAACGAGAGGTGGGAACGAAATGGTGCCCTCACCGGTGAGCGGTCAGGAACGTCCGTACTTCCGCCGCATCCTGATCGTCGCCCTCATCCTGCTGGCCGGAGTGATCCCGGCGGCCTTCCTGCTCGACCGGATGATCTGGGCGCTGGATACGGTCGTGCTGGGGGCCGGGCTGGTCGGTATCTACGCCCTCCGGCGCAGGCTGGAGCTGACCCCGCTGCTCTTCGCTCTGTTGGCGTTCGTGGTGCTGGCCCACTGCTGGGCGGTCCTCGGCTTCTTCCGGATGACCTTTTGGGGAATCGAATACGACTCCTACGTCCACACCTGGGCCAACCTCATCGCCGCCCTGGTCGCTTTCCGCTACGCCGGCAAGTTCCGGCTCCCACCGGTCGAACGCCTCCTGGTGGCCTTCCTGCTCGTGCTGGGACTGGGCCTGACCAATGAGCTGATCGAGTTCGCCGGCTACCGGATCGGGGGAACCGGGGAGGGGCTCTTCCTGCTCGGTCCGGGGGACATCGGGGCCACCAACGCCTTCGAGAACCTGATGACCGACTTCACCCATGACGCAGCCGGGGCTGTGGTCGGATTGCTGCTGGCCGCAGCCTGGGAGCGTCTCCCGCAGTGGCGCCGGACACGCTCCGGGGCTCCCACAGACGAACGGTGCAATACTGCTGACAGCAGGGTGTCTCTACCCTGAATCGAGAAC
>CAZFHZ010000228.1:0-1862 GCA_964519015.1 uncultured Gemmatimonadota bacterium | reverse complement strand
GCGCGCAGGAGCTGGGCCCAGAACTCCCCTTCCGGGAAGAGGTCGGGACGGAGCAGGCTCCCCCAGCTCCACGACTCCTCCAGGGCGGCGATGTCCCATTCATGGGCAGTCAGGGCCGGGTTGAGCGGCGGGTCGGCCAGGGCCGTCCGGAGCAGGTCGCGGGTGGTAAGGCGGACACCGGTCTCAGCGGCCGGCTCCTTCCCCCACTCCATCCGGAGCAGGTAGGCGGAACCGGCCAGCAGGGTGCGGGCCGCGTCACGGGCGTCCAACTGGACCGGCACGGTCTGGGTCCCGCCGGTGGGCACGCCGGTGACCTCGAGGGTAACCACCCCGAGGGACGGCTCCAGGGCGCTCAGCACCACCCCCGTGGCCGGACGGGTCCCCAGGTTG
The DNA here is from genome assembly GCA_964519015.1 of uncultured Gemmatimonadota bacterium. Taxonomy (GTDB): domain Bacteria; phylum Blakebacterota; class Blakebacteria; order Blakebacterales; family CAYUVJ01; genus CAZFHZ01. Next base: position 1,472 of record CAZFHZ010000228.1, on the reverse strand, counting down.
CGCACCTCGGCCTCGATGACCAGCGCCAGGGGGCCTTCCGGGGTGCGCGCCAGGCGAGGAGCGACCCGGGCGCCCAGCAACTGCAGGCGGGGGTCGGTTGCGACCGGCCGGTAGTCGGGGGGGCGGTCGGCGGCGAAGCGGAGTTCCTCGGACGGTCCCATCCCGGCCTCGTCGAGCACCCGGGCGGACCCGCCGAAGCCCCCGGCGTTGTTGCCCACCCGCAGCAACAGCCGGTTCCACCCCCGGCCCAGCCGGGCGGGGCAGCGGTCCTGGTCGGCCGACCAGCCGCGCAGGACCCAGTTGCGATGGATCTCGAAGCCGTTCACGAAGACCTGCACTCCGTCGTCGCTCCCGACCATCAGCGTCACGTCCCGCTGCTCAGGGGACCAGACGTAGGCGAGCAGCCAGGCGCAGGCCTGCTCCTCCTGCTCCAGCCCCTTGCCGATGATGTCGAACTGACCCGACTCGAGCACCCGGAAAGCTCGCCAGGCGTGCCCGGCGACGGTCTCGCCGGCGGTCGGCGCGGCGGCTGTCAGTCCGGGCGGCGGAGCCTGCCGGAAGGCGGCCGCCACATCGGCGATCGGCTCCGGACCCCAGAGCAGCCACTCGACCACGAATCCGGCCGGGGGGCCCTGGACTCCGGCGGCCGGATTCTGCGCCCGGGCCGGTCCGGCTGCTCCGGCGAAGGCGGTCAGAGCAGCGGAGGCCACGAGAGCGACCGGGAGGTCCCTCCGGGCGGTCTTCCTCATGCGGAGACGGTCGCGCATCTCATTTCCCTCCCTGGTCCATGGCCACGGCCCCCAGGATGACTAGGCCCTTGACCACCATCATCACCACCGCAATGCTCTCTCTCCGGTCTATTCTCCCACGATTCTACTTGGGTGCAAGTCACTGCGTTAATGTAGATTCAGCCGCCCGATCGGGCAGACCTCGAGCCGGGGAGCACTTCCTGTCATCGCTGGGGGGAGGGGATCAGGTCTTCGGGGGGGACTGACTCGCATTCGGCTTCGCCTCATGCTCGCGATCCCGGTCCCCAACCATTCGTCGTCGGGACAATGGCGGGGATTCGGCAACCTTCAGCATCACGGGGGGTGTCGCAGGGGGCGCGCGGATAAGGTCGGGCGCCGGCTCCCCGGGGTGCCAACCCAAGTGCCGCAGGATCTTGTCCACGAGCGGAGGGTCGGTGATGAAGGCCAGAATCCGCATCTCGCCTCCGCAATGGGGACAGAGTAAGGGATCCTCCAGCCACACCCGCCGGATGAGCTGCGCCCATCTGATCCTCTGGCGCTGCTGGTACGGCGTGGGCTCTTCCAGCGGTATCAGGGTGCCCGCCGAGGCCCCCTGCCCTTCCCCCTCCCTGCGGCGAAGCAATCGCTTGGAAGCATTCGCGTATACACCGTAGTAGAGTACTTGTCTCCGATATCGGCATCCGCGGCCGGGGGATATTCCTGGCCGCGGCCGGCCGGTCGGGC
>CAZFHZ010000227.1:0-1864 GCA_964519015.1 uncultured Gemmatimonadota bacterium | reverse complement strand
GGGTTCCAATGCGGAAGAGACTCTGCCACTCCTCGAACACGGGTTGACTGCTGATCAGGGGCTGGATCGGACGGGTCCCTTGATTCTCGTGGTCTCGCGTACAATCGGCGACCAATACTACAACGAGTACTAAGAATAGTGCCCAACGCCGCATTGTCGTCCTCTTGCCTGCCGTACGTATTGCCGCCTCAGGTGGGGAGTCCGGCCGGGCTGCCCCGGGGAGTTTGGAGGCAGCGACTTCTGTGGAACACCGGCCGCGACGGATTCCAGGATCAGACGATAGATCGTCAGTGAATCTTGGGGAGATACTGCGGGTGCCACAGGCAGCTGGCGGGTCCATGCACGGCCCAGACAGCTACATTGGTGGCGGCGGGATCGTCACATTGACGCCAAGCCATTTATAAGAGCGGACGAGTTGCTCGAACGCAGGTAAAGCCTCCAGGAAGGCAACCAGTGACCTGGCACTCAGGATGAATATCGGGGTGATGGTCTTCTCCGGTACATAGGCTGCCGCCTCATAGTTGCCATAAACGTCGCCGGTGAAATGCCGCACGATAGCGTAGCTTCCAGTTTGCAGAAGGATCGGATCGGCCTCGGTGATCGTGATGCCGGGATTATCGGCCACGAACTTCAGACTGTCGTTTCGGGCCGCCACCTCGACACTGGCGGTATCCCCTCGAGCCGGTCCCACCGTGTTCACGTACATGAAGGCTTCCGCCTCCCTCCAGGTCTCGCCCTCGGGATAGAAGACGGCATGCAGGCCCATCGAGCGTCCTACTTCGTTGTCGAGTACCCAACCTTCGGGGGCCTCGATCAGGTAGGCGTGACCTGGCCCGTGCATGATTCCAGTCCTGCTGTCAGGCTGCTGACGCACGGCACTCGTCCCTGCACAGCCAGCCATCAGAACCAATGCGATGAGCAATCGCTTGGACATGCGGATCCTCCTAGCTGCCTGACCCGGTTTCTGAGGAGGACATTCTACTGCTGAGGACATCCGAGCCAGAGCCGATGTTTATCCGGATTCGAGAGAAGTGCGGTCACAACCAGCGAGGGGGCCCGTTCGGGCCCCCTCGTTGCGCGTCACTGTGTTTGTCCGGCTATGACGTCCTTTGCGATCTCCACGCCCCTGATCCCGGCGGACACCCGGAGGGGATGATCGGGAGTCCGGCTACGGCCCCCGCCGCCAGACTCGGATGTTGTCGAAGTCGGCCCCCTGCTCCGCGAAGCAGAACAGTCCGATCTTGCCCGACTGCAGGGCCGAGTCGGCGTCGGTGAACTCGAAGATGATCGCCCCGTCGATCCGGATGGTGAAGTCGGAGGCCACCATGTCGACCTCGATCACGTAGCGGCGCCCTTCCTCGTATCCCTTGTACTGGGGGGTGACTACTTCCTCGATGACCGTCCAGGTACCGTTCACCCGCTTATCGAGCCGCAGGCGGGGTCCCCCGGCGGCAGTGTCGTCGACCATGAGGAGCCGGAAGAAGTCACCGTCGGGATCACCGGCGTTCTCCGACCAGCGGAAGACGATGCCGATGCCGTCGTCGTCGTGCGGAATCAGGTCCACCCGGTAGCGGATGTTAACCCAGGAGGTGTCCCCCGACACGGCCATGGTCCCCTCGTAGTCGGGGGCATAGGAGATCCCGGCGCCGTTGGGAGCACGCACGTTGGAGGCCTGGTGGAAACGGGCGGACAGGATCTTCCACTCCGCCGGCCCTTCCAGGGTGGCCGCCTGCTGGGTGATGGGAGTCCACCCGACCGGCATGATGCCATCCTGGAGCCCGGTGAAGGTCTGCTCATAGAGCAGGTCCACGTCCGTATCGGGACGGGTGACACTGTCCCCACCGCAGCCGGCGGCCAGCACGAT
>CAZFHZ010000226.1:0-1924 GCA_964519015.1 uncultured Gemmatimonadota bacterium | reverse complement strand
AAGAGTCCCCGGAGACGTGGCTGAACCTGGCCTTCATCTGGAAGGAGCAGGGGGAGAAGGAAAAGGTCATCGCGGCCTACGAGCGGATCGTGGAACTGCGCCCCGACGAGCCGGAGTTCCTGGAGTACCTGCGCAGCCTCTACCTGCAGGGGGGGGACGACAAGAAGCTCCTGGCGCTGCTCCAGCGGCTGGTCGAGCTGGACCCCGACGACCCTCTCAAGCACGCCCAGATCGCCGAACTGCAGCGGCGGCTGGGTGACCGGGAGGCCCAGGCGGCCGCCCTGGAAGGAGCGGCCCGGGCCGACCCAGGCAACACCGGGACGCTGCTGCGGCTGGCCCGGCTCTACGAGGAACTCTTCCGGGTCGAGGAGGCCGCCCGGACCTGGGAGCGGCTGACCCAGGCCGACCCGCAGAACGCCGACGCCTGGCGGATGCTGGGCCGGGCCCGGCGGCGCCTGGGGGACGCCGAGGGTTCCGCCGTGGCCTTTCGACGGGCGGTGGATGCGGGGATCGGTGACGTGCGGGTCTACTCCGACCTGGCCGAGACCCTGATCGACCTGCGACGCTTCGATGAAGCCACCCGCCAGGTGCAGCAGGCCATCCAGCGCGACCCCAAGGACGGGTATGCCTATGTCACATGGGGAAATATCTTGCGGGCGAAGGGGTTCGTGCGGTTCGAGGCCGATTCCACACTCACCTTCGATGACAAGATGATGCTGGAGCAGGCCATCGAGAAGTACCGGAAGGGGATCGAAAGCGGGACACTCTCGGCCGAGGTGCGGGATTGGGCGGAGCGGCAGGTGGTGGCGCTCGAGCCCTTCCGACCGACCACCGCGGAGAAGTTCATGAACCGGGCCAGGACCATCCCACCCCCTCCCCGCCGCACCCCCAGGTGAACCGTTCCGGACCGGATACCTACCGGTCGAACCTTCGGAGGCCCGATGTCCACTGACCAAACTCCCGGGTCCGGGTCACCGGGCGACCTGGACACGATCGACCCGCTGGTAGCCGAAGCACTCAGGGATGAACAGGCCCGTCAACGGGGCCAGCTCGAGATGATCGCCTCCGAGAACTTCGTCAGCCGGGCGGTCCTGGAGGCGATGGGATCGGTGCTCACCAACAAGTACGCCGAAGGACTCCCCGGGAAACGCTATTACGGCGGTTGTGAGGTGGTGGACCGGGTTGAGCAGGCGGCCATCGAACGAGCCTGCCGGCTCTTCGGGGCCGAGGGGGCGAACGTCCAGCCCCACTCGGGGGCCCAAGCCAATATGGCGGTCTACATGGCCTTCATGGAGCCGGGGGAGGTGCTGATGGGCCTCAACCTGGCCCACGGGGGGCATCTTACCCACGGTCATCCGGTGAACTTCTCCGGCAAGCTCTACCAGGTGGTGCAATACGGGCTGCATCCCGAGACCGAGACGATCGACTGGGATGCCTTCGAGGAGCTTGCCCACCAGGCCCGGCCGAAGGTGATCGTCGGGGGGGCGAGCGCTTATCCCCGCTTCTGGGATTTCGACCGTATGCGCCGGGTGGCCGATGCGGTGGATGCCCGGCTGGTGATCGACATGGCCCACTTCGCCGGTCTGGTGGCGACCGGCCACCATCCCTCACCGGTCCCCTTCGCGGATGTGGTGACCACGACCACCCATAAGACCCTCCGGGGTCCGCGGGGGGGGCTGATCCTCTTCCCGGAAGCCCATGCCTCGAAGGTCAACCGGGCGGTCTTCCCGGGGGTGCAGGGGGGGCCGCTCATGCACGTGATCGCGGCCAAGGCGGTGGCGCTCCAGGAGGCCGCCACCGCGGCCTTCCGTTCGTACAGTCAGCAGGTGGTGACCAACGCCCGGGTCCTGGCCGACGCCCTGCAGGCCGGAGGGATCCGACTGGTGAGCGGCGGGACCGACAACCATCTGATGCTGCTCGACCT
>CAZFHZ010000225.1:0-1927 GCA_964519015.1 uncultured Gemmatimonadota bacterium | reverse complement strand
CGGGGAGGGTGGGGTCTGAGGCATGAGCAACCGGTCCTTGCTGGTGCCGCCGCGAGCCCCGGCCGGATGGGTCCGGGGTCCGGCGCGGGGTGGCTCCATCGGGGGGATGATAGTCCTAAAGCACCGGCCTCGTGCAAGCGGATGTGAACCGATATCAGAACCGTCCGAGCGGCAGCATGAAGCACACCCTCCAGCCGTCCACATCCACCGCCGTCCGCCGCCGATCAGGCCAGATGCGGCCCAGCCCCCAGATCCGGGATAGGTGCACTTGAGGCATCTGAGGACGTCCCCCCAGCGGCAGGACCAGGCGCCATTCGGTCACCCCCTGCACCTCGGCCCCGGGATCGGGAGGCGGCATCTGGTCCCATCCGAAGAGACCGTTCGGGCTGAAGAAGTCCCACCACTCCTGGTGACGCCGGACACCCAGCAGCACTCCGTAACGGAGGGGAAGACGACGCAGCGTCGGTGAGAGGACACCGACCTTCATCTCCCAATCGCGTCCAAGCGGCAGGAAGAAGGCCGGGTAGTGGTAGTTGAGCCAGGGAACTCCGGCTTCGGGCGGCGGCACGAATGGCTGAGCGTCGCCTTCCGAGATTGCCTGGCTATCGGTCTCCCAGGCGAAGGTCGCAACCTCCGCCCAGAAGGCCCAAGAATCCGTGTAGGGGAGAATCAGGTCGAAGCCGAGCATACCCTCAGTTCTCAGGGCCTCCGCCTCAGCACACAACCCCGGCAGCCCGTAGAAGACACCCAATAGGTAAGGGACTTCCTCCGCGACCGGCTCGAACCCGGCGGCACCCCGCGGCATCCGTCGGCCCATCGTCCGGCTGGGGCCAAAGGGCATGCTCAGCGTCACTCGCAGCCCGTTGGCCGAGGAGAGTGGATCCCCACCTCGTCTGGTCAGTGTGGTCAGACTGGACCGGTAATCGAACGCGAGCTCCCGGCCACCTGCGGTCTGGGTGAGCGGAACCGCCAGTCGGGCAGCCAGCGTGAGCTGGTCCTGCTTCGGATTACCAGGATGAGGAGGAAGGGTAGCGATAAGACCGGTGGGCATCCTCCAGGTCTCCTGGTAACGCCGCCACCCGACCGAACCACCAACCAGCAAGGCCGGCCGCACCCCGCCCCCGATCGGCCATAGTATGCCGGTCATTAGATCGAACGTCTGAGTCGTCAGGGATTCGATGAGCAGAGTGGGATCCCCGCGGAAGACGGATTCGGAGAAGACCATCTTGTCGCGATATGGAACGGTCTCATTCCCGCGACCATACTCGAACCCGAGCAGCCATCGCCGGCCCACCCCGTCGGTCCGCTCGAGTCCTAGTCCGAGAATCAGTGGGAGCGAGGTCCGTCGATAGTGGTCGCCGGGAGCGGTCAGCACGCCGGTGGAGATCCGCACGCCGCCCAGGAAGGAGGGGAGCCGCATCCCGGGGAGCCCGCGCTGGGCTTGGACCGCTCCGGCCCCGGACAGCAGCAGGAGCGGGACGAGCAGTGCCTGGATGAGGCGCAGGGGGATGGATGGTGCGTGAGTCGGGGCAAGGGACAGTCGGAGCGGACCGATCATCGACCGGACCTCCTCGGACTTCAGGGACCGGAGGTGTCAGCACTCGCAGGTTGGACAGGCCCGACCGGACCGCCGTTTACAGGCCCGGAGACCGGTCCTCTACCCCAGCGCCGCCCCCAGGTAGAAGGGCCAGAGCACCAGCGCCAGTACGGCTTTGAGGAAGGGCAGGTGCGCGAAGCCCAGGGTGAAGAGCCAGCCGATCACCCAGATCGGCCCGGCCCAGTTGACCAGCTCGACCTTGCTCGTGCTCTCCCGGTGCTCTCCCTCCATGACGCGACCTCCCGGCTTACAGGCTCATGACGGACCGTATGGAGGTCCAGTCTAACCGGCGCCGAGTACACTTCCAACGGGGATGGAGCGATCCCCGTG
>CAZFHZ010000224.1:0-1935 GCA_964519015.1 uncultured Gemmatimonadota bacterium | reverse complement strand
ACGTTGTAGTCGCCGGGGGAATGGATGACCGGATTGCCCTCGGGGTCGTCGGTGACCCTCACCGATCCCGGCTGCTTTCGCAGGGCCTCGATATAGGCAGGCGGATAGTGGTGGTTATGGAAGTCGATGATCGGCACGGGGTCCATCCTCTCGCTTGCCCGGTCTCGAGACCCAGAGGGCGAAGATGGGCCAGCCGGCCAGGACCAGGCCGAGCCCGAAAGCGCTCTCGAGGGGGTCGGCGACCACCTGGTTGATCACGACGGCGGCCGAAGCGGCGATGAAGAGCGCCGGCACCAGCGGGTATCCCCAGACCCGGTAGGCGGGCGCGTAGTCGGGCCGCCGGCGCAGCCGGAAGAGGCCGGCGGCCATGAAGGCGAAGAAGATCCATTCGGTGTAGACCACCCGGGTGAAGAGCGCCTGGTAGGTGCCTGTGGCGACCAGGACCAGGGACCAGAGTGCCTGCAGCACGATCGCCCGGTGGGGGGTACGGAAGCGGGGATGGACGCTCCCCAGCCACCCGAAGAGCAGCCCGTCCCGGGCCATCGAGTAGTAGACCCGGGGGCCGGCCAGGACGATCCCGCTCAAAGCGCCGAAGGAGGAGAAGACGACCAGCCCCGACATCACGGCCGCCCCGCCGCCGCCCAGGACCGCGTCGGCGGCGTCGGCCGCCACCCGGTCGGAGGCGATCAGGCGATCAAGCGGGAGGAGGTGGAGGTAGACCGCGTTCATGGCGATGTAGCAGGCGGTGACGACCAGGGTCCCGACCAGCAGGGCCCGGGGGATGGTGCGCTCGGGGTCCACGGTCTCGCCGGCCGTATAGGTGACCATGTGCCAGCCGCCGAAGGCGAAGAGCCCGGCGGCCAGCGCCAGGACGAAATCGCCGACCGGGATCCGGCCGGCCGCCGGTGCCGCCGCCGGGGCCGGCGGCTGGCCCGCGCCGAGCCCGAAGCCGACCGCGATGATCACCCCGATAGCCAGCAGTTTGACGGCCGTGAAGGCGGTCTGCAGCACGCTCCCCTGCCGCACGCCCAGGACGTTCACCGCCGAGAGGAGCACGATCCCCAGCCCGGCGCACACCCGTATCCCCACATCCCCCAGCGGGATGAAGAAGGCCAGGTAGCGGGCGAAGATCACGGCGATGGCGGCGATGATTCCGGAGTGCATGCTCCAGAACATCGCCCAGCCCCACAGGAACCCCAGGGCCGGGGACCAGGCCTCCTTGAGGAAGACGTAGACGCCGCCGGTGCGGGGGAAGGCGGAGGCCAGTTCGGCGGCCACCAGCGCTCCCAGCAGGGTGAGCCCGCCGGCCGCGATCCAGACCAGGTAGACACCGGTGGCCGAGCGGATCTGGCCGGTGATCACCGAGGGCTGGACGAAGATGGAGGCGCCGATGATGGTCCCGACGACCATCGCGGTCGCCCGCCCCAGTCCGATCGTGCGTTTCAGTTCGTGAAGGTCGATCCCGTCCCGGGGCATGGTCGGCCTCAGACCAGCGTCCGGAGGAATCGCACGGCGGGCGCGATCCGGATGCCTTCGGCTGTCTGGTAATCCCTGGTCCCGGTCGCCGCGACTTGCCAGGCTGCGGCCTCCGGGAAGCGCGCCTTCAGGTAGCGCAGGCCGACTTCCGGCGGCCCGTCCGACCATTTTGATTCGATGATGAGCCGGGGGGCCTGTTTCTCGAGGACGACGAAATCGACCTCCCGTCCATCGGTATCTCGGAAGTAGCGCAGTTCGAGATCGCGTCCCCGGGTATCCTGCTGGTGATGGACCCACTTCAGCAGGTGGGCCGCGACCAGGTTCTCGAAACGAGCCGGGGCAGCCTCGACCAGGCTCCAGTCGTAGTGGTAGTGCTTCTGGGCCTTCCGAACGGCCCGGAGGCGAAGAGCGCCGAAGGGAGGGAGGCGGAAGATCGCGAAGAGCCGCTCCAGGATGCGG
>CAZFHZ010000223.1:0-1940 GCA_964519015.1 uncultured Gemmatimonadota bacterium | reverse complement strand
CAGACGGGGCAGACGGCCAACCAGAGCCTGCTCTTCCGCACCCTGCCGGTGCGGTAAGGGACCGCCGATCGGATCGATCTCCTGCAGACCCGCTACCACTATTATGCGGAGAGATCGGCAGTCGGTTGTCGGTGAAGTTGATCGGGTAATAAACTCTCGAACTGGAAGGTCCGTCCTACGATCGGGAGAGGGATTCAGGACCGCGACATTGGAGGCACAGGTATGCGGTCCGTAGTGATCGTATGTCCGGTTACGTCGAGGACACTGGATCGGCGGTACCCTATCCGGTCCCTGCTCCTGCCACTACTGTTCCTGCTTTCTCCGCTGATCGTTGGTGTGTGTTCCGCTAAGGCCCAGGAACCACCTCCGCTGGCTGCTCTGTGTGACTCCGCCCGGGCGCACCTGGAGCGGGGGGACATCGAGGGGGCTCGAGCACTCTATGAACAGATACTCGCCCGCGACCGCGACTATCCACAGGCGGTGCTGGGGATGGGGATGACCCTGCTGGAAATGCCGCTCCAGACCCTCAGGGCATTGGGATACCTGCGCCGAGCCACCTCACTGATGCCGGACGACCCGAAGGCACACTTCCAGCGGGCGCGGGCCCACATGAGACTGGTCGACACCGACCTTCTTCGGGACAACGCCGGCCAGGCCCGGCGGGAGCTGGAGACGGTCATCGCGCTCGATCCCTCCCACGGCGAGGCGTACCACCTGCTGGGCACCCTCTACATGAACATCTACCGGGACTATGAGCAGGCGGCCGCCGCCTTCCGCCGGCAGACCGAGGCGAACCCCGGCAACCTCGAGGCCCGTTTCGAGTACGTCCGTGCCCTGATGGACATGGGGATGTTCGCGCCTGCGGTGAAGGAGGCGGAATCCCTCCGCCAACGGGCGCCCGATGATCCGAGAGTCTATCCGTACCTGGCGGGTGCCTGTTGGAAGCAGGGACGGGCCGAGGAGGCCATGCGGATCTTCGAGGACTACTTCGGCCGGATCGAGCCAAGAGAGCGCGACCTCTATTTCGATCTCGGACGGGTCCTGACGACCGCGGAACGAGGGGAGTTCGAGGGTTTGAGCGCAGAAGGCCGGCACAGCTGGTGGAACCACTACTGGTTGACCCGCGACCCCGATCCGAAGACGGCGGTGAATGAACGATTGCTGGAACACTTCGTCCGGGTAGCCTGGGCGCGGATCGAGTTCGGTAAGAAGGTCTGGCCTTGGGATACATTCGGCGAAATGTACGTCCGGTACGGCGAACCAGAAGTCCGGGCGGGTCGTGGCAGGCCGTATGCAACAGAACTGATCACGGAGGATTGGGAGTACTTCCTCAAGAAGAAGAAGCTCTATGAGGAACTGGGACTTCATCCGCCATCATACATTATCAAAGGTTATACGGATGAAGATCCCATGGCTCAGGTCAGGGTCGACGGAAGCGCCACGCCGATCCAGTGGTTCTATGTCGACCGGGGGCTTGAGCTGGACTTCGAGGATCCCTATATGAGTGGGCGATACCGGCTGGTCGAGAGCAACCTTACGGATCAGCTTTCGGCCCGGAAACCTGTCTTCTCGGTCGAGGAAGATAAGATCCAGGTTATCGACCCGGCGGACGGGATCTTCACCTTCCGGGGGGCCGGGGGGAAGACGGCGGTGGAGTACGCCTTCGCCCTGCTCCCCGACGACTTCGGTCAGTTCCGCTCGGTCACCGGCGCCTATGCCACGCTCGATGTGGACGTGGCCGTCTACACCCCGGGGTGGGAGGAGGTCGCCCGGGCCGGGGAGCGGGCGCGGCGGCTGCAGACGGTGCCGCAGGTGACCATCCGGGGGGTCCCGCTGTTCGTGGACGCCACCCGGCTGGAGGTGGCACCGGGCGCCTACCGGATCACCACCCTGCTGCTCGACCCGGGCTCGGGGCGGCGGGGAGCCGCCGAGGAACTGGT
>CAZFHZ010000222.1:0-1975 GCA_964519015.1 uncultured Gemmatimonadota bacterium | reverse complement strand
CGTTGTATGCAGCCGCAGATAGACTTCTAATTAACGGATGTGGACGACCCGGAGAGGGGTCCGGAGAACGTCCCGTGAAAGCCCGCCGTCGGTATCCGAATCCACTTCCTCTCCCGCCGCGGCTCCTGACCGTGACGGTCTGCTTTTTCCTGAACGCCTGTGGCGGTTCGAGCCAGGTCCCGCCCCCTCCCCCCCAGATCCTGGTCTCCCCCCGCCTTCTGAGCGAGGAGGAGCGGTTCGACGTCGAGCTGGCGGTCGCCCTCAGCCGTCCCTACGACCTGCGGGCGCTGGGGCGGGCGGAGGACCACGCCGCCTGGGCCGCGGCGTTCTGGGCCCGGCAGGACCCCGATCCGGAGACCGCGGCGAACGAGGCGCTGGAAGTGTTCCGGCAGCGCGGTCGCTGGCTGCAGACCCGTTGCCCCGACACCCTCATGGTCGACCTGCGGGAACCGTGGATGTCCTTCCTCAGGCACGGGCAGTGGGAATGGCTACCAACTGGCGATTTGCGGGATATCGATCCTGAGCTCTACCGCAGTCAGCGGATCAGAAGTATCTGGCCGGACTCTACGAAGCAGGCCGTTGGGGCGCTCATCTACGGCAGTCCTGAGTACTTCCGGATTGTGTTCGGGCAAGGTCGGGTCATCGCCGGAATCGATTTTCCCAAGATCCCGAGTCTGCGACGGGTCTGGAGTACGCTGGAGAATTCCCGAGCTTCCCCTTCGCGCAAGACCGATGCGTTGCTGAGGGTCGCCTGGTTCGAGACCGCCGATACCGCCCGCCGGTTGCTCGCCCTGCCCGATTCAACTCTGCGCGGTGTCGAGAAGCCGTACCAGGAGGCCCTGCGCCGTATGGCGGTGCGTCGGGCCTACCTCCTCGGCCCGGTGAGTGCCCGCCGGCTGGCTGCGATCACCGCCGCCGGCGCCTCCCCGCGGCTACAACTCACCCGCACCTTGGACCCCTTATTCCCCCAGACGCTGTTCCTGGAGGATCTCGCTTCGCTGCGCCCCCGCCACGGGACGGAGGCGTCGCCGCGGAAAAGATCCCCCCACCCAGGCCTGTTCGAGCGCCCCACCGCTCTGCTGGAGGAACTCGCGCAGCGCTACCGCGATCCCTTCAGTCCCACTGGCTGGCACTGGCAGGCGGACCTATCTCTCGCCCTGGGGCCTCCTCAGGTGATCTTACCCCACACCCGGCGAGCCGGTTACGTGTTCGAGCGCCCCGAGGTGATCGAAGTCGATCAGGCGATGCTCGGCGCGGTCGAGGTCCACCGGATTGAGGATACTCTTGATCTCCGCGCTAAAGATCAGATACGCGAGATGGCCCGCCGCCGGGTCCAGGCCAGAGCCGCCGCCGAAGCGCTCAGTACCATGATCCCGGAAGCTTCCCGGGCCACCGCGGCTATGCTGGACCGGATTCATCAGTTGCTGCCGCCACAGTCTGTGGAGGCGATCCATTTCCGGGGAGTTGGGCGGATCAACCTCACAGCCGATGCGGTCGTCTTCTCGGATTCCACGGGAACTCTTGATGTGATGTTGAGTGTCGGGATACCGGAAAGCGAAGTCAGACTGGAGCGATGGCGGGAGGGACTGCACACCGATCTGCAAATCGACTGCCGGATCATACAGGGCGACTTGAAGGAAGTCTGGAGTGAACGCCATGAGGAGGGATTCCTGGTGGGGGAGCTCGCCGGTGAGGCCGAATACCGTTTTCTGGTGGACGCCTTCCAGACCCATCTGGAACCTGGTGACTATCTGCTCTATTGCTCGGCGCTTGATCCGGTCTCCGGTCGTTCAGGCGGAATCCTCATGCCCCTTGAGCTGATAGGGGAAGAGACCGCCGGACTTTCGGTCTCCGAGGTAGCGCTGGCCGCAGCGCTCGAGTCGGAATCCTCGGGCTGGTTCTTCCGGCGGGGGGATCAGCGCATCGTCCTCTATCCCGGGCGCACACTGCTCTACGGACAGGATCTCTGGCTCTA
>CAZFHZ010000221.1:0-2133 GCA_964519015.1 uncultured Gemmatimonadota bacterium | reverse complement strand
GCAGGGAGGCTACGTGACCGCCGAGGACCTGGCGGCCCAGCACGCGGAGTGGGTGGAACCGATCTCCACCACCTGGCGCGGTCTCGAGGTGGTCGCCCTGCCCCCCAACACCCAGGGGGTGGCGCTCCTGGAGATGCTCAACATCCTGGAGACGTTCGACCTGGAAAGAATCGGGGCCGGCAGCGTCGACTACTGGCACATCCTCATCGAGGCCAAGAAACTGGCCTTCGCCGACCGGGACGCCCACGTGGCCGAACCGTCGACCTACGACGCCCCGCTCGATTCCCTCCTCTCCAAGACCTATGCCCTCCGCCAGGCCGCGCGCATCAACCTCGAGCGGGCCGCCGCCGAGGTCGCCCCCGGCCAGCCGCGCGGCCTCGACGATGACACCGTCGTCTGCACCGCCGTCGACATCCAGGGGAACATGGTCGTGCTCATCCAGAGCCTCTTCAACACATTCGGCTGCGGCCTGATGGCCGGGGATACCGGCATCGTGCTCCAGAACCGCGGGGCGCTCTTCTCCCTGGAGGCGGGACATCCCAACGAGCTGAAGGCCGGGCACCGTCCCTACCACACCCTCTGCCCGACGATCCTGCTCCGGGAGGGGAGCCCCGTGCTGGGACTCGCCACCCCCGGCGGGGACGGGCAGGTGCAGACGATCGTCCAGGTCCTCGACCGCTGGGAGATGTTCGGCTACGACATCCAGTCGGCCGTCGAGGCCCCCCGATTCCGTTCCTACGACGGGGTCGAGGTGCGCCTGGAGGATGGCGCCGGCCCGGAGGTCATCAGCGACCTGGAGAAGCGGGGGCACCAGCTCCGGCTCATCCCGACCGGCCGGAACGCCGATTTCGGCGGCGCCCAGGGAATCGTGGTGCTGCGCCGGGCCGGCGGGGCCCCGGTCTACCTGGCCGGAGCCGACCCCCGGCGCGAGGCCCTCGCCCTGGCCTGGTAGCCGGCCGGCAGGGCCGCCCGGCGATACCGGAGACGACCGGGTCTCTTACCCATTTCGTTGACCTTTCGGGCTACCCCTGCGACAATCCCGCCGGGTACATCGAACACCTTGACGGAGACATCTCATGCCCTTTGCCCGAATCGCCGGCACCGGCCACTACCTGCCTGAACGGGTCGTGACCAACCAGGACCTCGAGAAGCTGATGGACACCTCCGATGCGTGGATCCAGGAGCGGTCCGGGATCCGCGAGCGCCACTTCACCGATCCGGGGACAGGCTCCGCCCGCCTGGGCCTCCTGGCGGCGCAGTCGGCCCTTGAGGCGGCCGGCTGGACACCGGAGGATGTCGAGTTCATCGTCTTCGCCACCCTCTCCCCCGACTACTACACTCCGGGCAACGGTGTGCTGGTGGGCGCCGAGCTGGGGCTGAAGGGGATCGGTGCGCTCGATGTGCGCAACCAGTGCAGCGGGTTCATCTACGGCCTGGCCGTCTCCGACGGACTCATCCGGATGGGCCTCTACAAGCGCATCCTGCTGATCGGGGCCGAGGTCCACTCCTCAGGGCTGAAGATGACCACCGAGGGGCGCGACACCGCGGTCCTCTTCGGGGACGGGGGAGGTGCGGTCTGTCTGGAGGCCACCGAGGAGAGCGAAGGGAGCCGGGTGATCTGGCACCATCTCCACGCCGACGGGCGCTACGCCGACGAACTCTGCATCAAGGCCCCGAGCGGGAAGGAGAAGCCCTACATCACCTGTGAGATGATCGAACAGGGCCTGACCACTCCCTACATGAACGGCCGGGAGGTCTTCAAGCACGCGGTCATCAAGTTCCCGGCCGTGATTTTCGAAGCCCTGGAGAAGCAGGGCCTGAAGCCCGAAGACGTGGACATGGTCATCCCCCACCAGGCCAACTACCGCATCACCGATGTGGTGCGCGAGCGCCTGGGACTAACCTGGAAGACGGTCTACAGCAACATCGAGCGGGTCGGGAACACCACCGCCGCCTCGATCCCCATCGCCCTGGACGAGTGTGTGAGAGAAGGCCTGGTCAAGCGGGGCAACCTGCTCTGCCTGGCCTCCTTCGGCTCAGGCTTCACTTGGGGGGCGAGTCTGGTAAGGTACTGAAGAGGAGCATCTTCGGGGAAGATTCTCCATCATTCACCGTGTGGGATCCCCCCGGATT
>CAZFHZ010000220.1:0-2150 GCA_964519015.1 uncultured Gemmatimonadota bacterium | reverse complement strand
GATCTGGTCGCCCGCGGAGTGGTGCTGGCCGCCCTGGACGGCTCCTTCCAGAGCATCTGGTGGTGGCTCGAGATCGCCCTGCTCGGGATCGCCTTCGCCATCTACACGACTCCGCCGGTCTCCTCCAGCCGCCGGGGACTCTTCACCGCTTCCCTGCTGGTCATCTCCGCCCTTCTGGTGCATCGGGTCGGAGTGGCCATAGTGGGGATCCAGGTACCCGAGTACCCGCGGTACATACCGGCCTGGACGGAGGTCATGATCACACTCGGCATCTTAGCCGGCGGGCTGATCGCCTTCCGGCTGGCCATCCACTTCCTGCCTATCTATGCGGAAGTAGAACACGCCGAGGAAACCCAGTCGGAACAGCTGTCGGCGTCCGTTCCCACGGTCGCGGCAGGCCTGTGAGCGCGATAACCGGAGGCAGTTCATGAACGAGACAGAACGCACCGAGAAGACGGTCATCCGGATGCAGATATTCAGCCGCGTCGTGGGAGCCCTGATCCTCGTCCTACTCGTCTTCGCCACTTCTCTGTTGGTGACGCTCAAGACCGATGTCGCTCACCTGCGCGACCAGCTGGCGACCAAGGCCGACCTGACGAACCTGGCGGTGACGCTCGGTCCGACCGACCCCGCCATGGCGGCCCTCGAGGGCACCTGCACGGATTGTCACACCGAGGAGACCTTCGCCAAGGCCCACAACATGACCGAGGACGTCCACGACCTGGTGATGCGGATGAGCCAGCTCTCCGGGGCTCATTTCACCCCGGATGAGATCCCCCGGGCCGAGGCGGCGCTCACCTTCATGAAGTGTGCCCATTGCCACAGCCAGGAGAAGCTCAAGGAACTGGCCATCCTGAGCCCGAAGGAACGCTGGGACGTCATCATCAAAATGATGAAGGAGCCGGGTTCGACCCTCACCCAGTCCGATGCTCAACGCATCCGCGACTTCTACGGAGACTTCTGGGGCTGGCACAAACCGCAATAGTCCAGAGACCCGCACCACGATGACGAGACCCCGGGGGGATGTCCCTTCCCGGGGTCTTCCACTTGAGGGTATCCGGTACGTTCGTCCTGCGATCGGCCTCAGCGACCTGCGTCCCGGATCGCCTCCGCGAGCATCTCCCAGGAATCCCGGGGCAACTGGTCCCGCAGTTCATCCTGGAGGGCTTCGATGAAGACCTCGACATCGTCCGGAACGATATCGGTGAAGCCGCCGAAGCCCGCACGGGCTCGGGTCCGTTCGATCAGGCCCCAGGCATCCGGTCCGACCGCTCGGTGCAGGAGTGCCGCCACCGTCAGGTGGAAGGCATCCATGAGTCCCCGCTCGCTGGAGACCCGTTCCCGCAGGGCTTCCACCAACCGCTGGAGTGAAGTGGCCAGCTCATGGGTCTCGGGAGCATCGTACCGCTCGAGGTCGAGATCGGCGAAGCGGACGTGCATGTCCTGTATGTCACCCTGGGTCACATCGACGGCCAATCGGCTCAACTCCTGGATCGGGGTGACGATCGTACGGTTCAGCAGGGCGGCGATGATCACCGACAGCAGCAGACCGATCAGGACGGCCACGAGATTGACCCACCTTGAGGTTGCGATCGTCTTCTCGAGATGCTGTAGCGCAGCGCCGCGGATAGCAGCCATAAGATCGAGACAATCGGTGGCCTTCTGATTGGTCAGGAAGATCAGCGCCGAATCCTCCACCTCGGAGATATCGAGACTCCCCCGGGAGAGCAGGACCTTCAGAGTGGCCGAATAGGAGAATTCCATCTCCCGCAACCGGGCCAGGGATTCCCGGATGGGCGTTCCGGGGACCAGCTGCATCAGTTCCTCGGTGTTTATCAGCAGCGTATCGAGCGTCTCCTGGACCCAGAGCGGGTCACCGCCGTCCGCATCCAGCATCGCCCGGGTCTCCTGGAGTCGACACTCCAGGACCAACCGTTCCTGGTCAGTGACCCGACCGAGGATACCGGACCAGAGTTTCACCGAGACCTGCTGACGCACGATCAGCCCGGCCACCGTCACGTTGACCAGGACCAGGCTGAGCAGACCGAGCAGGAGGCGCCAGCGGATACGCATCAGTCCGTCCCTCCCCGTGTCGACTCGGGTGTCACCTCCTGCCCACTCCCTGCATCCTGCCCGTTCCCTCCATTCTG
>CAZFHZ010000219.1:0-2229 GCA_964519015.1 uncultured Gemmatimonadota bacterium | reverse complement strand
CCCGCAGGCGAAGAAGGTCACGCTGCGACCACTGGCCGGGGAGAGGGCCGAGCCAGTGGAACTGGAGCCGCTGGAGTTCATCGCCCGGGTGGTGCAGCACATCCCCGATGTGCGGGAGCGGCAGGTTGTGTACTACGGCGTATACGCGAATGCTACCAAGCGATTGCCGCGCCGCAGGGAGGAGGAAGGGCAGGGGACCTCGGCGGGCACCCTGATACCGCTGGAAGAGCCCACCCCGTACCAGCAGCGTCAGAGGATCAGGTGGGCGCAGCTCATCCAGCGGGTCTGGCTTGAGGATCCCTTGCTCTGCCCTCACTGTGGGGGTGAGATGCGGATTCTGGCCTTCATCACCGACCCGCCGGTGGTGGACAAGATCCTGCGGCACTTGGGTTGGCACCCCGGAGAGCCGGCGCCCGACCTCATTCGAGCTCCGCCCGCTGTCCTGAAGGTTGCCGAATCCCCGCCATTGTCCCGACGATGAATGGTTGGGGACCGGGATCGCGAGCATGAGGCGAAGCCGAATGCGAGTCCGTCCCCCCCGAAGACCTGATCCTCTCCCCCCAGTGATGACAGGAAGTGCTCCCTGGCTCGAGGTCTGCCCGATCGGATGGCTGAATCGGATCAGGAGCCGGATCAGGAGATTGCGTCAGGGCGCAAAGGGTGGATAATGAACATGAGTGGCAGCACCACAACGCCGACGTGGGGGGACAGCGATGCAAGGGAAGGGTCAGAAGGGGCCAGGAGAGGTCAAGAAGGGCAGAAGGAGGCTGTTTGCCGGCGTCCGGCGCAATTCGAATCTCCTACTCCCAGTCAACGACTTGGCGGGCTTTCTGTTGCTATTGAGTTACGGTTTCCTCTAGACTCCGCGCCACTATGATCGGCCGCACTATCGGACAGTACGAGGTGATCGACAGGATCGGTGAAGGTGGTATGGCGACTGTGTACCTCGCCAGGGACACCCGCCACGACCGGCAGGTCGCTATCAAGGTGCTCAATCCCGAACTGGCCGAGACCATCGGCGCCGAACGCTTCCTGCTCGAGATCGAGACCGCCGCCAATCTCACCCACCCGCACATCCTGCCCCTCCATGATTCCGGTGAGATTGATGGCTACCTGTTCTACGTCATGCCCTTCGTGGATGGCGAGTCGCTACGCGACCGTCTGGACCGGGAGATCCAGCTCCCGGTCGATGACGCCATCCGGATCACGCAGGAGGTCGCGGACGGGCTGAACTACGCCCACAACCAGGGCGTGATTCATCGGGACATCAAACCGGAGAATATCCTGCTCTCCGACGGACACGCCCTCATCGCCGACTTCGGGATAGCGCGGGCAGTATCGATGGCCGGCGGAGCGCGGTTGACCGAGACCGGACTGCACCTCGGAACCCCCCACTACATGAGTCCGGAGCAGGCCACCGGGGAAGTGGAGATCGATGCCCGCAGCGACGTCTACGCCCTGGCCTGTGTCACCTACGAGATGCTCGCGGGGCATCCGCCCCACACCGGACCCAACGCCCAGGCCATCATCGCGAAAGTCCTGACCGAGCCGGTGCGGAGCCTGCGAGAGGTACGCAAGACGGTCTCCCCGGGCACAGATCATGCTGTCGGGAGAGCACTGGAGAGGATTCCGGCGGATCGATGGGCCACGGCCAGTGAGTTCGCCAGGGAGCTGGCCGGGCCTGACTCAACCAGGGGTTGGCATACGGTATCGCAACTCGAGACCGAGCCACCGATCACCGGGAAAGCAGCCTGGAAGGCGGTCAGGAATCGGGTGGCACTGGGGGCAGTGATTCTCGTCGGTGTCGCGGCCGGTCTGGGCTGGCTCCTCGGTCGCGGGGGGACAGCGAACGGTCCCGGGCCAACCGGGGTGATCCGCTTCTCACTTCCGGCGCAGGGTGGAATACCGGGAGGACAATCTCACCAGCTGGATGTCTCACCTGACGGCCGGGTGGTGGCATATGCCGGCAGTGAAGGATTGATGCTCCGGAGACTGGATCAGGAGGAGCCGGTGCTGGTGCCCGATTCCAGAGGGGCCCGCTCGCCGGCCTTTTCACCGGATGGAACGCGGCTCGGATTCGCGCAATGGTCGACGTTCAATCAGGTCCATGTATCTGACGGTTCTCTTGCGGGGGCCGCCGAGATGGAAGGGCTCCTGGGCTATGGCGTTACCTGGAAGAATGATGACACGATCATCTATGTCGGTTTGGACCTTCAGCTGTGGGAGGTC
>CAZFHZ010000218.1:0-2244 GCA_964519015.1 uncultured Gemmatimonadota bacterium | reverse complement strand
AAGGTAGCCGTAGGGGAACCTGCGGCTGGATCACCTCCTTTCTAAGGATAGAAATAAAGAACGCTCAAGAACAGTAAGCCTGCTATTCAGATTTGAAGGAACAATGATGTTCTTTGTCAGGAAGTGTAACGGGTACGTCGCTGTGAGCTGAAGTCAAAGTGGCCCAGCTCGGTGACTCGTGGAACACAGGATACTGTGAACCCGATGCCACACTGGATGCTCGCATTGAGGGCCTATAGCTCAGCTCCGGTTAGAGCGCACGCCTGATAAGCGTGAGGTCGGTGGTTCGAGTCCACCTAGGCCCACCATCGCGAGCGGATCGGTCCGGCGGCCGGTCCGCTCTGCTCATTCCGGGACCGTCTCGACCTCCGGCAGCAGAACCTGGAAGGTGGTACCCTCCCCGGGTGTGCTTGCTACCTCTATGAAGCCCAGGTTCTGCTTCACGATGCCGTAGACGGTCGCCAGGCCGAGTCCGCTGCCGTACGACTTGGTAGTGAAGAAGGGTTCGAAGACCTGGCGGAGGGCGTCCTCGTTCATCCCGTGTCCCGAATCCCGCACCGTCAGGCGCACGAAGCGTCCGATCCGCGCATACGGCCGGGTGCGGACCCATTCGGCGTCCAGGACGATGGCCTCGCTCTCGATCTGCAGCCGGCCCCCCTCGGGCATGGCCTCCCGCGCGTTGATCACCAGGTTCATCAGGATCTGCTCGAGCTGACCGGGATCGATCCTCACGTGCAGGGGTGAAGCGGGGGGAGTTATCTCCAACCGTATGTCCTCGCCGATCAACGGACCGATCATCCCCTCGAGTTCTCTCAGCACCCGGTTGAGGTCGAGTACCTGGGGGGCGACCACCTGCTTGCGGCTGAAGGCGAGCAGTTTCCGGGTCAGCTCTGCGGCGCTGTTGGCCGCTTTCAGGATGGTCTGCAGCCGCTCTTGGAGCGGATGACCAGCCTCGAGGGTGCGCAGCCCGAGTTCGGCGTTCCCGGTCACCACCGTGAGCAGGTTGTTGAAGTCGTGGGCGATGCCGCCGGCCAGCCGGCCGACCGCCTCCATCTTCTGGGACTGGTGGAGCTGCTCCTCCAGGTTCCTCCAGTCGGAGATGTCACGGCCGAAGGAGCAGACATACTGCTCCCCCCCGAAATCGATGAAGCGTGATGAGACGTCGACCGGGGTGCGGCCGCCTTCGCGGTCCGCCATCTCGGTGGCCAGCGAGGCCGCTCCCTGCGTCTTGACTATCTCCCAGTACTCCCGCCAGTTCCCCTCGTCCATGGAGGGATCGACCTTCCAGATCGGCAGCCCGACCGCTTCGTCCGGCCGGTATCCGGTCATGGCGCAGAAGGCTTCGTTGACGTAGGCCAGGGTGCCGTCCTCCCGGATCCAGGCCACGGTGTCGGTCGCGTTGTTGATCGTGAACTCCATGAGCCGCATCCGCTCGTAGGCCCTGCGTCGCAACGTGATGTCGCGGAAGACGACCTGGAGTGAATGGACCCCCTCGTAGGAAACGGGAGCGGCCTGAACCTCGAGTTCGAGCACCCGCTGGTCAGGTGTGGTCACAGACACTTCAACCGGTTCACGGCGTCGGCGGTCGCCTGTCGTATCCTCCAGGTATTCCAGAATCCGGGCGAGTCCTTCCGATGGGAAGAGCTCGGGAAGGCCGACCGATCCGATCGGGCGATCGGCGGGGATGTCCCACAGCTCGTGGAAGGCCGGGTTGGCCAGGATGAGCCCGCCCCGGTCTATGACCGCGATCGCGTCGCCGCTCTGTTCGATCAGGCTGCGGAAGCGCCGGTCCTCGTTCGAGCGTTCCCGATACCAGCGTTCGAGCAGGGACTTGCGGGTCCCCCAGAGCAGGGTCGAGAAGGCGGCCAGGATACCGCCCAGGGCGATGATGAACCAGGTCAGATTGGTCTTCCAGACCGCCAGCGCCTCCGATCGGTCGATTTTCACCACCATCCCCCACGAGATCACCTTGATCCAGCGGATCACCGCAAAGACAGGACGGTCGCGGTAGTCGAGGAACTCTCCGAACCGGTTCTCTCCCCGGACGGCCGCCAGACCGGCGAGCCGTTCTGAAGGATGCTCCATAACCCGCCCGACCCCCCATTCCGGGGCCAGCCGGAGAGGGGAGACGAAGCGGACCCCTTCCTGGTAGCGTCTCAGGATGAAGGTCTCCATCGTTTCGGTGAGCAGGGGATCTTCCTGCAGGATCGGATAGAGCGAGCGGGCGGGATCCTGCTCCATGAC
>CAZFHZ010000217.1:1282-2421 GCA_964519015.1 uncultured Gemmatimonadota bacterium | reverse complement strand
TTCCTCCGGGGGGCCGAGCTGCTGGACGCCGACCCGGCCACCACGGTGGTCGTCCCCTTCCAGGGGGGGGCCGGGCTGGCGCCCGGGGCGGTGGTCAACGACGCCTACTTCGGCCAGGTCCCGTCCGACCGGCTGGTCGTGCGGACCGACCGGGGGGTGCTCTTCTTCAAGGGGGACGGGCTCTACCGGAGCAAGATCGGGATCAACCGCCTGCACGCCCGGCCGCTGCTGGCCAGCTGGGACGCCGACCACGAAGTCCTGACCATCGCCCAGTTCACCCTCCCCGACGATGCGACCGACTACGTGAACTCGATGTGGGAGATCCAGGCCAACCCGTACTCAGGGGACGTCGCCAACTCCTACAACGACGGGCCGGCCTCACCGGGGGCCAAACCGCTCGGGCCTTTCTACGAACTGGAGAGTTCCTCGCCCGCCCTGGCCCTGGCCTCTGGGGAGAGCGGGGTGCATGTCCACCGCACCTTCCACCTGCGGGGGAAGAAGTCGGACCTGGACGCGGCGGTGCGCCGCCTGCTGGGCGTCTCGATCGCCGAGATCGAGAACGCCTTCAAGTGAGCTGAGATCCGCCACTGATTCATAGCGCTGTTGGCCTTCTTTAACGGCAAGACAGAAGTGCTTGCCGGGAGGACTGGATGTGGATTATGATAGCTATAGTTATCCACATTCAGTCCGGAGGTAGTTATGAAGACGGTTCAGATGACCCTGGATGAAGATCTCGTGAAAGCAGTCGACACTGCGGTAAGGCAGTTGCGAACCACACGCTCCGCGTTTACCCGGAGGGCGCTGCGCGAAGCTCTCAGAGTTTTATCCGTCAATAAGCTCGAGCATCAGCACCGGTTGGGGTATGAGGGCCGTCCCGTGAAGAGGGGCGAGTTCAGCGTGTGGGAGAGGGAACAACAGTGGGGCGATGAATGAGACGCGGCGAGATCCGGTGGTATACATTCAAGCAGCCCGACAAGCGGCGTCCTGTCCTCGTCCTCACGCGAGACTCGATCCTGGACTATCTGGGCGAGGTCACGATTGCTCCGGTGACGTCAACCATCAGAGATATTCCGAGCGAGGTGGTGCTTTCCCGCCAAGATGGGATGTCCTCGGACTGTGCGGTCAATTGTGATCACCTG
>CAZFHZ010000217.1:0-1272 GCA_964519015.1 uncultured Gemmatimonadota bacterium | reverse complement strand
GTTTCGAAGGCCAAGGTTGGATCTGTGATCACCCGTTTGTCGTCTTCGAAAATGACACAAGTGACCAGGGCCATCAGCTTCGCCCTTGACCTCTGACTCGCCCTGGAGGGTGTCGGCGAGCTGGAGCATGACGTGACTCACTCCGCCTGCAGCACCTCGACCGGGTCGGCCCGGGAGGCCTCAGGCACCCAACCCTGGGCCACCAGGTACTCGACCAGTTGTTCAAGGTGCGCCTGCATCTTCCGCTCCACGTCCTCTTCGACCGGGAACCCCTTCACGTCCTGCCGCCGTCCGGTCAGGTGGGGCAGCCGACGGTAATCATCCGACCCGCTCATGCCAGGGCTCCGGAGGCTCCGGTGGGGAGACCGGTGTCCCTGCGACCGGCAGGAAGAGCGGAGCGGCCAGGGCCGAGACCAGGGCGGCGTGGAGGGCCGGGATCCAGGTCGGCGCCAGGCCCAGGGCCTGATAGAGGAGGAAGACGAAGGGCAGCCAGAGACAGGCGGTCAGGAACAGGGTGACGAGCGCGGCCCGGCGGAGCGCGGTGTCGAGGGCCGGATCGCCCGGCGGGGTCCGGCTCGCGACCAGTCCGGTCAGGGCGACCAGCAGGGCCGGCACCAGCGGCAGGTAACTCCCCATCGGGAAGAACAGGACAGCAGCCAGGGCCAGCAGGGTCCAGCAGGCACCCACTCCCCAGGCCAGCCCGGCCAGGCCGGGTGCCCGGTCCCAGCGGCCGATGAGCCCGGTACCGGCCACGATTCCCAGCAGGGCGGCCAGCCAGAAGCCGGAGACCACCGCGACCGGGCTCACCGCATCGGAACCGACGATCCAGCCCGCGCTGCGGGCCACCCCGGCGAAGAGTCGGGCGGCGCCGAAAGAGCAGCCGATCAGCAGCAGGGCCAGCCCGAGACCGGCCAGGGCCCGGCCGATGGAGAGGCCGCCCCGCCGATGCAGCCGGAGCAGCAGCCAGGCGGTGAGGGCCAGCGCCAGCAGGCCCAGCGGGAGGGTCAGCGGGAGGGACCACCAGACCAGGAAGCTGCCCAGGAAGTCGAACCAGACCGCCTCACCGGCCTCCGGCAGGGCCGAGAGGTCGGCGGCCGCCAGGCTTCGGACCAGGGCCAGGGCGTTCTCCCCCTGGTGCTGGAAGGAGCGCCGGTTGACGTGGGCCAGGTCGTCCCGGGCGGTGTGATAGTTCTGGCGGTTGCCGATGAAGGCGAAGTTGTAGCCGGTGAGCCCGGCCCGCAGGAAGATGGTCAGGTCGGTGTCGTTGGGCAT
>CAZFHZ010000216.1:0-2453 GCA_964519015.1 uncultured Gemmatimonadota bacterium | reverse complement strand
TCTACATCCTGGCCGACGGGCGCTTCCCCTTCATCAACCGGAAGTTCCAGGACCTCTTCCATGTCGATCCCGGGAAGGTCGCCGCCGAGGGATTCAACTTCATGGACCTGGTGGCGCTCCGCAGCCATGCGATGCTGAAGCAACGGGCGGAGCGGATCGCCCGCGGGGAGAGCGTCGCGCCCCGTTACGAGTTCTGGGCCCGGACCCCCGACGGTCAGGAGCTCGAGGTGGAGACCAGCACGGCCCGGGTCACCTACCGGGGCCAGCCGGCCACGCTCGGGATCGTCCGGGACATCACCGAACGCAAACAGGCCGAACGCCTGCTCCGGGAGAGCCAGGAGCGACTGGAGCAAGTCATCCATAACCTCCCGATCGTGCTCTGGGCGGTAGACACCGGCGGGATCTTCACCCTCTCGGAGGGCCACGGGTTGCGGGTGCTCGGTCTGGAGCCCGGGGAAGTCGTGGGGCAGTCGGTCAACGAGGTCTACCGGGAGTTCCCGGATGTGGCGCGGAACATCCGGAGATGCCTGGAGGGGGATCAGCTGCGGGACGTGATGCGCATCGGGGAGAGCGTCTGGGAGACCTACTTCTCCACGATCCGTGATCCGGAGGGCGAGATCGTCGGAGTGCTGGGGGTCTCCGCCGATGTGACTGAACAGCTGGCTCTCCAGAACCAGCTCCGTCAGTCGCAGAAGATGGAGGCGATCGGCCGGCTGGCAGGGGGGATCGCCCACGACTTCAACAACATCCTGATGGTGGTGCTCGGCAATTCCGAACTCGCCCGTCACGGGATCCCGGAGGGGGAACCGATCCTGCGGCGGCTGGAGGTCATCGACAAGGCGGCCCGGCACGCCCAGGAACTGACCGGGCGCCTCCTGGCCTTCAGCCGGAAGCAGCTGACCTCGCCCCGGGTGGTCGATCTGAACGAAGTACTGCGCGGCGTCCACCCGATGCTGGAACGGGTGCTGGGCGAGGATGTCACACTGGTCACCAGCCTGGCGCCGGGCCTCGCCTCGGTCCAGATCGATCCCGCCCAGGTCGAGCAGGTGCTGCTGAACCTCATCGTGAACGCCTGCGACGCGATGCCGGATGGGGGCACGATCCGGGTGAGCACCGCCCTGATGGAGGCGGACGAGGCTTACTGCCGAACCCATCCCTACACGGCGCCCGGAACCTATGTCCAGCTCGAGGTCACCGACGACGGGATCGGCATGAGCCCGGAGATCCAGGAACGGATCTTCGAACCGTTCTTCACCACCAAGACGACCGGATCCGGACTCGGTCTGGCCACCGTCTACGGCATCGTGAAGCAGGCCGGCAGCTCGATCGAGGTGGAGAGTACACCGGGAGAGGGGACCCGTTTCATCATCCTGATCCCCGGGGCCGGAGCGGTCCCGGAACCGCTGAAGAATCCCCTGGAGGAAGAGCCCCTGCCGGTTGGCCGGGAGCGGGTGCTGCTGGTGGAAGACGACGACAACGTGCGGGAGCTGACCGTGGAGATGCTGAACGGCCTGGGGTACGCCGTCCATTCCTTCCCGGGCGCCCAGGAGGCGATCCAGCACTGCCGGGAAAGCGGCGAGGAATACGAACTGCTCCTGACCGATGTGGTCATGCCCGACCTGAGCGGACGGGACCTGGTGGCCGCTCTCAAGCCCCACCATCCGGGCATGCGGGTGCTCTTCATGAGCGGTTACACCGCCGGCGCCATCGCCCGGCATGGTGTCCTCGAACCCGGGGTGTTTTTGCTCAACAAACCGTTCACGATCGCCGACCTGGCCCGAAGGGTCCGGGACGCGATCGAGGCATAAGGCATCTGATGAGACCGATCTCAACCGACCGGGCGCCCGCCCCGACCGGACACTACGCCCAGGCCGTCGAGCATGCAGGATTGATCTTCACCGCCGGCCTGCTGCCGGTCGTACCTCACAGCGGGGAGAAGGTGCTGGGGAGTATCGAGGAGCAGGCGGAACGGGTACTGGAGAACCTGGCGGCGGTCCTGGAGGCCGCCGGCAGCAGTCGCGAGCGCGTCCTCCGGGTGACGGTCTACATCGCCGATATCGGTCTGTGGGGCCGCTTCAACGAGGTCTACGCCCGGTTCTTCGGCGACCACCGGCCGGCCCGGACGGTGGTGCCGGTACCCGGACTCCATTACGGCTTCCTGCTGGAACTGGAGGCGGTGGCGGTCGCCGGCACGTCGGCGTAGTTTGCGGGCATGAGTGACTTCTGGGAGCGCCGTTCCAGCGCCCCCTTCCGTCTCGTCTCCGACTACGAGCCGGCCGGGGACCAGCCAAGAGCCATCGAGGAACTCACCGCCGGACTGCTGCGCGGTGAGCGTCACCAGACCCTGCTCGGGGTGACCGGTTCGGGCAAGACCTTCACGGTCGCCAACCTCATCGCCCGGGTGAACCGTCCCACCCTCATCATCAGCCACAACAAGACCCTGGCCGCCCAGC
>CAZFHZ010000215.1:0-2508 GCA_964519015.1 uncultured Gemmatimonadota bacterium | reverse complement strand
TGTCAAGGGACATCTAGTTTCACGAAGTTAGGGGACGTCCAGTTTTACGACCCCCTCCGACGATAGTTCGTCTTTCTTTCGCCTTCTGTCTGTCTCAGCCAGCCTTCAGCACTCTGTCCAGGTCCCGCAGTCGGTAGGACCTCCCCTTGATGTTGAGCACATGGCTTTGATGCAAGAGTCGGTCCAGCAGAGCGGTGGCCATCACCTCGTCGTGGGCCAGGATCTCCGGCCAGTCTTTGACGCTCTTGTTCGTGGTGATCAGGATGCTGCCACGCTGGTATCGGTACGAGATCAGCCTGAAGAACAGGCTCGCCTCCTGCCGGTCCATCGGCTGGAAGCCAACCTCGTCGATTACCAGGAGTGCGGCGTTGGCGTACTTCTTCCTCCTCAAGACACGGGGGGAGAGATCCGAATCCTGCTTCATGGTGTAGAGCAAATCATCCAGGCGGTTGAACTGGACCGAGAATCCGTGCTCGATGGCCTTCACACCCAGACCCACTGCCAAGTGGCTCTTCCCAACGCCCGGTGGTCCCTGAATGAGGACTGTATCATGATCGCGGATCCAGGAGCACGTTGCCAGGGTCTCGATCCGACTCTTCTCAATCGAGGGGTTGAATCCGAAGTCGAAGTTCCCCAACGTCTGCCCCGGAGGCAGCCCCGAGAGGCGCAGGCTGGTCTTGATCCGCCGCTCTTCCCGCTGGGTGAGTTCGATCTTCAGGAGTCGGTCCAGGAACTTGTGCGCCGCCTGATTCTGTTTGACGGCGTCGTGAACCAGTTCATTGAGCTGTTCGGCCGCATGCGCCAGGCCCAACTGCTCCAGGGAGCTACGTGTGGTGTCCAGGTCCACCTTCGGCTGGGGGACGCTCATCGGGCCACCTCCGCGAGGGCGGCGTAGAGATCTACGGGGCGTTCCTCGACAGCCATCTCGTAGATCTCCTGGAGCTTGCGGCCCATCTTGCCCAGCGGCGTCGGGGGCAGCACCCGGTCGGTAGCCTCTCCCTCGTAGCAGCTCGGATCGATGATGATCCGCTCAGCCGTGCCGCGGGGGTACTCCCGTAACACCTGCGCATCGGCCAGGATCTGCACCTTGCCCACGCAGCCACGCACCTCCACTTCCTGGCCGACATGCTTGAAGGGCACTGGGTAGGAGCGCCCCTCGAAGGACACTCGGCAGTCGTGATACACCGGCCGGCTCACCACTACATCGAAGGGCTCTGGCAGCAGCGGCAGAGGCTGCAACAGTTCCAGCTCCCGATGCCAACTCTCATGCACGCTCAGGCCCGTCGCCGGGCAGATGGCTTCATGCGTCCACCGTTCCAGGTCCCGGTCGGTCCGATCCTGCAGATCCTCTACGCCGTCCCACCGCCGCCGGCCGGGATCCCAGCGCAGATGGGTGAGCTTGGCGGCCGCTTCCACCTTCCCTTTTGCCTCTGGCGCCCGAGGGGCGCAGGGGTCGATGTGGAAACGAACTCCCCGCGCATAGGACCGGTACACCGGGTGGATCTCTCCCCATGCACCCGCCCCGGAGATCATCGCCGTCTTCGGGTTGTCGATCCGGCAAACGGCCGGAACCCCGCCCAGCCGACGGAACCCACCGTTGTGGCAGTTCAACCAAGAAAGCTGATCCTGACGGCGCGACCATACCAGGGCCGGCTTGCGGCTGTGCGAGAGCTTCATGATGAAGCCGTTCATCACCTCCGGCCCCTCGCCCACATCCACGTTCTGGCACACTACCCAGTCCACCTGGCTCTGTGCCCCGGGCGGTGTTTCCACCCGCCGGTAGGTCCGGAGCTTCGGGGCCGGATAGTGGGCACGCACGTACCGCAGCACCGATCTGTAGGAGCCCCGGTAACCGCACTCCAGCAACAGATGGTCGTAAAGGTCCCGCACGTTGACTGGACGTCTGTCCTCGGCGTGGCCCTCAAACCACAGCCCGATCACCCCGGCCATTGGCTCGACCTTGAATCGCTGGTTCGAGCGACCATCCACGGCGCCATCCGACAGCCGACTGCGGTGGTACCGCACCGTTCCCTCGGAGACCTCAAGGGTCCGCGCGATCTCGCAGTTGTTCATCCCGCGTGCACTCAGTACACCGATCGACACGACTTCCTCCCTGGTCAGTCGGCACGGCATGACTCCCTCCCTGGCATATGGACCAGAAAGGTTTTACAGCACACCGCGCCAGGTTGCACCACGGAGAGGGGTCGTAAAACTGGGTGTCCCCTAAGACCTCAAGATAGGGTGTCCGTTAACAGGAAAGAGATGGATAAGCAGAGAAACCGAGGTCAGAGTGACCCTATCATCCAAGGGCAGGAGTCACGACAGTTTCAACTAAGAATGGGAAACGCTCGTAAGGAGGGTTAGGAAACTGGACCTATATGGAACAAGATTCCTCCCGTCTAATTAAAGAACCAACAGTTTCAATTGTTTCGTTCAGGAGACCATAAGTGCCTCGATTGTTCATATCAATAATACTGCTACCCGTAGTGTGTCTTATTAGCTGCAGCT
>CAZFHZ010000214.1:0-2536 GCA_964519015.1 uncultured Gemmatimonadota bacterium | reverse complement strand
CCGTCCGCCGTCCGGTCGTGTTTGTTGAACACGGCGCAGGCCAAACCTACTCGACAGCCCATCCGGGCTATGCGGGCGGACCCGGCAGAGGACGGGTCGGCCTGTTCCTATGCCCCAACCAGACGGTCGCCGACGCCAACCTGATGCGCACCGCCCTCGAGTACTCCCACATGCTCGGCGTACCCATCATGCAGCACCCGGAGGAGAAGGCCCTGACCGCGATGGGCTCCATGCATGAGGGGCGGGCTTCGGCGATCGTGGGTCTGCGCGGCATCCCGGGTATCGCTGAGGATGTCATCGTGGCCCGCGACCTGCTGCTGGCGGAGTACACCGGCGGTCACCTGCATGTCCAGCATGTCAGCACGGCCCGGAGTGTGGAACTGATCCGTCAGGCCAAGAAACGGGGCGTCCATGTGACCTGCGAGGCCACTCCGCACAACCTCACCCTGACCGACGAGGACGTGAGGTCGAGCGGACTCGACCCGGACTTCAAGATGTACCCGCCGCTGCGATCGGCCGAGGATGTCCGGGCGCTGCACAAGGGGCTCAAGGACGGCACCATCGATTTCATCGCCACCGACCATGCCCCGCACCATCTGGACGACAAGGACTGTACCTTCGAGGAGGCGGCCAAGGGGATCGTGGGTCTGGAGACCGCCCTGGGTGTGGTTCTCACCGGATTGGTGGGGGAGGGGGTGATCGACCTGGTCCGGCTCGTGGAACTGATGAGCACGCGACCCGCCCGGATCTTCGGGCTGCCCGGGGGGACTCTGGAGAAGGGGAGCGAGGCCAACGTCACCGTGTTCGACCCGGAGGCGGAATGGACCGTCGACCCGGAGAAGTTCCGGACCCGGGGGCGGAACACCCCCTGGAAGGGCCGCACCCTCAGGGGCCGGGCGCTGGCGGTGGTCGTGCAGGGCCGATATATCCGGTCGTGAAGCCCTATCGTCTTCATCCCCCCGCGCCAAGCTCCTATCTTGACACAACATCGACCGCTTCGTAAGTTACCACGTCTGGAATTTCAGGGGTATACGCGCCTAATACCTTGTCCTGCGGGCAGTTGCTGAACCCCTCCGACGCGTTCAGAACGGAATCTGGGCATGAAGACGTACAGTACGAAACCGAGTGACATCGAACGGGTGTGGTTCGTGGTGGATGCCGACGAGCAGATCCTCGGGCGGCTCGCCACTCGGATCGCCAGTGTCCTGCGCGGCAAGCACAAGCCGATCTGGGTTCCGCACCTGGACACCGGCGACCATGTCATCGTCGTGAACGCCGACCGCATCCGGGTGACCGGCAAGAAGTTGGATGAGAAGATCTACACGCGTTACACGGGCTGGCCGGGCGGATTGCGCTCCGAGAAACTGAAGGACCGGCTCGCCCGCGACCCCGAATCCGTGGTCCGGAAGGCCGTCAAGGGGATGCTCCCCCGCGGACCCCTCGGCCGGCAGATGCTGCGCAAGCTGCACATCTACGCCGCTCCCGAGCATCCGCATCAAGCTCAGCAGCCCAAGCCGCTGCCGATCGAACAGTAGGAGAGATGTGAGCATGGCCGAAGCGTTCTTCGCCGCTACCGGACGCCGCAAGGAAGCAGCCGCGACGGTCCGTCTGTATCCTGAAGGCACCGGTAAGATCACCGTCAACGGCCGGACCCTCGAGGAATACCTCCCGCGACCTTCGCACCAGCGGACCGTCGTCCGTCCGCTCGAGATGGTCGAGATGCGGGAGAAGTTCGACATCCAGTGCAACGCCAAGGGGGGCGGACTGACCGGTCAGGCGGAAGCGATCCGTCTGGGCATCTCGCGAGCGCTCCTCCTGGTAGATCCCGAACTCCGCGCCAGGCTCAAGCAGAATGGCATGTTGACGCGCGATCCTCGCGAGAAGGAACGGAAGAAGTACGGGCTGGCCGGTGCCCGGAAGCGTTTCCAGTACAGCAAGCGCTGATCCGGCAGGGACGAGTACCCGGAGCAGCACCCGGACCGGGGGCCGCTCCGTAAACCACACGGCTCACGATCCCACCGCGGGGTCTCCGGTCAGGCAACACTCCGCCGCCGGGGCCGCAGGGAGTTGAAGGGGCCGGAGGAACAAACCAGTTAAACGGAGGCCTTTGATGGCCGAGGTCACGATCCGCGATCTCCTGCAGGCCGGTGTCCACTTCGGGCACCAGACGCATCGGTGGAATCCGAAGATGAAGAAGTACATCTTCACCGAGCGTAACGGCATCTACATCATCGACTTGCAGAAGACCAAGAAGCTCCTGGACGACGCCATTGCACTGACCCGTCGTACCGTGGAGGGGGGAAAGAAGATCCTCTTCGTCGGTACCAAGAAGCAGGCCAAGCCGATCATCGAAGAAGAATCCAAGCGCTGCCGTATGCCCTTCGTGACGGAGCGCTGGCTCGGCGGGATGTTGACGAACTACCAGACCATCCGGCGCTCATTGCGCAAGATGGAGGAGCTCGAGGAACTCCTGGAAGGGGTGGACCTGGAAATCCCCTCCGAGGAAGCCACCCACGGGTTCACCAAGAAGGAACTC
>CAZFHZ010000213.1:0-2586 GCA_964519015.1 uncultured Gemmatimonadota bacterium | reverse complement strand
GATCGCCAGCACCAGGAAGGCGTAGCCCATGTTGTTGGTGTAGGAGAAGGGGGCCCGCCAGAGGAAGAAGCCGTAGACCGGCAGGCTCAACAGCAGGGTAGCCACGGCCGCCCCGGGGGGAGTGCGCTTGACGAACAGTCCGAAAAGGAAGACACACAGGATCCCCGGTGAGATGAACCCCCAGAACATCTGGATATAGTCGAACACGCTGGGGATGTGGCCGAGCAGGGGTGCCCACAGGCAGGCGATCAGCACGAAGACCACAGTTGCGATCCGCCCGATCGCGACCATCCGATGCGGGGAGACCTCCGGGTTGATGTGCCGCTTGTAGAGATCGATGGTGAAGATGGTGGAGGCGGAGTTGAGCATCGAGTCGAGGGATGAGAGGACCGCTCCGAAGAGGGCGGCGAACATGATCCCGGTCAGACCGTCGGGCAGCAGATTCTTGATCAGGAAGGGATAGGCCTGGTTCGCATCGGTGATCTGCGATCCGTACAGCTCGAAGGCCATGATCCCGGGGAAGACGATGATGAAGGGGATGAAGAGTTTGAGCAGAGCTGCGAAGACGATCCCCCGCTGCCCCTCGGCCAGACTCTTCGAGCCCAGGGTGCGCTGGGTGATGAACTGGTTGAGCCCCCAGTAGAAGAAGTTGGGGACCCAGATCCCGCCGATCAGGATAGTCCAGGGGAGCTCGGGATGGTCGGCCGGCAACAGGACGTGCAACTTGGGTCCTCCCAGCTCCAGGAAGCGCCCCACCCCCCCGATGGCGCCGAAGCCGATGATGGTGACCAGCAGCCCGCCCAGCAAAAGCGCGGCCCCCTGGAAGAGGTCGGTCCAGACCACCGCCTTCAGCCCACCGTAGGTGGTGTAGGCTCCCGCGATCAGACCGATCAGCCAGATTCCTACGACCAGATCGAGACCGAAGAGGGCCTTAAGGGCGATCGCACCCGAGTAGAGGACCGTCGTCATGGCCACCACCACGTAGGCCACCATCAGGTAGAAGGCCATGATGGAGCGGGCGGTACGGCTGAAACGGTACTCCAGGAACTCCGGCATGGTGAAGATGCCGCTGCGCAGGAACTTGGGCAGGAAGTACCAGGCCACGATGACCATGGTGATGGCGGCGATCCATTCGTAGCTGGCGATGGCCAGTCCCACCTCGCCGAAGCCCTTCCCGGCCATCCCCACGAAGTGCTCGGTGGAGATGTTGGAAGCGATCAGGGAGAAGCCGATCAGCCACCAGGTCAACCCCCGGCCGGCCAGGAAGTAGTCCTCCCCGGTCTCCTCCCGGCGGGAGAAGAAGAGGGAGATGCCGATCACCACGGCCATGAAGAGGAGGAAAGCGACGATGTCGAAGGCGTTGAGGTGCATGGTGCGCTCCGCGGACGGGGTCCCGTTTCCTTCCGGCTATCGCTCGCTGCCCGGCGGGCGGCCGTATAGCCGCATGGCCGCGGCACCCCCGCCGCTCTCGGTGAAGGGCCGCAGCCGGACGGCGAGGCGGCGCGGCTCGGCCGGGAGCTGGAACTCGGAGTGGGGCCGGGCACCCCACGAGTCGTCTCCCCCCACCCCCATGAGATGGCCGACCAGCACGTTCACCTCCTCGGTCCATTCCAGCTCGTAGGTGTGCTTGGCCCGCTCCAGGTCCTCCAGGGTGTAGTGCAGTGCGCTCACGTCGAGCCGGGCCTGGTCGGTCTGGTCGAGGGCGGCCACCAGCAGGCCGGTACCGTCCCTGCGGGTGAGTGAGGCGAAGCGCACCCCGGTGCGGTTGCCGTTCTCCTGCGGCTCGGAGTAATCCGTGAAGAGGCCATCCACCGTCTGCTCGTAGAGCGCGACCGGGGCTCCCTGGACCCGGTCCCGGTAGGTCTCCCACGGACCCGGTCCGAACCAGGTGAACTGTTCGAACCCGCCGGGGACCTGCATCCGCAGGGCGAAGCGGGGCATCGGGGGGAGTCCGTCGGCCACCGGGTCGAGCTGGGCCTCGACCGTCACGTCGCCGCTCCCGAAGACCTCGAAGTGCAGCGAGAGTCCGCACTCCAGCACCGGCAGCCGTCCCGGCACCATGATCTCGACCCGGTTGGAGTCGGGCTGTGAGATGAGCGCCGTCCCCGGTTCCCAGCTCCGCCCGGCTTCCTTCCAGACCCCCCAGCGCTCCGGCATCCCGAAGCCCCGGTCGTTGTCGGTGGGAGCGCGCCAGAATTCCGGTAACAGCCCGCCGGCCAGCAGCTCGGTCCCCCCCAGACGGAGGGAGGTGACCGTGCCCTGCACGCGGTTGAAGAAGAGTTCGAAGCCCTGGCCGGCGACCCGCACACCGCCGGCACTGTCGGATACGGCCAGGGCGGGCATCGCCGCGAGCGCGACCGGCTCGAAGGGCACCATCCCGAGCGGGATCTGTTCGCGGGCCACCACGTGTCCCTTGGGCGCCCAGGCGGTCGTAGCGGTGGTCGCGAACTCCAGGTCGAAGAAGCGTTCCTCACCCGGCTCTCCCCCCTGGAAGGCGGAGTGCCGCAGGGTGATCTCCCGCTTGCGGCCCGGTTCGAGCTGATCGACGTGCATGACGAAGGGCTTCATGCCGGTCCAGGAGGCACG
>CAZFHZ010000212.1:0-2590 GCA_964519015.1 uncultured Gemmatimonadota bacterium | reverse complement strand
AGGGGGTGAGTTTCAGGGAGAGCAGGCCGAGCCCGATCAGCAGGGCGTCCCGCAGCAGGTTCTGGATGCCCTGGTGGACCCCCAGGATGTTCACCTCCCCCGGCCGCCACATCCCGCTCATCAGTACGCTGGCCACCACGCCCGCCAGCAGCAGGAAGTTGAAGGCCCCCCGGATGCGCAGCGGTTCCTTCGGCCCGTCGAAGGTCGGCTGGCGCCCCTCCGCCAACTCCTTCTTGTAGGACCGGGTATCGATGAGCACGAAGAGGGCGATCAGGATGGCGACCACCAGGCCCATCTGGGGGAGCAGGTGGAAGGTCCAGAAGAAGGGGACGTGGTGGAGGAAGCCGAGGAAGAGCGGGGGGTCCCCCAGCGGGGTGAGCGATCCCCCGACGTTGGCCACCAGGAAGATGAAGAAGGCGACGATATGGACCTTGTTGCGGCGCCAGGCGTTGGCCCGCAGCACCGGCCGGATCATGACCATGGCCGCCCCGGTGGTCCCGATCCACGAAGCGAGTGCCGTGCCGATGAGCAGAAGGACGGTATTGACCCCCGGGGTGCCGGCCAGGGTCCCCTCCACGAGCACCCCCCCGGCGATGGTGAAGAGGGCCCAGAGCAGGATGATGAAGGGGATGTAGTCCACGATGTAGATGTGGAGGATCTCGGAGAGCCCTTCCCCGCGGTAAGCCAGCACGAACGGGACGGCGAGGAGCAGGGCCCAGAAGGCGCTGATCTTGGGGAAGTGGTGGTGCCACCAGTGCGGCGCCAGCAGGGGGAAGAGGGCGATGGAGAGCAGGATGCCCACAAAGGGAATCACGCTCCACAACGGGAGCGCGGCGCCCAGACCGACCTCGGCGTGGTGGGCGCCCGTCTGGACGGCGGCGCCGGCCGGTTCGGCGGAGAGGAGCAGGGTCAGGGCGGCGATGGGGAGGACGGGCAGCAGGCGTCGGATGTTCATTTCGTCTCCGCAGATGGGATCACAGTCGCGTCAGGTCCCCGCCAAACTCGCCCTTCCGGGTCCGGGCGTCAAGCAGGACCAAGGACGATCCGCAGGCGCCCGCCGCCGGGCTCGAGCCGGAGGGCGCGCCGGGTGGCGGTCATGGTGGCTAGCGGGGGCTCCACGCGCAGCACGGGAGCGGGCAGCGGCCAGATGAAGTGGCCGGGGGGGGTGCGTTCCAGACCCGCCCAGGCCAGTTCCATTCCGTCGGGGTGGGGCGTGAGGACGAAGGAGAGCGGACCGAAGCGGGTGGGGGCCCGCTCCACCACGACCGGTCCTCCGGGATGGGGTGCCCGCAGCCCGAAACCGGGCGCGACCAGCAACAAGTCGTGGGCTTCACTCACCAGCAGGTTGCGGACCAGCCAGGCCCGGAGCGCATCGGCGAGACCCTGCTCGGGAGTGGAGTGGTCAGATACGGGTGCAGCGAGGTCGGATCCGGGTGTGGAGTCGGGCAGGTCGGACCCGGCGCCGGAGGTGAGCAGGTCCCAGACCCGGGCGTCCCCCCGCCGCAGCAGGTGGTGGGCGGCCACCAGCCACCCCGGTTCCGTCTCCAGCCCGCTCGCCAGCA
This sequence comes from uncultured Gemmatimonadota bacterium, assembly GCA_964519015.1. Taxonomy (GTDB): domain Bacteria; phylum Blakebacterota; class Blakebacteria; order Blakebacterales; family CAYUVJ01; genus CAZFHZ01. The sequence continues at coordinate 1,028 of CAZFHZ010000212.1, read as the reverse complement.
GCGCTTCGAGCGCCACTTGGAGCGGTTCCCAGTCGGGGGGGAAGAGGTCGCCGGGGAGCAGGGCCAGCAGCGCGTCCAGGGGGGGGGGACCGGCCGACCTCTCCGGATCCTCCGGGAGGGTTGCCGCTGCCTGGGCCGACCGGAGTACATCGAGCGAACGGCGAAGGGCCCGTTTCAGTTCCTGGAAGAAGGCCTCGAAGTCGTGGAGGTCGCCCCCCCGGCCGAGCGCGGCGGCCGCCCGGGCCGATTCCTGGGCGCCGGCCAGCGTCCAGAGGGCGAGCGGGTAGCGACTGCGCGGTACCTCATCCGGGAGGCCGCGGGGAAAGGGCATGAGTCCGCTGTGCGGGACGGAGGAATCGGGGAGGCGGCGGTGGGCGAGCCGGCGTGCTCCGCGGCGGACGGTACCGTAGACCGCTTTGAGGTAGGCCACATCGCCGGTCAAGCGGGCGTGGTCCACCAGCGACCAGAGAGCGCAGGGGGTGTCCTCGGCCCCCGGCCGCACTCCTCGCCATCCACCGCCGAAGCACTGCCGCCGCCGGTAGTCGTAGAGATGGTCCCGGACCAGGGCGTGATGGCCCAGCCGGTCGAGTGCCCCGAGCCGGAAGAGGTCCTCGCGCATCGATCCCGAGAGGGGTTCCTCCAGCAGGCGGGCGGTGCTCGCCGCCAGCCAGGCGGCCAGGTGGGGCTGGCCCGGCTCCAGCCGGACCGGTCGTCCATTTCCGCTCACGCTTCGGTCGTCTCCGGCCGGCGCGCCCGGCGCGACCACCAGCGATCGCTGGCCAGCATCAGGCCGAGCCCGACCAGGGCGGCCAGCCAGAAGGGGAGTCGGGCGGTCCCGCCGGCGGTCCCGCCCATCCCAGTGAAGACGATCATCCAGGGGAGGGAACCGGCCAGGGAGCCGGCCAGGTAGGGGGGGATGGGGAGACGAGCCAGGCCGAGCAGGGCGTTCTGGGCGCCCACCGGGATCGGGATGAAGCGGGCGGCGAAGGAGAGGCGCACCGGGGGTAGTCTTTCCAGCCGCTCCAGCG
>CAZFHZ010000211.1:0-2716 GCA_964519015.1 uncultured Gemmatimonadota bacterium | reverse complement strand
GACCAGGGCGCCGCCGACCCTGGCGGCGGCATCGAATATCGGCACCGCCAGACCGACTCGCTCCGGACCTCCTGCGGCATGGGCGTGCAGGAAGATCCGCGAGGGGAGGCCACTGGTGACCGCTTCCCGGGCGAAATCGGCGTTGTGGGGGAAGTCGGGGGGTTCGGCCTCCCCGATACGCAGGCGTTCGGTTACCTCCCCATCAAAGAGGATCAACCCCTCCAGTCTGTAGAGGGCGAGGGCCCGCTCCAGGAAGCGGGTTGAGACAGAACGCGCGGGGGAAGACCCGGTGGCCAGGAACGCTGCGAGGTTAGGTCCGGCCGCGACGACGGAAAGGTCGTCAACCTGGTTCTGGATCCAGCGCTTGATCGATTCCTCCCGGACGTCCGCCACCGAGAGCAGCCGGGCACGGACACCGGCGATCTCGTACGACCGGGTGTTGAAGTAGAAGACGACGACCGCGATGGCCCCCAGGATGAGACTGGCGATCCAGGCGATCCCGAGCGGACGGCTCCACGGCATGTCGAGCCGGCGTTTTGGATCGCCTGTCGTCGGCATGCGGTTCACGCTTCCTGTCATGGGTCAGACCCAGGCCGCTATTCTACCTCAACCGCCGGATGATGAAGGAATGTAATTGAAAAGGGGGCCCGACGGCCCCCTTTCCTGGTCTGTTCTGGAATGGATCATTTCTGGGTGAAGAGCGGGTTCGACTGCAAGGCCTCCTTGGTGAGCCGGGCCACCAGGCCGGAGAGGAGCATCAACCCGATCAGGTTGGGGAGGGCCATGAAGGCGTTGGCGATGTCCCCCACGAAGAAGACGACTTCGATCGAGACCAGCGCCCCGATGAAGGTCAGGACGATGAACATGACCCGGTAGGGGTAGGTGATCTTCATCCCGAAGAGGTAGCGCAGGCACTGCTCGCCGTAGTAGCACCAGCCGATCAGGGTGGAGTAGCCGAAGAGGAAGGAGGCCAGGGCCACCACCATCCCGCCGAAGATCGGGATCGTCTGGGAGAAGGCGCTGGCCGTCATGGCCGCCCCTTCCAGGCCCTGGGTGTAGACCCCCGAGGAGAGGAGGATCAGGGCGGTGAAGGTGCAGACCACGATGGTGTCGATGAACACTTCGGTGATACCGATCATCCCCTGGAAGATGGGACCCGGTGTCTGGGCGGCAGCGTGAGCGATCGGGGCACTGCCCAGCCCCGCCTCGTTGGAGAGGATGCCCCGTCGAGCGCCCAGCTGGATGGCGTTCTTGACCGAGGCTCCGAGGAATCCTCCGGCCGCGGCGGCCGGGCTGAAGGCGTTCCCGAAGATCAGCCCGAAGGCGGTCGGGAGGTTGGCGATGTTCACGATCAGTACGTACAGCCCCACCACGAAGTAGAGGATGATCATGCCCGGGACCAGTTTCTCGGTCACGGCCGCGATCCGCTTGATCCCTCCCAGGACGACCAGGGCTACCAGGGTAGTGATGATCAGGCCGGTGATCAGGGGAGGGACGCCGAACTCGCTCGAGAAGGCCAGCGACATCTGATTGGACTGCATCATGTTCCCGGTGCCGAAGAACGCCGCGAAGGCGCCGCAGACCGCGAACATGCCGGCCAGGAAGCGGGCGAATTTCGTGTCGTTCAGCCCGTAGCGGATGTAGTACATGGGGCCGCCGGCGATCGTGCCGTCCGGGTGCTTCTGCCGGAAGCGGACCCCCAGCATGGCCTCGCTGTACTTGGTCGCCATGCCCAGCAGACCGCAGATCCACATCCAGAAGATCGAACCGGGTCCCCCCCAGATGATGGCGGTGGCCACACCGGCGATGTTTCCGTTGCCCACGGTGGCGGCGAGCGCGGTGGAGAGCGCCTGGAAGGGGGTGACGTCCCCTTCACCTCCGGTACCGGTCCGGGCCTTCTTGCCGAGGGCGAGCTGGAGCGCCTTGGGGAGCTTGCGGATCTGCATGAAGCCGATCCGGATGGAGAGCAGCAATCCCACGCCGAAGAGCACCGGCACCATATAAGTCCAGATGTGTTCCGCGGTCGCCGAGAGCCAGGCCCCCAGGCTGTCGATGAATCCCTCCATGGGAACGGACTCCTTTCCAGGAAATCGAGATTCCGTTAAGAGACACACGGGACCGGTCGGATGACAAGACGAAACATCGGCCGTCGGTATCCTTCTGTCTGCATACCTTCCGCTTGCGTGTTTCCTTCTGTCGGGTTATCTGAATACCTCACCGCAGGCTCGGCGCACCGCCTGCCGGCCGCGACGCGGTCGATCCCCTCTTTACCGACAACAGTAGAGCGGACCCGTGACGAACTACGCGAGTGAACTGATCCGGAACATCGCCCTCGTCGGCCATAGCGATACCGGTAAGACCACGCTGGTCGACGCCTTCCTCATGACCGCCGGGGATATCAGCCGGATCGGCAGCATCGAGGCGGGGAACACCGTGTCCGACTTCACCGACGAAGAGAAGACACGCCAGATCTCCATCAACACCTCCCTGGTCTTCGTCGAACATGGGGGCGTCAAGATCAACCTGCTCGACACTCCCGGGTTCGCCGACTTCATGGCCGAAGTCCGTGGCGCGATGCGGGTGGTGGAGGGAGCGCTGTTGCTCCTCAAGGGGGATATCGGGCTGGAGGTCGGGACCGAGCAGGTCTGGAAGCTGGCCGAACAGCACGGCGTGCCCCGGCTTTTCCTGGTCAACAAGCTCGATAAGGAGCACACCG
>CAZFHZ010000210.1:0-2802 GCA_964519015.1 uncultured Gemmatimonadota bacterium | reverse complement strand
AGGTCCCGGATCGCCTCCAGGATACCGGCCGAGTGCACCGAGACGCAGCGGTTGAGCTCCGGCAGGAAGATGAACTCACCCGGCAGGCTCTCGATGTTGCCGTCGAAGGCGATACCCACGAACTCCAGGTCACGGTTGACCACCGGACTCCCGGAGTTGCCGCCGATGATATCGCAGGTGGACACGAAGTCGAGCGGCGTGGCCAGGTCGAAGGCCGCCGGGGGCTTCTGCCAGCGTTCGGGGAGTACCCACGGGTCCTGCCCGCCGCTGCTGGCCCAGCGGTCGTAGAGCCCGTAATAGGTGGTCCAGGCAGGGGCCTGGGTGCCGTTGTACGGATAGCCGGTCACCACCCCGTCGGCGATGCGCAGCGTAAAGGTGGCGTCGGGCGGGATCGAGGTGCCGTAGACATCGTAGACCGCCCGCGCCAGGCGCGCCTGGGCGGCTTCCTCCAGGGCGAACTGTTCCCCCATGGTCTGCTGCATCGCGATGATGCGCATCAGGACGCCGTTCAAGGCGCGCACCATCGGGTCGGGGGTGCTGCCGATCGCCTCGGGCGCCCCGCTCAGTAGCGTGTCCACGGCCGCCGGGTCGTCCAGCACCGTGTCCCGCAGCAGCTGGTCGACCGCACCCTGGGGGGAGCGCATCCCCACCAGCGCCTTCACGAGCGGGTCGTCGGCCCCCAGGATCTGGACCATCCCGTCGAGCTGGGCGGCCATCAGTGCCCGCTCCCAGTCGGGAGGGTTGTCTATCGGTTGACGGATCCGGCGGGCCAGCGCGGTCAGTTGCGGATTGTCCGCCGGCGCTCCCTGCAGGCGGGCGAAGCGGTACTGCTCGAGCAAGAAGGCCTTGGCCAGATGCTGGCTGGAGAATACCCCCTGGAAGACGAACCCGTAGTTGAGCCGGCCGAAGGGCTTCATCGCCTGGCGCGCCCGGGCGATCTCGGTCCAGGGATCACCGTAACGCTCGAAGAGTTGGGGATCCTTCATGATCGCGTCGCGGAAGGAGCGTTCCCAGTCGGCCTTGCGGGCCATCATCCACGGATCCTCGAGCCCACGCTGCTGGCCGCTGACCGCCTTCTCGCTGTTCGAGATGTTGAAGTAGAAGTTATTCCGCTCCTCCCAATCGGGCAGGTCGCGGTGGGTGTCGAGGAACGACCTAAGGGCCTTCATCCGGGTCCGGTAGAGGATCAGCGAGGCCGGGTTGTCGAAGTCGCGGGTGAAGGCCAGCTGGGCGACCGTGTTGAGCCGGGTGGTGCTGCCGGGGTTGCCCAGCACAAAGACGGCCTCACCCAGCTTCGGTCCTCCCTGGCTCCACCGGAAGAAGAAGGCGGAGGTGTCGAGCGGACGGCCGTCCTGGTAGACCCGAAAGACCGAGATGTCGAGGTTATAGCGCGGGTAGGTGAAGTTATCGGGATCGCCGCCGAAGTAGCCCATGGCCAGCTCGGGGGCCATGACCAGGCGCACGTCCTCGAAGCGGCGATAGGTGTAGAGCGAGTAGCGTCCTCCGTTGAAGAACTCCACCACCTGGTTGATGAGTCCGTTGGCCGCGTCCGCCTCCTGGATGATCTTCTCGATCTCGGCATCACGAGCTTCCAGGCGGGCGTCGTCATCGGCTGCCGCGTCCATCGCGGCGTGGACCCGGGCGGTCACATCGGAGAGCTCCACCAGCTGGTCCATGTAGAGCCCCTCGACCTGCCGCTCCTCCTCCAGGTTGCGGGCGTAGAAACCGGTTTCGAGCAGGTTCTCCCCTTCCCGGGAGACCTGGGTGACCGATTCGCGACCGCAGTGGTGGTTGGTCAGTACCAGCCCGTCGGCCGAGACGAACGAAGCGCTGCAGAAGGTCCCCATACGCAGGGAGGCCATCCGGGCGCGACGCAGCCAATCGGTGTCGGGCCGGAATCCGTAGGCCTCCTGGAAGTAGTCGACCGGCGGTGCGTCGAAGGTCCACATCCGACCGGTGTCGAAGCGACCCGCCCGGACGGTATCGGGGTCGAAATTGACCGGGCCCAGGATCTCCGCCAGGGTCGGGAGGGTCGGCACGGCCGCGATCTCCTGCCGCTCGGGGGCCGGGACCGGCTCGGGGGCCCGGGGACGGGGCTGGGGAGCGGCCGAGGAGGCACAGGCGGCCGACAGCAGCAGGATGGCCAGCGGTGCGAGGCGGTGAGCTCGGATCAGGGACACGATGGGACCGTCCTTTCGAGAGGTGGTGTGGAAGCCGGACCGGGGTTCCCCGGGCTCAGTCCTCCTCCTCTTCTTCCAGTTCCGCTTTGGCGATGACCTTCTGCATCTGCTCGTGTGGGACCGGTTCGTAATGACTGAACTCCCGGCGATGGGTCGCCCGACCCTGGGTCATCGATCGCAGGGTGGTCGAGTACTTGTAGAGTTCGGCCAAAGGCACCTTGGCCCGCACGATCTGGAACGAACCCTCCGGAGTCATCCCCTCCACCTTCCCCCGGCGCGAGGAGATGTCGCTCATCACGTCCCCGGTGTACTCCTCCGGAACGGTCACTTCGATCAGGAAGATCGGTTCCAGCAGGATCGGGCCGGCTTCACGCCAGGCCTGCTTGAAACCCATTGAGGCGGCACGCTGGAAGGCGGCGTCCGAGGAGTCCACATCGTGATAGGTGCCGTCGAACAGGGTCAACCGGAAGTCCACGCAGGGATACCCGGCGACCACCCCCTTGGCCATGGCGGCCTGGGTCCCCTTGTCCACCGAGGGGATGAACTTGTTGGGGATCGATCCACCCACGATGGCGTCCTCAAACTCATATCCGGTCCCGCGGGGGAGCGGTTCCACCTTGAC
>CAZFHZ010000209.1:0-2828 GCA_964519015.1 uncultured Gemmatimonadota bacterium | reverse complement strand
CCGGGGAGATCTCCACGGCCGAGCGGACCGACGAGATCCGATCCATCATCGTCCCCATGATCATGATGATGCTGCTCTTCCTGATGATGATGTGGGGCGCCATGCCGCTGCTGAACGCGGTCATGGAGGAGAAGACCCAGCGGATCGCCGAGGTGATCCTGGGTTCAGTGCGTCCCTTCGACTTCATGCTGGGCAAGCTCATCGGCGGGGTCGGGGTCTCCCTGACCGTCGCCACGGTCTATCTGGTCGGTGCGGTCTTCACCCTCCAGCGGCTGGGCATGGGAGGCGGGATCCCCTACCACGTCCTACCCTGGTGGTTCGCCTTCATGGTCCTGGCCATCCTGATGAACGGGTCCATGCTGGCCTCGCTCGGGGCGGCCTGCAACGACATCACCGAAGCCCAGGCGGTCCAGTTCCCGGCCATGATCCCCTTCATGATCCCGATGTTCCTGATGCTGCCGGTGCTGACCGAGCCGGCGGGAGGGTTCGCCACCGGGATCTCGCTCTTCCCCCTCTTCACCCCGCTGCTCATGGTCCTGCGGATGAGCACCCCGGCCGGGGTGCCGATGTGGCAGGCCTGGGTGGGATTGATCGCTACGCTGTTGACCACCCTGCTCTTCATCTGGGCGGGGGGGCGCATCTTCCGGGTGGCTATCCTGTCGCAGGGTACCCCGCCCAAGCTCAAGAACCTGCTGCGCTGGGCTATCAAAGGCTAGGCGATGGCTGCCGTCCGGTCGGCATGAGCGGGTTCTGCGGTATCTGGAACCGGGACCAGCGGCCGGTCGACCCGGCCGTACTGGCCCGGATGAGCGCGGCTATCGCCCACCGCGGCCCGGACGGGGAGGGGATGCGGATCGAAGGTCCGCTCGGCCTGGCCCACCGGCTGCAGCGCATCACCCCCGAGTCGCGCACCGAGGTCCAGCCGATCTCCGACGCCACCGGCCGGTGCCTGGTCTTCGACGGCCGGCTCGATGATCGGGCGGCGCTCCGGGATGGACTTGTGCGGATCGTACGGGCCGGGCCGCCGCCAGCGCCTGACGCCCCCGACCCGGAACTGGCCCTGGCCTGGCTCGGCCCGGACGGACCAGCCCGCCTCGGCCGGCTGGAGGGGGAGTTCGCCCTGGCCCTCTTCGATCCCCGCGAGGAGTACCTGCTGCTGGCCCGCGACGCCCTGGGCGTGAAACCGCTCTACTGGTGGGCCGATCCCCGGACTGTTCTCTTCGCCAGTGAGATCAAGGCCATCCTGGCCCACCCGGAGGTGACCCCCCGGCCCGACGAGGAATATCTGGCGGTGCGCCTGCTGGGCCAGAACCGGGAGGGTACGGGGGACCGCACCTTCTTCGCCGGGGTCCATAGCTTGATACCCGCTCACTACATCCTCTTCGGTACCGGAGGTGAGCAGCAGCGACGCTATTGGGATTTCGCCGTCGACACCCCGATCCGGCTGGTCTCTTCCGCCGAGTACGCCGAGGCGTTCCGGGAAGCACTGGAGCGGGCGGTGCATCGCCGGCTCCGGAGCCTCTACCCGGTGGCCGTCTCGGTGAGCGGAGGGCTCGACTCCTCCTCCATCTTCGGCCTGGGGCACGAGTTGCGAGGACGGCACCCCGACCTCCCCGAACTGCTCGGATTCACCTATGCGCCGCCCCCCGGCTCCCCGGCCGACGAGGAGCGCTACCTGGTCGCCCTGGAAGGGCGCTGGGGAGTCCCCATCACCCGGGTGCCCACCACTTCGGGCCCGGTGCTGGCCCATGCCGCCGAGGTGATCCGGCACGTCGAGGCCCCGCAGTTGGACGAACTCGCTCCCACCATGGAGGCGTTCCAGGAGCGCATCCGCGCCTCCGGCGTCCGGGTCGTGCTGAGCGGCCACTGGGCCGACCAGTTCCTCTTCGACCAGGCCTACCTGGTCGACCTGGTCCGGTCGCTGCGCTGGCGCACGGTCGCCCGCCACCTGACCGAGTACCCGCGCTGGTTCCCCGGCAGCGACCGGGCCGTCTACCGGCGGCAGTTCCTGAGCGACTTGGCCAAGTTCCTGCTGCCCGCTCCGCTTGTGCGCCGGCTGCGCTCCGGCCGGTTGCGGGACGCGCATGGCTGGTACACCGACCGCCTGGTCCGCCTGGCCCGGACCTCCCCCCTGAACCGGGGACTGGCCCCGCTCGGGACCCGATCGGCTCATACCCGTTCCCTCTACGAACAGGCCCGGTCGGCCCACCACGTGCTCTGCCTGGAGTGGGACGACAAGATAGCCGCCCGGTTCGGTTTGCAGCTCTCCTTCCCCTTTTTCGATCGCGATGTGGTGGACCTGGTGCTGCGCATCCCCGGCGAGATCCTGCACCCCGGAGGCGTCCCCAAGGGACTGATGCGCCAGGCACTGGCGGAGGTGCTCCCCCCCGAGGTGCGCGACCGGGACTGGAAGGCCGACTTCTCCTTCCTGGTGAACGAAGGAGTCGCCCGCGAGCTGGAGGGGGTGCTCGGGCTGCTTGGGTCCGACTCCCGTGCGGTTCAGTCTGGTTTCGTCGTACCATCCCGGTTACTATCAACGAGAAACGAGGTCGAACGTGGACTGGGTGGGCCCGAGTGCGCCGTCGCCTGGTCGGTCCTCGACCTGGCCGGTTTGGAACTGTGGCTGCGGGAGTTCTTCGGGGAGATGGCCGCGCCACCGGGCGACCGGCCGTAATCGACCGCCCACCACCGGGGAGGTGATTACCGATGGGAGTCGAGCAGCACCGACGTACCACGCTGAAACGTCCGTACTATCCCCCCCGCCTGACCTGCTACGGCGAGCTCCGCAACCTGACCGGAGCGCCGCTGGAAGACGCCGTATCCCAGGA
>CAZFHZ010000208.1:0-2883 GCA_964519015.1 uncultured Gemmatimonadota bacterium | reverse complement strand
ATGGCCGAGATCTCACTCCAGGCGCTGATCCGCCACCAGAACCAGCGTAGGAGGAAGATCAGACCGGTCCCCGCCCCGATCTGGAGCAGGATCTGGAAGGCCTGCATGGCGTTCTGGAGCCAGAGCGAGACGAACGAGGCGAGCAGGATGAGCAGGATGGTGGCGATCCTCCCCACCTGGACATAGTGGCGATCGGTGGCCTGGGGACGGAAGAAGCGGCGGTAGAAGTCGTCCACGATGTAGGAGGCGCCCCAGTTCAGGTGGGTCGAGATGGTGGACATGTAGGCGGCGGCCAGCGAGGCCACCGCCAATCCGAGCAGGCCGTGGGGGAGGAAGGTCAGCATGGCCGGGTAGGCCAGGTCGTGCCGCACGATACTCGGATCGAGGTGGGGGAAGGCGGCGTGGAGCGACTCCAGGGTAGGGAAGACGATGATCGAGGCGAGCGCGACCAGGATCCACGGCCACGGCCTGAGGGCGTAATGGGCCACGTTGAACCAGAGGGTGGAGTACATCGACTCCCGCTCGTTGCGCGAGGCCAGCATACGCTGGGCGATGTAGCCGCCGCCGCCCGGTTCGGCCCCCGGGTACCAGGTGCTCCACCACTGGACTGCGATGGGGATGATGAGCAGGGTCAGGAAGGCGTACGGGTCCCTCGGATCGGGGAAGAAGGAGAGTTTACCGATCACCGCCGGATGGGAGATCAGACCGCTCAGCCCGCCGACGATCGGGAGCTTGAGCGCATACACGGCCGCAGCGATGGAGCCGATCATGGCGACCACGAAGAGAAGGAGGTCGGTCACCACCACCCCCCACAGTCCGGCCGAGGCGGAATAGAGGGCCGTCACCGCCCCGCAGACGATCACCGTGGTGTACTTGTCCACCCCCAGCAGGACGCCGCCGATCTTGATGGCCGCCAGGGTGACCGTGGCCATGATCATCACGTTGAAGAAGACGCCCAGGTAGAGGGCGCGGAATCCCCGCAGGAAGGCCGCCGGCGCTCCCGAGTAGCGCAGTTCGTAGAAGCCCATGTCGGTCAGGGCTCCGGAGCGCCGCCACAGTTTGGCGTAGAAGAAGACCGTGCACATCCCGGTGATGACGAAAGCCCACCACGCCCAGTTGCCGCTCACTCCGCCGTTGCGGACCAGGTCGGTCACCAGGTTGGGGGTGTCGGTGGAGAAGGTGGTGGCCACCATCGAGGTGCCCAGCAGCCACCAGGGGAGCTGACGCCCGGAGAGGAAGAACTCGTCCATCCCGCTGGACGCCCGGCGGGTGAAGTAAAGCCCGACCACCAGGGCGACGAGCATGTAGCCGCCGACCACCCACCAGTCGATTGCGATCAGTTGCATCGGGCAATCCCTTCTCCGAGGGGGAACGGTCCGGTCGGGGCCGTGCGGGTGGTCCCCCTTTGCTCAGACCATCGTGTCGATCAGTGTCTCGACCTGGGCGGCCACGCGCTGGGCCATGCGCAGGAACTCGTCCTGGCTCCCATACTGCGAGCGCAGTTCACGGCAGACCAGTGGTGCCCGGGCCGTCCACCAGCTCCAGAATTCCTCGGAAGCGAGCCGCAGGCGGCGACGCTGGACCGACCGGTCCCCCCCCTTCGCCCCGGCGGCCGCTCCCAGCGCCATCAGGGCGCCGGTCAGCAGCCCGCACAGTTCGCCGTGCCCCAGTCCTCCGCCGAACCCCATGGCCAGCCGCGCCTCCTCTTCGGGCCGCTCGAGGTATCGGATGCCCGTGATGCAGACACACTCGGCGCAGTTCAAGCCCTGTCCCGCGAAATGCACTATGTCCCCGGCCATGGTCGAAGCGGCGATCTTCGTCCGCTCCTCCTCGGTGAAGGGATCGGGCAGGCGGGGACTCCCCGTCTGCTGACCTTGATGAGAGATGAGCGGGGAGTGCCGGTCCAGGATGGGCAGCAGGGCGAGGGCGGGCAGCGCCCCCACGAAACGGCGTCGGTCGATTGGGGACCCCGGTCTGGCCATGTTCATAGCTCCCGAAGGCGGGTATCGGCGGACAGGTCGGCAGGGCCGTCCGGCATCTCCTGTTAGTTACCCTATCCGGAGGTGCCGGGCAAGCGGTCCGGGAGCAGCTGAATCGAGATAATTACCTCTCCTCCACCCGGTATCGGATGATCTCCAGGCCGTCGGAGCCATCGGCCACATAGATCAGATCGCCGATGACTTGGAGGCCGTTCGGCCTGCCGCCGTCGAAGAATGAGCCGAGCCTCGTCGGATGGGTAGGATCGCGCACATCGACCGCCAGCAGCCCCTGCTCCCAACTGATGACGAAAGCGATGTCATCGACGATGCGCACACCGACAATGCTGCCGCCCTCCGAATAGGTGCCCAACAGCACGGGCCGGGTGGGATCGCTGACATCGAGGATCTCCAGTCCCTGCAGCTTGTCGCACACGTAGGCGGTGCCGTCGACCACCTGCAGCGCGTTGGTTTCCCCCCCGTTGTTATGTTCGGAGACCAGGACGGGATGCGCGGGATCGGAGACATCGAGGATCTTCAGGCCGGCCGAATACTCCGTGACGAAAGCCAGCGGGCCGACGAGTTCGATGCTGACAGCGAAGCCGTCGTCCTGGTACTGCCCCAGCCGAGTAGGATCGATTGGATCGGAGAGGTCGATGATGTCCATGCCGCCGTGCCATTCGGTCAGATAGCCTAAGTCCCCGGCGGCCAGGAACTGGTGGGGGTCGCCGTCGCGGTCGGCGTACTCCCCGAGGTAGGCCGGGGCCGCCGGGTCGCTGAGGTCGAACAACTTCAGTCCGAACACATTGCACGAGACATAGGCGATGTCCCCGATGAGCTCGATGCCGCGGGCCTGCTCAGTGTTGTTGAGCCGACCGAGTCTCGACATGTTCGTGGGATCGCTGAC
>CAZFHZ010000207.1:0-2898 GCA_964519015.1 uncultured Gemmatimonadota bacterium | reverse complement strand
GGAACGCACTCTTCTCCCTTCAAGCCCTGCGAGATCATCAGACCGTTCTCGTTGATGAGCTCGGCGCGAGCCCGGTTGATTTCGACCGCGGTGACGTCCTCGCCCACGAGGTGGAGCTTGGCCGCCACCAAGCCGCCGAGTGCACCCGCTCCCAGGACCACGATCCGCATCACGGTCACCTCTCTTCTACAGTGAGATTCTCTTTGCGATAGGTCTTCCCTTACCGTGAGACTCCCGTCACCGGGTCAACGGTTCTTCCACTCGGGCCGCCGCTTCTCGTTGAAAGAGGCGATCCCCTCGAGCGGTTCTTCGGTCGCCATCAGTTCCTCGAGGAACACTCTTCCGGTTTCCTCGAGCGCCTCCCCGAACGGTCGCCCCCTCAACTCCTTCAGTGTCCGGGTGTTCATGCGCAGGACAAGCGGGCTGGCCTTCCGGAGATCCTTCAGCACCTCCTCGAGGGTCTTCTCGAGTTCCTCTTCCGCAACGAGCCGACTGACAAGACCCGCCTCGGTCATCTCCGCCGCGCTGTAGATCCTTCCTCCGCAGGTGATCTCCATGGCCCGGGCTGTCCCGACCAGTTCGGGCAGACGGATGAGTCCGACGGGAGCGAAGAAGCCGAGTCGTATCTCCGGCTGGCCGAAGGTGGCCGACGGTGTTGCGAGAAGGATGTCGGCCATCATCGCAAGTTCGAACCCACCGCCCAGCGCCGCTCCGTTGACGGCCATGACGATCGGCAGCTCGAAGGAGTCGAGCAGCCGGAAGAGATTCAGGAAGGAGGCGATCATCTCCTCCACGTGCTCGGGGCGGTGTTCGTTGATGTCGGCTCCTCCGCTGAAGGCTTTGCCGTTCGCGGTGAAAGCCAGCGCCTTGATGCCGGGATCGGCGGAGGTCTGCTCGAGGGCCAGGGAGATCTCATCCATCATCGCCCGGGTCAGGATGTTCAGGGGGGGGGAGTCGAGGGTGACATAGGCGACGGCCTCGCGTACGGTGCACTGAATGCTCTTCGGTCCATTACCCATCTCCAGGCTCCTTCCACGGAGTGTGCAATATCACCCCTAGATGTACTGCCCTCCGTCGATCTTGATTACCTCGCCCGTGATGTGACGGGCATAATCAGAGCAGAGGAAAGCAACCAGGTGACCGATATCCTCCGGGGAGGCTATGCGACCCAGCACGGTCTCGGCGACGGCCTGATCCAGGAACTCCTTCGGGATCGAAGCCGCCATTCCGGTCATGACCATTCCGGGAGCGATGGCGTTCACGTTGACCTGGTATCGGCCCAGTTCGGTCGCGACGGCCTTCGTCAGGGCTATGATCCCGCCTTTCGAGGCGGCGTAGTTACTCTGGCCGAACTTCCCCCGCAGCCCGTTAATGGAGGATATGTTCACGATCTTACCCGAGCCCTGGTTCCGGAACACCACCGCCGCGGCCCGGCAGTAGTTGAAGCAGCCCTTCAGGTTCACCCCGATGACCGTGTCCCATTCCTCCTCCGACATCTTCCAGATGACGGTGTCTCGATTGATCCCGGCGTTGCAGACCACGATGTCGAGTCGGCCGAGGTGCTTCTGGACAACCTGAACCGTCCGCTCGGCTTCCAGGAAGAGAGCCACGTCCGATCGGATATACAGCGAGCGCCGTCCCGACCCTTCGATCCCTTTCAGCACCTCTTCGGATTCTTCGGCCGGACGCACGTCCACGATGGCCACATCGCAGCCCTGCCTGGCGAGTTCAAGGGAGACGGCGGCGCCGATCCCGGTGCTCCCGCCGGTCACCAGGGCGACCCTTCCATCAAGTCCCAGTTTCATGGTCTGTCCTTACTCCTCCGCCAGTTTCGCCCCGCAAACCCCGCAGAAGGTGAACTCGGAAGGTATACCTTTGGCTCCGCACGCCGGACAAGTGTGCTGGTACGGTCCCCATAGGAACTCGCTGCTCTTCCCCTGGGCCGCCATCTCCCGGAGTTCGCGGTAGCGGGCGGGGCGCTTCTCGACGAAGGCGGTCATGCCCTCGTACGGCTCCAGCGAAGTGAAGTGGGTGCTGAGCCAGTCGCGGGCATGGCCGACGGTCCCATACCAGGAGGAATCCTTCCAGTAGTTGATCTGGGCCTTGGTATACCGGGTGCATTCGGGGAACTTATCCAGACAGAGCTGGGCGATCTCGTCCACGGCTTCGTCCAGCTTCTCCCGCGGCACGACCCGGTTGACCAATCCCCATTCCAGAGCTTTCTGGGCCGGGATCCGCTGATTCAGGAACAGGATCTCACGGGCCCGGCGGTCGCCGACGTGGATCGGGAGCCACTGCGTAGCTCCTCCGCAGGCGACGCTGCCCACGCTGGTGCCCACCTGGGCGAGGTAGGTATCGTCGGCCATGACCGCCAGATCGCAGGCGAGCTGCGATTCGTTCCCCCCGCCCACCGCCATACCGTTCAGGCGAGCGATCGTGACCTTGCCGCTCTTTATGATGCTCTCGATATACCCGGAAAAGAGCCCCATGTACTTCCAGTAGTCACGCGGACGCTGGGTATAGGCTTCTGCGTATTCCCTGACGTCCCCCCCGGTGCAGAAGGCTTTCTCCCCGGCCCCGGTGAAGATGATGACACCCACCCCATCGTCGCTCGAGGCGTCGTTGAAGGCGGCGATGAGCTCCTTGAGGGTGTGAGTCGTGTAAGCGTTGTAGCTCTTCGGTCGATTGATGGTGATCCGGGCGACCAGGTCCTTCTTATCGTACAAGATGTCCTGGAAGTCGAAGTCACTCGCCGGAATTGAGGGGAAGAGCGTCATGTCCGCATGTCCTTTCCCGACCTCGCCGGGTGCCAGCAGGTCTTATGTGCGGGGTCCTCCCCGCCCGTGCAGGCCGTTCAGGGCCAAGTGCAAGAGTTTCTCACCCAGGTCCTCGACGGGG
>CAZFHZ010000206.1:0-2920 GCA_964519015.1 uncultured Gemmatimonadota bacterium | reverse complement strand
GTCTTCGGGCCGCGCCCCTGGGACTTCTACACCTGCCATGCCCCGATCAAGCCGCTCTTCGAGCTGGGCGTGGAGATCATGGAGAACAGCGAACTCGACCTGCTCGACGTCTACCGGAGTGCCGAGGGGCATCCCGAGGTGGCCCGGGTAGCCGGGGAGATGGCCGGTGAGCTGGCCTCGGGTAACCGTTTCCCCGACCTTTTGGCCCGGCTCGCCCAGTTCGAGGTGGGTCTGACCTCCTTCCTGGAACAGAACCTGGGAGCGAGTCGCTACGCCGCCTTCGCCAATAAGTGCTGGCCCGCCTTCGAGCCGAACTTCGGTTTCGTCCCCTGCTTCGTGAACTCGCGGCTGGCCTCGCGCGGCATCCCGGTGGCCTGCGAGGCCGACGTCTACGGCGCCCTGAGCGAATACCTGGGAGCGTGCGCCACCCGGCTGCCGGTCACCCTGCTCGATATCAACAACACCGTCCCCCCCGACCTGCTCGAGGGAGCCGCCGACCGGCTGACCGGCTATCGCCCGAGCGACCTCTTCATGGGCTTCCACTGCGGTAACACCCCGGGGGGCTGCTTGGTCGAGCGGGAGATGAAGTACCAACTCATCATGCACCGGCTCATGGAGCCGGGGAAGGAACCCGACATAACCCGCGGCACCCTGGAGGGGCGCATCCGGCCGGGGGAGGCGACCATCCTGCGGCTGCAGGCCACCGCCGAGGGGGTCCTCAAGGCCTACCTGGCCGAGGGGGCCTTCCTCGACCTGCCCACCAACACGTTCGGCGGCACGGGGGTGCTGGCCATCCCCGAGCTGGCGCGCTTCTACCGCCACGTGCTGCTCGAGCAGCGCTTCCCCCACCACACCGCGGTGGCCTTCGCCCATGCCGGCCACACCCTCTTCGCCGCCCTGCGCATGCTCGGGATCGAGGAGATCTGGCACAACCGTCCGGCCGGGCAGCCCTACCCCACCGAGAACCCCTTCTGAGCCGATGACGACGCCGATGGCCGATACCACCGGACGACCCGACCCGCCCAAGGAGCGATCCGAATGAAACGCCGCACCCTCCCGCTCTTCGCCCTCCCGGTCTTCCTGGCCGCCCTGGTGGCGATCGCGGTCATCGAGAGCGGCCGCTCGCGTCCCCGCGACTACCCCGTCCAGCCCGTTCCCTTCACCCAGGTGCGCTTCGACGACGACTTCTGGGCCGCCCGGCTGGAAACCAACCGGACGGTGACCATCCCCCATGTCTTCGCCAAGTGCGAGGAGACCGGGCGGATCGACAACTTCGCGATCGCCGGCGGCCTGATGGAGGGAGAGCAGCGGGGGGTCTACCCTTTCGATGACTCCGATGTCTACAAGACCATCGAGGGTGCCTCCTATTCCCTGATGCTGCAGCGCGACCCGGCCCTGGAGGCCTACCTGGACAGCGTC
The DNA here is from genome assembly GCA_964519015.1 of uncultured Gemmatimonadota bacterium. GTDB lineage: Bacteria > Blakebacterota > Blakebacteria > Blakebacterales > CAYUVJ01 > CAZFHZ01. Next base: position 1,501 of record CAZFHZ010000206.1, on the reverse strand, counting down.
ATCGCCCTGATCGGCGCCGCCCAGGAGCCGGACGGCTACCTCTATACCGCCCGCACCAACGACGCCCCCCGGCTGCGCCGCTGGTTCGGCAGCGAGCGCTGGGAGCGACTCAACGGTAGTCACGAACTCTATAACCTCGGCCACCTCTACGAGGCGGCCGCCGCCCACTACCTGGCCACCGGCAAGCGCAACCTGCTGGAGATCGCCCTCAAAAGCGCCGACCTGGTCGACCGCACCTTCGGTCCCGGCAAGCTGCAGAAGCCCCCCGGGCACGAGGTGATCGAGATGGGACTGGTGCGGCTCTACCGGGTCACCGGCCAGAAGCGCTGGCTCGACCTGGCCCGGTTCTTCATCGATGTGCGGGGCCGGCCGCTCGACGGCCGGGAGCTGGGGGGGGAGTACAACCAGGACCATATGCCGGTGGTGGAGCAGACCGAGGCGGTCGGGCACGCCGTGCGGGCCGGCTACCTCTACGCCGGGGTGGCCGACGTGGCGGCGCTCACCGGCGAGGAGTCCTACGTGCGGGCGGTCGACCGGATCTGGGCGGACGTGGTCGGCCGCAAGCTCTACCTGACCGGCGGGATCGGGGCAACCGGGGGGAACGAGGGCTTCGACGAACCCTACCTGCTCCCCAACGGGAGCGCCTACAACGAGACCTGCGCCTCGATCGCCAACATCTACTGGAACCACCGGATGTTCCTGCTCCACGGCGAGAGCCGCTACATCGACGTGCTGGAGCGCACGCTCTACAACGCCCTCCTCTCGGGGATCTCGCTGGAGGGGGACACCTTCTTCTACTCCAACCCGCTCGAATCGGTCGGCCAGCACGCCCGCACCCCCTGGTTCACCTGCGCCTGCTGTCCGGGCAATGTCACCCGCTTCATCGCCTCGGTGGCCGGCTACGCCTACGCCGTCGCGGGCCGCGACCTCTACGTCAACCTCTATGCCGGCTCGCAGGCGGACATGACGGTCGGGGGGAAGGAAGTCCGGCTCCACCAGCAGACCCGCTACCCGTGGGAGGGACGGATCGAGCTCGCGGTCACCCCGCAGGAGGGCCCGCATCGCTTTACTCTCCGGTTGCGTATCCCGGGGTGGGCACAGAACGAGCCGATCCCGAGCGACCTCTACCGCTTCGCCGACGCCTCACCGGCACAGGCCCCCACCCTGAGGTTGAACGGGGAGGAGGTCCCGCTGCGGCTGGAGGAGGGCTACACGAAACTGGACCGCATCTGGCGGGAGGGGGACCGGGTGGAACTCGAGCTGCCCATGCCGGTCCGCCGGGTGGCCGCCCTCGACAGCGTTGAGGACGACCGCGGCCGGGTGGCTCTGCAGCGCGGCCCCATCGTCTACTGCGTGGAAGGGCCCGATATGAGTGACGGGCACGTATGCGTCCTCCTGCTCCCAGACAGCGCGACACTCCAGCCCGGATTCGCACCCGACCTGCTGGGAGGGGTAACCGTGCTGCACGGCACCGCCCAGGCCTGGCGGAGATTGCCCGGCC
>CAZFHZ010000205.1:0-2946 GCA_964519015.1 uncultured Gemmatimonadota bacterium | reverse complement strand
CAACGAAATGATGCGAAATTCTGACTCAGGACACTAAAGGATGGACGCCTGGCTGGTGCTCGAGGACGGTCGCCTCTTCCCGGGAAAGGCTTTCGGGGCCACCCGCGAAGCGGTCGGCGAGGTGGTCTTCAACACCGCCATGACCGGTTATCAGGAGATCCTGACCGACCCATCCTACGCCGGCCAGATCGTGGCCATGACCTATCCCCTGATCGGCAACTACGGCATAACCTGGGAGGATGCCGAATCGCGGGGGGTCTGGCCGCAGGGGTTCGTGGTCCGGGAGTACTCCGACCTCTTCAGCAACTGGCGCGGCCGGATCGACCTGACCCACTACCTGAAGGAGCACGGGGTCGCCGGCATCACCGGCGTGGACACCCGCGCCCTGACCCGCCACCTCCGGGAGCGGGGGGCGATGCGCGGGATCGTCAGCACCTCTCCCGATACGGCCGCTCTGGTGGCCCGGGTACGCTCCAGTCCCGAGATGGCCGGGCGCGACCTGGTGCACGAGGTGACCGTGGCGGCCAGTTACACCTGGGAAAGGCCCACCCCCGCTCCCTTCGATCTGGCCGAGGAACGGGGCGCTCCCGAACCGGTCCCGGCCGGGGAGGCCGAGCTGCCGACCGGTCCGCTCAAGGTGGCGGTACTCGACTGCGGGGTGAAATACAACATCCTGCGCCGGCTGGTTGATGTGGGGGGGAAGGTCCGGGTCTTCCCGGCCGACACCCCGGCCGAAGAAATCCTCATGGAGGACTTCCACGGGGTGGTCCTCTCCAACGGCCCCGGCGACCCGGCCGCCCTCCCCGGGATCGTGGTCCAGGCCCGCCGGCTGGCCGAACAGGTGCCGGTGCTGGGCATCTGCCTGGGGCACCAGATCCTGGGCCAGGCCTTCGGTTACCGTACCTATAAGCTCAAGTTCGGCCACCACGGGGCCAACCACCCGGTCAAGCGGCTGGAGACCGGCCGGGTGGAGATCACCAGCCAGAACCACGGATTCGCCGTCGATCTGGCCGGCGGGGGACAGGGACTGGTCGAGACCCACGTCAACCTGAACGACGGCACCAACGAGGGTTTCCGGCACACCGAACTGTCCGTCTTCGCCGTGCAGTACCACCCGGAAGCCTCCCCGGGACCGCAGGATGCGGCCTACCTCTTCCGGGAGTTCGTGCGGGCCATGGGGGAGTACCGCGACCGGACCCGGAAGGGGGGCTGAGCCGTGCCGCGCCGCACCGACCTGAAGAAGATCATGGTCATCGGCTCGGGACCGATTGTGATCGGTCAGGCGGTCGAGTTCGACTACTCGGGCAGCCAGGCGTGCAAGGCGCTGCGGGAGGAGGGCTACCAGGTCGTCCTGGTGAACTCCAACCCGGCCACCATCATGACCGATCCGGGTTATGCCGATCGCACCTACGTGGAACCGCTCATCCCCGAGATCCTCGAGCTGATCATCGCCCGGGAGCGTCCCGACGCGCTCCTGCCGACCGTGGGGGGACAGACCGCCCTGAACCTGACCATGACCCTGGCCGATTCCGGGGTGCTGGAACGCTACGGGGTGGAACTGATCGGGGCCCAGCGGGAGGCGATCCGCATCGCCGAGGACCGGGAACTCTTCAAGGAAGCGATGGCGGCCGTCGGACTGGAGACTCCCCGCAGCGGCTACGCCGCCTCGGTCGAGGAGGTCCTGGCCCTGGTGGAAGGAATCGGCTACCCGGTCATCCTGCGCCCCTCCTTCACCCTCGGGGGAGCGGGCGGGGGGGTCGCCTTCAACATCGAAGAGCTGCGGGCGCTGGCCGAGAAGGGACTGGACGCCAGCCCGATCCACCGGATCCTGGTCGAGGAGTCGGTGATCGGCTGGAAAGAGTATGAGCTGGAGCTGATGCGCGACCGCAACGACAACGTGGTCGTGGTCTGTTCGATCGAGAACTTCGACGCCATGGGCGTGCACACGGGGGACTCCATCACGGTGGCCCCCGCCCAGACCCTGACCGACCGGGAGTACCAGCGGATGCGGGACGCCTCGATCAAGGTCATCCGCACGGTGGGAGTGGAGACGGGGGGGAGCAACATCCAGTTCGCCCTCAACCCCGAGGACGGGCGCCTGCTGGTCATCGAGATGAACCCGCGGGTGAGCCGTTCGAGCGCCCTAGCCTCGAAGGCCACCGGCTTCCCCATCGCCAAGATCGCGGCTAAGCTGGCCGTCGGCTACACGCTCGACGAGATCCCCAACGACATCACCCGCCGGACCCCGGCCTCGTTCGAACCGACCATCGACTACTGCGTGGTCAAGATCCCACGCTGGGCCTTCGAGAAGTTCCCCCTGGCCGACGAGCGGCTGACCACCCAGATGAAATCGGTGGGGGAGGCGATGGCCATCGGCCGCACCTTCAAGGAGGCGCTCCAGAAGGGGATCCGATCGCTCGAGATCGGCCGCTGGGGACTGGCCGCCGGGGAGGACGAGCTCGACCCCGACCGCCTGCGCGAGAAACTGGCCGTCCCCAACTGGCAGCGGCTCTTCTACATCCACCTCGCCTTCCAGTCGGGCATGGACCTGAGCGACGTGAACCGGCTGACCGGGATCGATCCCTGGTTCCTGCGCCAGATCGAGCAGTTGGTGGACCTGGAGGGGCGGCTGCGCGCCTTCGATGTCCGCCGCCTGCCGGCCGACCTGCTCTACAAGGCGAAGCGGGCCGGTTACAGCGACCGGGAGCTGGCCGCCCAGACGGGCGGCACCGAGCAGCAGGTGCGGGAGCGTCGCCGCGCCCTCGGCTTGCGTCCCGTCTTCAAGCGGGTGGACACCTGCGGGGCGGAGTTCGAGGCCTTCACCCCCTATCTCTACTCGACCTATGAGGAGGAGGACGAGGCCGCCCCGACCACTGCGCGCAAGATCATGATCCTGGGCGGCGGGCCGAACCGGATCGGGCAGGGGATCGAGTTCGACTACTGCTG
>CAZFHZ010000204.1:0-3082 GCA_964519015.1 uncultured Gemmatimonadota bacterium | reverse complement strand
CTTCCGGTTGTGGAATCAGCCGCCAGACGGTTGGAGTAAATTCGCCTGTATCCGGATCAGCAACGATTCCCAGATGACAACCCCCAACTACTGTACCTGTTGTGGGAGTGCGAGTAATACCAAGAAGCTCGCCCTCTGGACTTAATACATAGTATTTGTAGCTACTCCCTGCCTGTTCCCGCTCCTCTCGGGATTCGAGTACCTGTAGCCATATATACCCTGCGTCATCTACAGATATTGAATTCCAAAATGCTTTGTGTTGGGGATATACAACGTTCTCTTTCATCGACTGATAGTTCCGCCGGTATTCCTCCCTTTCTTCATTACGGATGCGACTATCGAGCCCTGCTATGTGAGTTGCTTTATCCTTTTGAGTTATCGGAATTGAGGGTAGATCATGTCGTTTCTCACAGGGATGAGCCACCTATTCTCGGAGGATGAGCCACCCCCCGCCGGTGTCTCAGGTTTGTATCACGAAGCCTTCTTCTTGCCTACCTTCTTCTTGGGTTTCTCAGTCTGGTCGAGGGCAACCACACCCGGGCGCTGCCGTGCTCTGAAGCTGTCCCCTTCGATGACGACCTGGTGAGCGTTGTGGGCCAGGCGGTCCAGAGCACTCTGGGCTAGCATCGGGTCATCGAACAGGGGGATCCACTCCTCGACGGTGCGGTTGGAAGTCACGATAGTCGAGGAGCGCCGGTGCCGGTGGATGATGACCTCGTAGAAGTCGCTGGACTGCATCGCATTGAGTCGGCGCAGGGCGAAGTCATCGATGATGAGGAGGTCGGGAGCCAGCAGGGAGCGCAGGACCTTCTCGGTGGAGTTGTCGGCCCGCGATGCGAGCAAGTCTCTGAGCATCTGATCGGCCCGCAGGAACAGGACGTGGTAGCCGGCCCGGCAGGCCGCATGACCCAGGGCTGAGGCCAGGAAGGTCTTGCCGACCCCGACCGGGCCCATGAAGAGGACGTCCTGGCGCCGCTCCAGGAAGCCCAGCCCGAAGAGGTCGCGGACCCGGTTGTGGTCGAAGCGCACCGTTGCATCCCATTGGAAGTTCTCCAGGGTCTGGTCGGGGTCGAAGCCGGCTCGCGAGAGGCGGTTGATGAAGTTCTTCTGGTCCCGGCGGTCGATCTCGTCCTGCAGGATCAGCTCCAGGAACTCCATCTCGGTCAGTTTGCTCTTACGGGCCCAGGCCACCCGTTCGGGCAGGGTGTCGAGAAGTCCGGAGAGCTTGAGCCGTTTCAGGACGGTTCTGAGCGATGAAGAAGCCTCGATCATGGCATCATTACTCCCGTTGGGGGTTCGAGGAAGCTCTCAGGCGGCCGCAGGAAGCTCGCCGGCGGGACCGGAGGGGTCTGGGTACCCCCGGATTCGGCCTCCAACGCCTGTGTGAGGATGCTTTCCAGGTGGCGGGCGCTGATGGCCTGGAAGGCCACGGCGCGCTCAGCAGCCTCTTCCAGGCGCCTCCAGCCGTACTTCTCACCCAGCCCAAGCACCTTGTGAGCCTGGCGCAGGTGGGTCCAGGGGGCGGGCTCGGCCAGCAGAGCCTCCATGAACTGCCCCACGGCGGGCCCGCCCTCCCGGGCTTGCTTGATGAAGAAGGCCGGATCCCGCCGGGCATAGGCGCGCTTCTCGACGGGGTAGTCCTCGTAGTCGATGGACCGGCCTCCGGCCGGCTGGCAGGCGTGGGTCTTGATGAGATCACCCTGGTAATAGACCCGCAACAGCCGGTTATCGGCTCTCACGGTCACGCGTTTACCGATGTAGAAGGTGGGCACGGTGTAGGTGGCGGATAGCACGGCGATGAGGTGGTCCCGCCCTACACGGCAGTCAACCCATACCGGGGGATCGAACCGCCTGCGCTCCAGCGGTAGCAGGTGAGCCTTCTCGATGTTCTCGAAGACGGCCAGCGGGCGCTGGCGGGTTGTGCCGTGGATGCGCAGGCCCGCCACCTCCAGACACCAGCGCCGGGCTGCCGACCGGATGTTCTCCAGCCCCACCCATTGCTCACCGGCGAAGAAGCTGTCCCGGGCATAGGAGATCGCCCGTTCCACGCGAGGCTTGTCGGTGGGGTGCCGTACCCGGGTTGGGTCGATGACGAACCCCCGCCAGCGGGCATACTCTTCGAAGGTGCGTATGAAGACGGGCTCGTAGCGGTCCGCCTTATGGATCGCGTTCTTCATGTTGTCCAGGATCACCTTCAGGACCGTGCCCCCGAAGAACAGCCAAGCCTCCTCCAGTCCCTCGATGAGATCGGGCAGCCGGTAGCGGTAAAGGGGCCAGAGGAACTGATGGCGGCTGCAACACAGGGTCACGACCAGTCCGTGGACCAGTCGGCGTCCCTGGCCGGGCTCGAGGGCATAGCCCAGACGGCCGAAGTCCACCTCGACGTACTCACCCGGCTCGGGATCGGCCAGTCGAACCGTGATTCGGCGACGGTCGGCGAAGCCGCAGTGGCTGACCGCAAAGCGATGCAGAGATGGATAGGGCACGCTCACACCCCGCCGGTGCAACAGTTCCGCCACCTTAGTGAGCCGCAGTCCGCGTTTGCTGTCCTGCGGGGGTTTTAGCCACTTCTCGATCTGCTTACGCCAGGGCATCAGCATGTGCTCGGACGGTCCCAGACCGTTGTCAGAGGCCACAGGGCGCAGCTTCTGATAGACCTTCCTCGCCAACTCTTCGCTCGGCTCCTGATCCGGATCCCACCCCAGCTCCACGGCCGTCCGCAGATACCTCCTTACCGTCATGCGGCTGTGCCCGCTGCGCCGCGAGATCATCGATAGGTTTTCACCGCCGAACCGGTCCCGAAGGACATTCAGGATCTCCCACATCGCCACCTCTCGATAGGCCATCGCACCCGCCTCCTTTCCTGAAGGCACACGATGGCCCGGATGTCTGGCGGGGGGGTGGCTCAAGCCGTGAGAATCTTGGGTGAGTGACCCTGATACTCAAAGATGCTTGAGGCTCAGATGGCTTTCCTCAGGGGTGGATCAAGCTGTGAGAATACATGGCTCAAGGTCGTGAGTATTGACACTAAAACAGCGTTAAGCACAAGCACACCTATCACATTTCGTAATTTCATCATCGG
>CAZFHZ010000203.1:0-3137 GCA_964519015.1 uncultured Gemmatimonadota bacterium | reverse complement strand
CACCAGGAAGACCACGTCCTCCGCGATGTTGGTGGCGTGGTCGGCGATCCGTTCCAGCTGACGGGAGACGGAGAGGAACTGGAGGGCGATCGGGGTGACCTCCGGGTCTTCCTTGATCCGCGCCTCGATGACCTGGAACATCCGGCGGTTCCCGTCATCGACCACATCGTCGAGGCCGCAGACCGCCCGGGCCAGCCCGGCATCCTGGTTGACCAGCGCGTCGAGGCTCTCCCGCAGCATCCGCCGGGCGGTGGTCGCGATGGTGGCCAGTTCCGCCGGCATGACCATCGGCGGGTGACTGGCCAGATAGAGGGTGCGCCGGGCCATGTTCTCGGCCAGGTCGGCGATCCGTTCCAGGTCGTTGTTGACCTTCATGACCATGACGATGAAGCGCAGGTCACCGGCTACCGGCTGGTGGAGGGCCAGGACCTTGAGGCACTCCTCGTCGATATCGATCTCCTTCTCGTTGACTTCCCCCTCGCCGACCAGCACTTCCTCGGCCAGCGCGGCATCCCGGTTCTCCAGGGCCCGGAGCACCTTGTCGATCTGACTCTCGACCAGACCGCCCATCACCAGGATCTGGCTGCGGATACGTTCGAGGTCGCGGAACAGATGGAGCGTCATGGATCTACCTCCGGAATCCGGATGGACACATGGTCCCAGACAGGTCGAAGAGGAGGGGGACCATCCGGATCACCCGAACCGTCCGGTCACATAATCCTCGGTCTGCTTCTGCCGCGGGCGGGTGAACACCTGGTTCGTCTCTCCGAACTCGATCAGCTCCCCCTCGTAGAGGAAGGCGGTGAAGTCCGAGACCCGGGCCGCCTGCTGCATGTTATGGGTCACGATGATGATAGTATAGGCACCTTGCAGCTCCCCGATCAGGTCTTCGATCCGGGCGGTCGACTTGGGATCGAGGGCCGAGGTCGGCTCATCCATGAGCAGGATATCTGGATCCACGGCCAGGGCCCGGGCGATGCAGAGCCGCTGCTGCTGTCCGCCCGACAGGCCCAGGGCGTTGTCGTTGAGCCGGTCCTTGACCTCTTCCCAGAGGGCGGCGGAGACCAGACTCCGCTCGACGACCTCCTCGAGCCGTCGCCGGTTGTTGACACCGTGGAGCCGGGGTCCGTAGGCGATATTGTCGAAGACCGACTTGGGGAAGGGATTGGGCTTCTGGAAGACCATTCCGATCCTCCTGCGCAGCGCGACGATGTCCAGGTCCTCGCTGTAGATATCCTGTCCCTCGAAGGAGAGCAGCCCCTCCGCCCGGGCCGACGGGATGAGGTCGTTCATCCGGTTGATGGCCCGCAGGTAGGTGCTCTTCCCGCAGCCGCTCGGGCCGATGATGGCGGTGACCTGTCCCTTGGGGATGTCGAAGGTCACATCCCTCACCGCGGCGTTCTGGCCGTAGTAGAGCCAGAAGTGCTCGGCCCGCACATGCGGTTCCCCTCCCGCGGAGGGCGGGCGATCCTTGTCCGGCACCCTGATGTCGAAGGTGTGCCGGGAATCCTGAATCGGAACAACCATCGTCATCCTTTGAGCTTCCTGGCGATCCGCGCGCGCATGATGATCGCGGTCAGATTCAACAGCAGCACGAGCAGCACCAGGGTGGCGACCATGCCGTACTGCACATGCCGGATCTGGTCCACCGCTTCATGCTCGGTGGCCAGGTTGTAGATATTCCAGGGAAGGGCCGGGGTCGGCTGGCTGAAGACCTCGAAGAGCCTCAAGGGCTGACCGACGCTCACGGCCGCGGTGAAGATGATCGGGGCGGTCTCTCCCGCCGCCCGGCCCATGCTGATCACAATCCCGGTCAGGATGCCCGGCAGGGCGGCTGGCAGCACCACGGTGAGGACGGTCCACCATTTGCCGGCCCCCAGACTCAAGGCGGCTTCCTTGTAGGTCACGGGCACGGCCAGGATGGCCTCTTCCGAAGCCCGGATGATGACCGGGAGGACCAGCAAGCCGAGGGTCAGCGACCCGGCCAGCACGCTCTTGGAGTTCGAGACCCCGATCCCGTTGATGAAGAAGGCCAGTCCGAAGAGCCCGAAGACGATACTGGGAACCCCGGCCAGGGTGTTGATGGAGGTCCGGATCATCGTGATGAGCCGGCCCTGGCGGGCGTACTCGGTCAGATAAATGGCCGAGACGGTCCCCATCGGGATGGCGAAAAGGAGGGCGCCGATGGTCAGGTAGAGGGTCCCGAGCAGCTCGGCCCAGATACCCCCGAAGAAGTGGGCATCGGTCGAGGTGTCGGTCAGGAACCGCCAGTAGAACTTCAGCCGGGGGCGCAGCATCCCCTCCAGGTTGGACTCCAGATAGGCGAAGGCCGGTTCCAGGGGGGTCCCCCGGAACTCCTCGACCCGCGGGACTTCGACCCGGATCCCCATCTGGGTCGGATCGGAATAGTCCCACTCCTCCCGGTAGAGCACCTCCTGGAGGGCCAGACGGGCCCGCTCCCAGCGGGTCTGGCCGTACTGGTCGCGGATGAGGGCCGCCCGGGGAAGGCCCGGTTCCGGTCCCAGCAGGTGCCGGACCGCTTCCTCGAACGCACTGAAGGAGGAGCGGAGGGCCCGCCTTTCCGCAAAGCCCAGGGTGTCCACATAGGCCTCGAAGGCGGCCATCCGGTCGTAGAGGGGTTGCCGCACTTCCATCGCCCGGGCGTAGTCCTCGGCGATCCCGGCCGGATCGCCGCGCCCGAACAGATCGAGCATGAGCCGGCGGTCCTCGACCGTCCCCCGGTAGATGAAGGCGCCCGCCCCCCGCCACAGGATGGGCAGGAGCACGACCACCAGCGAGGCCGCCAGCAGCAGGAGCGAGACCAGGCCGAGGCCGGAGAAGGAGCGGTCCAGGATCTGGCGCGTGCTCCGCTGCATCCTCAACCTCGCTGGCGGGTCCGGATGCGGCGCGCGATGGCCTCGCTGGCCAGATTCAGGGCGAAGGAGATGACCAGCAGGGAGAGGGCCATGGCGAAGAGGACGGCGTACCGGGAGGACCCGGTCACGTGGTCGGCCTCACCCATGTCACCCGCGATGGTGGCCGTCAGGGTCCGGACCGGCTCCAGGAAGTTGTACCAGGGGGAAGGGATCATGGAGGCGTTCCCGGAGGCCATCCAGACCACCATCGTCTCGCCGATG
>CAZFHZ010000202.1:0-3305 GCA_964519015.1 uncultured Gemmatimonadota bacterium | reverse complement strand
AGGATCTGGAGGAACTGCTCTGGCTGCCCCGGCTGACCGAACCGGAGGATTCATTCGGGGACGAGGTGCGGGCACTCTCGATCCCCTTCACCGCTTCCTTCGTCTGGGCGTTGAGCGGGGATCGCCTCCTGGCCTGGGGGATCGGCGACCGCCTCCACCTGACCCTCTATGACCTCCAGAAGGGGAGCTGGATCATCGCCGAGGTGCCCACCGAGCCGGAGCCGGTGACCGCCGATGAGATCGCGAAGTTCAAGGTGGACTTCCTGGAGCGTCCCTGGATGACCGGTGATCAGCGATCGGTCTGGGGACCGCTGCTCAACCGGGTACCCTATCCCGCCTTCAAACCGGTCCTCGAAGAACTGATCGGGGACGACCAGGGACGGTTCTGGGTGCGGCGGACTTCCACCGCCTCGTGGGCCAGCGAAGAGAAGGACGAGGTCTACCACTACGATCTCATCGCCCCCGATGGCGTCCTGCTGGGCTATGTGGAACTGCCGCGCCGGATCATCTATGTCCGGGACGGTCGCCTCTACACGACCGGCACCGAGGACTACCCGACCGTGGAGCGCTGGCGGCTCATCACCCGGTAGGGCGCACCCACCGCCGGGCGCCTTCGGCTCAGGGCCAGGTGAAGCCGGGCGCCGCCGGGACCAGCCGCCAGACCTTCAGTTCCGTCCGCCCGCCGGCCGGGTCGGTGATCACCCCCATCAGACAACCGGCCGCCACCGAGACCGGGAGCAGGTACGCCTGGACGTCGGAGACCGCATCGAGCGGCGGAGTGGTGGTGATGCCCAGGTACTCCCCTTCGGGACTCAGGATCCGCCAGCGGCCAGGCTGCGGGCCCCCGGCTGCGGCCGCCGGATCGATCTCCCCGGAGGAGGATTCGGGGATGCGCAGCCACCAGAATCCGGCGTCGTCCCGCCCCACGCTTGACCAGGCGGGGGAGGGGAGTTCCTCGACCGCGATCCGGTGCACGGGCGAGCCGTCCACCGGGTAGAAGTCAAGCCGGCCGTCCAGGCCGGTGCTCAGCACGATCCCCAGTTCGAGTTCGAACCGGGCACGGGGGAAGGCCCCCGCCTCGGGTTCGAAGCGCTCGGACGCCACCGACCATTGGCGTCGCAGACGATCGGTCAGCACCATCCCTATGACTTCCTGCATCCCGTCGGGCCGGACGGCGAGGTTGAGCAGCACGCTCCGCCGGTCGGGGAGGGGATAGATCGCGAAGGTGCCGGCGCGCCATTCGATCGGGACCTGCAGCTCCTCCCGCAGGCGGCCGGCGGCGGTATAGCGGATGAGCCGTCCCCGGGAATAATCGATGGTGGAGACCGTTCCTTCCCGCGCGTCCTGCAGGACCAGGTTCATCCACTGACCGGGACCATCCCCCTGTGAGCCCAGGCTGCGCACGTACCGGCCCGCGGCGTCGAAGACCGCGATCCGGTCCGCCTCGCCGTCGGCCACGAAGTAGCCGTTCCCGTCGGTAGTGAAGGCGAGCGGCCGGGCCACCACCGAACCGGGGAGGGCCGGGTCCTGCTGTAGGGTCAACAGCGGCTGATAGGTGAAGAGTTCCTCGGTGAAGCGTGGACCGCCGGTGGTCCGGGCGGTCCGCGCCCCTTCGACCTCCTCCACCCGGAAGCGGTGGCCGCCGCCACCCCCCCCCGAACAGGCGATCAGCGCCAGCACCAGGAGGGGAGTGGCGGATGCGATCGGGTGTCGGCGCACGGACTAGTGGCCTCCCTTCCGGATCGGCGTGCGGGGCGTCGGCCAGCTCTGCGGCTCCCCGGTGCGGGGGTTGACCGGCATGACCCGCTTGGTGCGGGGGAGGGTGTCCGCCTCCTCGCTGGCCAGGTAGGCCAGGCAGGCCTCAAGCACCGCGTTATTGCGCAGCTCATCGAAGACGATCTTGTCGTAGGTGTCGATCTCGGTGTGCCAGGTGTAGCCGTACTCCCAGCTGTGGGCCCCGAGCGAGAAGGCGGGCAGACCGGACGCCACGAAGGAGGCGTGGTCGCTCCCGCCCCCCGAGGGCATCCCGGGCAGGCTGAGGGCGACGATGCCGCCGACCTCCTCGGGCACCAGGGAGAGCCACTTGGCCAGGTAGGGACCGGCCTCCACGAAGCCGGAGGCCGACATCCGGACGATCCGCCCGGTGCCGTTGTCCTGGTTGAAGGCGGCCTGCAGCCCCCGCACGACCTCCGGGTGGTCCTCGACGAACGCGGCGGAGCCGTTCAGCCCCTGCTCCTCGCTCCCCCACAGGCAGGCCACGATGGTCCGCTTCGGGTTCGGGTAGACCTGCTTCAGGACCCGCAGCGCCTCCATGGCCAGCAGCGAACCGGTGCCGTTGTCGCAGGCCCCGGTGGCAGTATCCCACGAGTCGAGGTGCCCCATGAGCACGACGTACTCGTCCGGCTTCTCGGAGCCGCGGATCATGGCCACCGTGTTATAGACGGGGACGTCACCCAGGAACCGGGCCTCGGCCTCCAGGCGCACCTTGGGGGTATGTCCGCTCTGGGTGAGCCGGTAGAGCAGGGTGTAGTCCTCCAGGCTCAGCACCAGCGAGGGGATCTTGTCTGTAGCGGCCCCGAAGGTGCGGCGTACCATCCAGAGATTGGGCCAACTCATGGTCAGGATGCCCGACGCCCCGGCCTCGGCCAGGCGGTCGGCCAGCCGGGCGGTCCCCTCCCGGCCGTCGAAGCCGGCCCGGCGCAGGTTCTCGTTGAAGGCCTGCCGGGCGGCGTTTCGGGCCTCGTTCATCTTCTCGTAGGTGTCCGGCAGCGCGTTCGCCTCCCAGACCGTGTTGGGACGGCCGGTGGGCTCGGGGAAGGAGATGGCCACGAACTTCCCCTTCACGCTCGGCAGCCAGGCCTTGAAGGCGTTGGAGTCGGCCACGTCGGGGATGACAGCCACCTCGCCGGTGACCGGCCGGCGGGTGCCTGGGCTCCACGACATCAGGTTCCCCTCCAGCGTCTTCACCCACGGCTCGAGCATGTCGAGATGGCAGACGCCCCGCTGCCAGCCGAGCCAGGTCCCCCACTGCTCCATCTGCGCGTCGATCCCCCACGACTTGAACGTGGTCACGGCCCACTCGTGGGCCTTGGTCTCCATCGGGCTCCCGGTCAACCGGGGTCCGTTCACGTCGAGGAACTGGTGGGCGATGGTCTCGAGCTGCGAGTTCTCGAGCGCCTCCTTCCAGATCCCTCTGAGGACCGGGTCGTCCACGGCCAGGGTCTGGCTGAGGGCCGGTGCCGCCACGACGCTGAGCAGACCGCACAGGGCGATCACGGTCACGATGCGCTTCATGGGATGCCTCC
>CAZFHZ010000201.1:0-3306 GCA_964519015.1 uncultured Gemmatimonadota bacterium | reverse complement strand
CAGGGCGGCCGCCGCCAGGTGCTGCCCCTGGTAGGTGGTGCGCCCGAACCAGGCGTCGTTGGTCACCACCGCCAGCACCTGCGCCCCGGCCAGCACCTCGGGACGGACCAGACGGGCGAAGATGCTCTCGTAGCAGATCAGGGGGCCGACCGGGGGGAGCCCGGGGGCCAGGGGGGGGCCTCCCATCAGCGGGGCCGAGCGGCCCATCCCGAAATCGGACCAGCCCAGGTTCCACCCCTTGATGACACGGAGCAGCTGCTGGTAGGGGACGCGTTCCCCGAAGGGGACCATGATCCGCTTGTCGTAGATGTCGGCACCCGCCGAGATCCCCACCGGCGAGACCAGGAAGGCGGAGTTGTACGTCCACCCCTGCCCCTCTTCCCGGCGATGGTTGAAGGCACCGGTGAGGATGGGCGCGCCGAGTTCGAGGGCCAGTCCCTCGACCCGCCGCCGGACCCGGCCGTAGCGGCCCAGGTCGAGATGGAAGTACTCCGGCACCGCCGTCTCCGGCCAGACCACCAGGTCGAGGCCGCCCCCGGCCGCGTGAGCGGCGGCCCGGGTGAGCCGCTCGTAGACGTAGAGATTGTAGTCGAGCAGATGCGGCTCCAGCTTGACCGTCGGCCGGATGCTTGCTCCTACCGCGGCGACGCGGAGCGGGTGGGCCCCTTCGGGAAGCCAGCGCGGGGTCCCGCTGCGCTCCCCGGTGGTGAGCGCCCGGCTCGCTCCGGCCCCCCCCAGCGCCAGCACCAGGTGCCCGTAGAGGAGCACTCCGACGGCCAGGCCGGCGGCGGGGAGGAGCGCCTGGAGCACCCGCCGGGGCCGCACCCCCCCGCCCGCGATGAGCAGCCGCCGCAGGCCGAAGTAGGCCAATCCATTGACCGCCGCCACCCACAGGTCGATCAGCCAGGAACCCGCCAGCGGCGCGGTCTGGATGGCCGCCGGCGACCAGGTCTGGGTGAGTGCCAGGGTGAGCCAGGGGAAGCCCATCTCCCCCAGGCTCAACAGCCAGAGGAAGGCGGTCCAGAGGAAGGGGAGGAGGAGGGGACGGGAACCGCTGCGCAGCAAAGCGACCAGCCCGGTGAAGAGCGCCCAGACCAGAGTCAGGTAGACCATGGCCGCCGGCAGTGCCATGATCCCCTCCGGCCCGATGTTGTAGATCCAGTAGAGGCCGAGCAGGTTGAAGGTCAGCCCCCAGAGCAGCCCGTGCGCGAAGGCCCGGCCCGGCCGCAGACCCTCCAGGGCGAAGAGCCAGGGGACCAGGGCGACGAAGGCCAGCCAGCCGCACGGCAGGGGGGGCTGGGCCAGGGTCAGCAGCAGCGCGGAAAGGAGGAAGAGACGGGTTCGCATGGTCGTCCGGGCTCGCTCAGAAACTCTCCCCGCGGATCCGGCCCCCCTGGCCGGCCGACGCGCGGGCGTGGCGGAAATAGCGGATCGTCCGTTTCAGCCCCTCCTCCAGGAGAATCTGTGGCCGCCAGCCCCAATGCTCCCAGGCGTGGACCGGGTCGATCACCGAACGGCGCTGCTCCCCCGGCTTGGCCGGACCGTGCTGCTCCCGGCCTCCCCACCCCACGGCCGCCGCCACCCCGTGGTAGATATCGACCACACTGCTTTCGATGCCGGTGCCGATGTTGACCACCACCGCCTCCGGCCCGTCGAGAGCGGCTAGGTTGGCGGCCACCACGTCGCCGACGTAAATGTAGTCGCGCGTCTGCAGACCATCCCCGTTGATGACCGGCTCCTGCTTGGCGAGCAGCCGGTGGGCAAAGATGGCCACCACCCCCGCCTCCCCGAACGGGTTCTGACGGGGACCGTAGACGTTGGCGTAGCGCAACGCGGCGAAGGGGAGACCGTGGATCTGCTGCCAGGCGTACAGATACTTCTCGACCGCCAGCTTCGAGACCCCGTAGGGGCTCACCGGCTGCGTCGGCTGGGCCTCGTCGGCCGGGAAGCGGCTCTGCTCCCCGTAGACCGCCCCCCCGCTCGAGGCGAAGATGAAGCGGCCGGTCCGGTGGCGCACGCAGGCGTCCAGCATCACCAGGCTGCCCAGGATGTTGACCCGGGCGTCGAAGGTCGGGTCGGCCACCGAACGGCGCACATTCATCTGGGCGGCGTGGTGATTGACCACTTCGGGGGCGAACTCGGCGAAGACCCGCTCGACGAAGGCGGCGTCGGTGACATCCCCCTCGTAGAAGCGCGCCGGATCGGCCACCAGTTGGCGCTCACCGCTGCTCAGGTCGTCCAGCACGGCCACCTGGTGTCCCTGGGCGAGGAAGGCGTCGACCAGGTGGGAGCCGATGAAGCCGGCTCCCCCGGTAACCAGGATGCGCCGGGGCCGGTCAGCGCTCCTCACGGGCCACCCCCCGGGGATCGGCCAGGTAGCGGTCGGCCTCTTCCCCCGTCATGAACGTCCTCAGCAGCATGTCGAGCCGGCGCACGTAGATCTCCTTCCGCGTCATCTCCGGGGCGAAGAGGGCCCCATCAAGCCACCAGACCCGCCGGCTGGCGGGATCCAGGAAACAGTAGGCCACCAGGGCGCCTCCGACCACTTTCTCGTCGTTCTTCCACAGACCGTAGAGCCGCAGGGCCCAGCGACCGTTGAAATCGACCACACTGACCGTGGTCCGCCCCCGCACCACCGCGTCCCGGTCGTAGAACTCCCGGGTCACGATATCGCGCAGGGTCATCACCTCCTGACTGAGCCGGGCCAGCCGGTCCGGGTCGGTCTCCCCCCCTTCGGCCTGGACGCGGCCGATCCCCTCCACCTCTCTCAGCCAGCCCAGGCCGCGCGCCTCCAGACTGTCCAGCGGCGTCCACCAGGCGAAGAAGAGCCGCTCCGGGATGTAGTTGATCATCCGGACGAAGGACTCGGGACCGCGGGAATCGTCGAGCCGGTAATCCCAGGGGACCCGCACCACGAAGCCCCAGTCGCGGAACAGACGCCGCTCGATGTCGAACTCCTCCCCCTGCCGGAAGAGGAGGCGGGAGACCCGCAGGTCGTAGCGCTCCTCCATGAGCCGCCAGAGTTCGCCCTGGTTGCGCTGCAGGTACTCCAGGAGCCTGGGGGCGTCGGGAGCGGTGATGATGAGGATCAGCTGGTCGGTCGCCCAGATGTCCTCCCGGATGAAGTGGACCCCCTCCCCCCGCTCACGGATGCCCTGCTGGGCCTCGGGGGTGATGAACTGGCGGATCATGGTGGCCGCCGGCGACCCCGAGTCGAGGGCGGCGCAGAGGACCAGGTTGCGGTAACGGTTGAAGAGTCCCCCCCAAGAGTCGAGGTCGACCCGGCGGAGGGTGAAGACCTGCTCA
>CAZFHZ010000200.1:0-3435 GCA_964519015.1 uncultured Gemmatimonadota bacterium | reverse complement strand
TTCCTGGATCGACAAGTGTCGAATGCCCGAGCCGGGGCGCCTGAAGGGGGTGAGCGACTGCGTCCGGAGATGGCCATCGGACTCAGAAATCATGCTCAATTCGCGGAGAGCAAGGCGTTCTGGGACATGATCATGGTTGATGCGGATGGATACATCTGGCTTCAGATCCCCTATGCGGACGGTTCTCTGAGGCCACGTCCCCCGAGAGAGAAACAGCGGCTCCTCAGCCCGCTCGGCGAGTATCTGGGTATCACAGAATGGCCCGCGGTGGACCGGGTGACGTGGATCGGGGATGGGTACCTGCTGTCGATCGTCGTCGAGGAAGAGACCGGGCTTGAAGTGCCTACGGTGTTCCGGATAAAACCTGTGATCGAGGGATTAGAGTATCCCGTTTCCCAGGGCGCGGCCGTGCCGGGACATTGAACAATAAATGACTCGTACACAGTTCCAGATTGACAAAGACAGCCCTCCTTGACTTGACGAGGAGCAACTTCAAACACATCGAGCGACGCGGAGCAGTCATGCGATCGAGAAAGCCCAGACCGGGTAGACCCGAGAAAGAACCCGCCAAGAAGGTGGTTGGAATAGCCTGGTATTTTCCCGAACAGTGGCAACGTCTACGCCAGACTGCTGCTGACCCGGAGAAACTCGAGAAGACCTTCGAAGAATGGGTCACTACGGCCACACGGATTGCCGGTGAGCTGGAAGCAGAGGGCATTACGGTCGAGAGAGTGCCGGTCGACGTTGAGGAGTTTATCACCTGGTGCAACGAGCAGGGACGCGTTATCGACAGCTCCTCGCGTGCAGAGTATGCAAGCCAACTATTGTTGAGGCGGCATATGGACGATTAGTCCGGCCGCCTGCATGACATCATGAGGCCTTCGGGCAGCAGGGAACCCGGGCCGAACTTTGTCCCGTATATTCAGACATAGATGTCGGCCAGGGGATGGAGCCATCGAGTGGGGGTGTCCATGTCGTTTGCCGCGTTTGCGCACGTCTTCGACACGATCCGCGGAGAGTTTCACTCAGCGTCACGATCGCTACGAGCCTCACCGGGGACCACAGCGAGTGTTATCCTGACCCTGGCTCTGGTGCTCGGCACCAATATCGCCATCTTCAGCCTCCTCTCAGCGACCGGCTTCCGCAGGCTCCCGTTCCCCGACCAGGATCAGGTGGTCTACATATGGGGACAAGGTGTGGACTCCGGGCTGGCCGACCGGTTGGCGGAAGAGGGGGGCTTGCTCGACGGGGTCGCCGCCCTGCGTCTGCGTTCCGGTGTCGTGAGTGGTCCGATCGCTCCCGAGCAGATGAGCGGGTTGGCGGTTTCGTCAGGCCTGTTCTCAACCCTCCAGGTCCGTCCCTCCCTGGGGCGGTCCTTCAGCGATGATGAATATCAGCAGGACCTCCCGGTCGTGCTGGTATCCACCGCGCTCTGGAGAAGACTCTACCCGGAGGCATCCGTACCCTCGGGTCATACGATCCGGGTGGACGGCGTGTCGCACACGATCGTGGGAGTGCTGCCCGCAGGGTTGGAGACCGCGTTCCGGACCGGCGTGTTCCCGCTGCTCTTCCCTGACCGACCCGGGCCGGGGACATCGGTGGGTATCATGGCACGTCTCACAGCAGGTGCCGGACCGGCGGCCCTGCAGGCTCGGCTGGATGCGTTGGCGCCCATGTCCGGGGCTGTGGATCAGCAACAGGCTCAGGTCCGGTCGGACATCCGGTTTGAATCCGTACCGGATATGCTCCTCGGAGACTCGCGTCAATATCTGCTCATGCTGCAGTTGTGTGCGCTGGCGGCCCTCCTCATCGGATGTGCGAATGTCGCCAACATCCTTCTCACACGCACACTGGCCCGGCGGCAGGAGTTCACGGTGCGGACAGCACTCGGCGCCGGTCGCGGTGCGATCGCCCGGCCGATGGTGATAGAAACGGCCCTGATCGGTGCCGCGGGTGGTGTGGGGGGACTCCTGTTCGCTCTCGGGCTGCTCGCCTGGTTCAGGGCCGGCCTGCCCCCCGGGATGATCCAGCACGCAGCACCGATAATGATCACGGGGAATGTGATCCTGTTCACGCTGGTTTCGACGGCACTCGCAGGTGTGCTCTTCGGCCTGATCCCGGCCCTGCTCGCCGGGAAGTTGACCGGCGCGGAGATCCTGCGCGGAGGACGGACGACGACAGGAGAACGACGATCCATCGGGCGGTTCCGCACTGTTCTGGTCGGCGCAGAATTCGCACTCGCACTCGGTCTCGTCGTATCCGCCGGCACGGTGACCGAGACGTTCATGCGGCTGCGACCCGATCGTCCCGGGTTCGACCCGTCCAACAAGACGGTCTTCTCGGTGCAGCTCCCGCCAGAGCGCTATGCGGGGAGGGCGGAATGCCGCCTCTTCCTGGAGGACCTGGCGGTGGATCTGCAGGCCATCCCCGGCATAGGGCAGGTCACCTATGTGAGCGATCTCCCGATCGGGGGTTCCTACTGGGTGACGTCGGGTCGG
Organism: uncultured Gemmatimonadota bacterium; assembly: GCA_964519015.1. GTDB lineage: Bacteria > Blakebacterota > Blakebacteria > Blakebacterales > CAYUVJ01 > CAZFHZ01. Next base: position 937 of record CAZFHZ010000200.1, on the reverse strand, counting down.
GCAGACGACCAGGAGGGTGGAAGTTCTCGCAATCTCTATCTCTTCTCGGCACGCCCGGACTACCTTGACAACATGACCATCCCCACGGTCCGGGGAAGGCGGTTCGCCGAGGCCGGGGCCGGTGAGGGGCTCGCCTGGATCAATGAAACGGCAGCCGCGTCGCTCTGGCCGGATACCGATCCGTTGGGGAGTTGGTTGCTGATAGAAGATCCGGGGGGACCGATCCGGCTGCAGGTGGCCGGGATTGTCGGTGATACCCGGATGAGCATCGCCAGCACAAAGTCGCGCCCAGCGGTCTACGTTCCGTATGGGGAGATCTCAGACCGGCGGGCGACAGTCGTGCTGTTGACTTCCCGTACACCGGAGGCGCTTGCCCGTGCGGTCACTGCAGTCGTCGTTTCACATGATCACGAGCTCCCAGTGCAGGGGCTGGCGACCCTTGCGGAACGGCTTGAGGAGATGACCAAATATCCCGCGTTCGCGATGCAGGCGATTGCACTGTCGGCCCTTCTGGCCCTTCTCCTGGCGATCATCGGGCTATTCGGTCTCGTGTCTTTCTCCACCCGCCTCCGGACGCAGGAATTCGGCATCCGCCTCGCGCTCGGCGCGGTCCCCACTGATGTCCTTCGCTATGTCCTGTCCCGAAGCGTGCGTCTCGCGGCCACTGGGTCGATCGCGGGGATCCTCTTCTCCGTCTGGCTCCATGCCGGTCTACGGTCCCGCCTGATCGGGATACAGGGAATGTCACCCGGGCTGGTGGCGGCAGCCGTGACGGTGATGACCCTGGTCGCGCTCCTGGCAAGCTGGATGCCGGCATGGCGTGCCGCCTGGACGGACCCCCTGGAGGTCATGAAGACCTGATAGCGTGATCGGCGGGTGGGGTGGACGCATAACGGTTACCCGGGGCTATGCCTGGAACAGCTGCAGTCCCAAGTTT
>CAZFHZ010000199.1:0-3548 GCA_964519015.1 uncultured Gemmatimonadota bacterium | reverse complement strand
TTCGCCGCGGCTCGATCGAGCCGCATCGGCACCCAGATCTCGATCCCGGGCAGGGGGGGCAGAAAATCGGGGGGGAGGACCCCCACAATGGTGTAGGCCTCGGCGACCGAACGGGTCGGACCGAAGCGGGACATCACATCTATCTGGATGGTCCGGTTCAGCACCGCTGGATCGGCCCCGAACCGGCGCTGCCAGAGGCCGTCGCTGATGACCGCGACCCCGGCCGAGCCGGGAAGATCGTCTGCCGGGGCGAAGAGCCGGCCGTGCGCGGCGCGGGTGCCGAAGATCTCGAAGAACTCGGAGGTCGTCATGGCCGCGGTCAGGGATACTGTTTCCTCGGTTCCCCGTACGGCGAAGGTCAGGTAATCGAGGGCTGCCACCTGTTCGAGGGTGGCGGTGTTCTCCCGCAGATGCAGGAAGGCTCCGGCCGTGACGGGAACCCACGCACTCCCGCTGTTCCCGTCCATGATCTCCACGATGCGGTCGGGTTCGGGATAGGGGAGCGGGGTGAGCAGCACCCCACGGAGGATGCTGAAGAGCGCGCTTACGGCCCCGATCCCCAGGGCGAGGGTGAGGACCGCCACCACCGAGAACCCCGGCTGGCGGCGGAGCGAACGTACCGCGTACTTCAGGTCGGCGAAGAGATTGCCCATGCCTTCGACTCCCGGCGTGATGTCAGATCTGTTCTGAGGGTACTGATGTACCGGCCGCGGTTTCTATATAGCAAAAATGGGAAGTGCTTGCGTTTCGTTTCCGGTACCGCCGGAGAATCGTCCCGCGCGCCCGCCCCGGCCCGATCGGGCCGGATTATCGCTCCACGATCGTTATCCGCAGACCGAACACCTGCTGCCCGTCGGGCGTGAAGGCCAGTACGACCGGCTGCTCGATCGTCCCCCGGATGGTCGAGGTCCGGCCGGGAAACCAGTAGCTGCCGGTCCGCTTGCCGTCGCAGTCGATGTAGTCGATCCGCTTCTGCCCCTCATCGTTGCGGACCGGCGTGATGATCCAGAACGCCTCACCGCCCGCCGGCTGGATGTCCTCCAGGTCGGGCTGGTGCGACAGGAGCGGCGGTTCGATCATATCGCCGCCATAGGGTGTGAAACCACCCCGCCCGCCCGGCTGGCGTTGCCGGGCCGAATACGGCCTCTCCATCGAGGGGAAATGCCAGTGGAAGACGTCTCCATCTGCCTCGGCTGTAAATCCGAAGAGATCGTATTCATGGGTGGTGGCGATAACGCTCCCCCCCGTAGGGAAAGGGGCGAAGGGGGGAAAGAAAGATATGGCAAATCCACTACGAGGGATCATGGCTCCCGGGACCGTGAAGGCTGATATGGTGCACTGTTCTCCCCCCGGCTAGAGGCACCGCAGCTCGACCGGGATCTCCTCGTACTCCGGTTCCTCCAGGATATCCTTCAAGAACCAGACGGTACCGGTTCGATCGATAACGAGCCGGTTCATCATCGGCTGCGGCAGGCCCTTACGATGTGTCTCCAGCAGACCCCCGGCGAGCGACCACCTGATCCTCTGGCGCTGCTGGTACGGCGTGGGCTCTTCTAGCGGTATCAGGGTGCCCGCCGAGGCCCCAACAAGTATCGGGCCACATGCCCCGGGGTTGACCGGTCCTCAGCGGCGATCGGCTCCCCCACGTAGACGTCGAATCCCGAGTGCCGCCAGGACCGGATCAGATCCATCCGCTCGGCGGTGAGCAGCGCCCGCTCCCGCAGGAACCGGAACACCTCGACCTGGAAGAGCTCCCGCAGCACGGGACGGTCCCAGCCGAAGACCGCCCGCCACTGCCCCTCGGCATCCCATCCGCCCCCGGTGAGTAGAGCGTGCAGATGCGGATGGAAGCGGGCCCCCTCACCGAAGGTCTGTCGGGCAACGATCATGCCCGGCACATATCCTTCGCCCATTAACGCACCCATGTAGGTGCCGATCGCCGTGTAGGCCGCCCGGGAGAGCCCGTTCAGCAGACCGCGATCGAACCGGAAGTAGATCCGCAGCATCTTGGTGCACCCTCGACGCATCAACGAGATCGTGTTGAAGAAGCGCTCGATCACCGCCAACACTGCTCTGCGCTTGGCCCACTACTTCGGGACTACCCCGGAGTTCTGACTCGGGTTGCAGAATCAGTACGACCTTGATGTCGAGCAGGACCGATATGGGGAGATGCTGGAACAGGAAGTGCAGGTCCACGAAGAGATCAGGAAGTATCGCACCTGATAGATTGGGGCCCTGGAGTGAGACTCCAATTATCTCCTGGCCTTCTCCTTCACCACCTCTAACCAGTTGAGTACGACGTTGATCTCCTCGGAGGCTGACTCCGGATTGTTGACCATGACCAGGAACCGCTCGGCATCCGGAGAGACGGAGTAGTTGCTGATCATGCCGGTATATTCGAACAGCGGTTGTGCCGGTTCTGCGTGAAACTCCTCCTCTGTCATGGAGATCCTGGCCGTCATGAGGGTGGAACCCCGTCGGTAGAATAACTCATCGCCGGCCGACGACCAGCGGGGCGTGTTGCCCCCATTGTTCGAGATCTGCTGCTTCCCCTCGATATTCGGAAATGCCACGACATATATCTCGGTTCGCCCCGTTTCGTTCGATTGATAGGCGAGCCATCGACCGTCGGGAGAGAATCGGGCACCGTCCTCGTCAGCGGAGGTCGTCGCTATCGGAACCGGATGTTCGGTACTGTCCACCTGCACGGCATAGATATCGTTATGGCCAGCGATCTGGGGCCAGGTGAAGGCGAGCCATCGACCATCGGGAGACCATGACGAGGGCCACAACCAGGTAGGGCTGGCCGAGAGGACGGTCTTCGGTCCTGCGGTGCTTCCGACCTCCTGGATCTCGATCCGATGATCCAGTCCGTTCTTCGCCGACTGGTACGCCAGCCGGCGGCTGTCGGGTGACCACACCGGCCAGTCCTCGGTGCTGGCTTCGTATGTGACCCGCTGCCGGTCTCCCGATTGAGCGTCGATGGTATAGATGTCAGCATTGCCGGGTTGTGCGAGGTAGAGGGCGATACTCCGGCCATCAGGCGAGAGTTGGACCGATTCGGCGGTGATCGGTGACCCGATCGTACCGATCCGTCGTCCACGCCGGTCCAGCCAGATCAGTTGGTGGTTCTCCCAGTCGGAGCCCCGGATGAAGGCGAAGGTTCCGGTCTCTGAGATCGCATACGAGGCGGCACCACCCCAGTAGCTGACGCGAATGCCGGTTTCAACGGGGAAGGATGGCCCCGTCACAGCCTCCCGGGATGGATCGAACGGGACCGCGTGGAGCATGCCGTCGGCAGTGGTGTACAGGATATGGCCGGTTGAAAGGTGACGCCCGAAGGTCGCCTCTTCTGCGATCGTCGTGCGCTCACCGGTGCGGATGTTCTGCACGACGACATGGGCATCATGCCACAACCCGCTGGGACCGAGAACGGTGAATACGACCAGACAACCGTCGTCGAAGACCTGGGGCCAGATGTGGCCGATCTCACTTGTATTGTCAGCGAAAACCGTTACCTGTGTGGATTCACCCCCATGGGCCGGGAC
>CAZFHZ010000198.1:0-3562 GCA_964519015.1 uncultured Gemmatimonadota bacterium | reverse complement strand
ATCCCGGTGGGAGAAGTAGCCGTTCTGCATCCCGCAGCCGAAGAAGTGCTCGCTCTCGGCCCGCTTCAGACTCTGGACCGTGGAGGGGCCGTAGCTGAGCGGCCGCTCCTCCTGCCAGATGACGGTTGCATCATCCCGGTCGAAGAGTGCGAAGCGGAGGGGCCGCTTGTAGACACGCACCATGCAGGCCTCGCTCTGCAGCCGGTAGTACTCCCCGGCGTCCTGCCACCGGACCGGGACCGGCTTCCCGGTGAACACGACCATCGGCACATCCTCGGAGGTGGCGGGCGGCTCGCTGAAGGTCCCGTCCGGCCCGAGCCAGATCCGGAAGAGGTCGGGCCGGTAGAAGAGGACCCGGACCTGGTCGTTGCCGGCGGCGATCTTGATCGTGTCCCCCGTCACCTCGAAGGCGGTCAGGTCCCCGAGGGTGACGCTGCGACCCCGGGGCTGCCGCTGTTGCGACTGGGCCGTGACCTCCCCGGCCAGGAACGCCGGGCAGAGCAGTCCCAGACCGGTCAGGAGGATGAGGAGGGAGGGCCGGAGTCGGGTTCTGGCAAACAGCAGGAGCACTCCCAGCAGTAGGACGATCCGGCTCTGATCCCCGATGGATGCTGACATGAGAGAAGCCCTCCACCGGACCGGGTTCGACTTCACATCCCGGACGAACGGTGAGCGGGCCCAGTTTATCCCATTTGGGTGATTCCGCCCAGGTCGTCTTGACGGTCGGTGAGAGCCCCCCGTACTATCACCCGGCGACATCGATCTATTGTCCTGCCTTCCGTCCGCCGCTCCCAGGTGTCGCTTCCACGGTCACGGAAGGCCGAACGCCCGAGCGCCACCGGTCGGATCGTGGGCAGCTGAAAAGGAGCCGTGTCGATATGAGGACCGTCCGTCGGATCCTGGAACAGAAGGGCCCCGCCATCTGGTCGGTCGCACCCGAGGCCACGGTCTACGAGGCGCTCTCCATCCTGGCCGAACGGAACATCGGTGCTCTTATGGTGCTCGACGGGGATGAGCTGGTCGGGGTGTTCTCCGAGCGGGATTACGCCCGTAAGGTGATCCTGCTCAACAAGACTTCACGGGAGACACCGATCCGCGAAATCATGAGCCGGGGGATCGTGTCCGTGGGACCCGACCAGTCGATTGTGGACTGCATGGACCTCATGACGGAGAGCCATATCCGGCACCTGCTCGTCATCGAGGAGGGGAAACCGGTCGGAGTGATCTCGATCGGTGACGTGGTCAAAGAGCTCCTCGAGGAGAAGGAGTTCCTGATCGCCCAGATGTCGAACTACATCGCGGGCACCCGCTGACCGGGGACGGTTCCTCCTTCCTACTCTTCCAGGGGCGTGAACCCCCGAGTACCATCGGCGCAGGAGGGCTTGACGACCGTCCATGTAGTTAGCTTCTCTCATCTCACTGTCAACACCATCCGAAGACAACCAGCGCAGTCACGATTCTCATGAACACCGCACCGGTCATGCTCGTCCTTCTGTCTGGTAAATCCACATTGGTGTGAGTCAGGCGGTGATACCTCAACGCTCGATCGGTTTCGCTTCAATGATCAGGCCTACCGTCCTCGTCCTCTGCATGGCTGTTCCGGTAGAGGCCCAGCCGGACCGGCCGGTGGACGCGCTGCAGCGTTCTCAACTCATCCTGCAGATATTCCACCCCAGTGAGATACTGGGACGTGACGAGTATCAGCGTCTGCTGTCGATGCGTGATCGGACGCAGGAGTCGGGCCGGGAGGAAGCGCCTCCTTCCCGGACGGTGCTGGAAGCACGGGACCTCCTGCGGCTCGGGCAGGCCGAGGCGGCGCTCACACTCCTCGAACAGGCATATCGGTCGGGCAACAAGTCGCCCGATGCCATCTATATGCTGGCGGTCCTCTCGGCCGAGGATGAGAATCCCGGCCGGCGGAGGAGGGCCCTGGAACTCATCAACGAAGCACTGAGGATAGAACCGGGCAATCCGGACTATCACCTGGCCCGGGCCGTGATCTACATCGCCCTCACGCTTGAGGATTATGCCCTCAGAGAACTCGATCAATTGATCGAGCGGGAGCCCGGCCGGGCGGAAGCCTACGCCGTCAAGGGTCAGCTCATCGTGGAGGGTCTCACCCGGTTCGGAAGGCGCCAGAGCGGGGTCTTCGTGGGGGCCGTCCCGGGGACCCGATCCGAGGCGGAGCGGCTCCTGGCCACGGCGATCGCCCTGGACGACCTCAACGTACGCGCCCCCAGGTGGCTCGCCCATCTCTACCTCTACGAAGGGGAATGGGTGAAGGCGATGCCGGTCCTCAACTGCATGGTGCGGGACGGCATCGAGCCGGCTCTGGCCCGGCTCGGTCAGGGCATGGCGTTCTACTACCTGGGATTATACGAGGATGCGCGCCGGTCATTCGAAGCGGCGGAACAGGATCTGGGGGGTGAAGCGGGGCACCTCCTGCGGAACCCGGGCTGGGCGATGCCTATTCAAGCGATGGGACCGCCGGAGCCGAGCGCGGCCGACAGCACGGCGGTCGCAGTCTTCTGGGCCAGCCGGGATCCGCTGCTGAGCGGCGAGCACGAGATGCGGAGCCTGGAACAGATGCGCCGGTTCGCCATGGTCGCATGGTTCTTTGGAGTCCCCAGGCTCGGGCTGGAGGGGTGGGAGACTCTCAAGGGGCAGGTCTACCTACGGTACGGGAAACCGCCGGCGTGGACCGCCCCCTCGTCTGAGGAGGTTGCCCCGGGGGCGTTGAGCAGGGGCCGGTTCGACATCTCCCAGATGAGCCTGCCCGCGAATGCACCCGGAGGCGCTAACCGCACGGCCGGCGGGTTCGGCGGATCGGTGTCCACCTTCCCGGCGGAGTGGATGGTGTATCCCGGATTCCGCATCCCGCTGGGGATGGGGTTTGTCACCGGCCGGCAGGGCTTCGTGACCCAGAACGCGCATCCGGTTCCAACCATCGACCGCACAAGCCTCTTCATCGAACACACCCACGCAGTGCCCGAACTCTCCTCGGTGGCCGGTCTGAAGGCGCCGGTACGCCTGCCCCTGACCTGCTACCGTTTCCCCGGTGCGGCGGAGGAGTGGGAGATTATCCCGGTCGCGGACGCGGATCCCGATCTGGCGCGTTCCCTGCTGGGGGGCCGGGGTCTGGGACTGTCGTCGAGGCTCTTCACCTGTTCACTGGACCTGGCCACCGGGATCAAGCAGGTCCTGCCGGCTGCGCTCTTCGTTGAGAACACGCAGTGGTCTTCCCTGGCCTACTTCATGGAACGATATGTCCTGTGCGGGCGGCCCGTTGCCCTGGGGAGCGGAGACCATCTGGTCAGCCTGGAAGTGATCGGGGAGGAGGATCGCTCCTGGGTGGCCCGGGACACCCTGAGCGTTCCACCCCTCACCGGCGGACCGACCCTCTCCGACCTGGTGCTGGCAGGGAGAATCGAAACGCGCGAGGATGCTCTATTATGGCCGCCCGCGGGTGTAATAGCCCGATCAGGGCTCCTGATCGCGCCCCGCACGGACAATACCTTCCTTCCCGGGGAGCCGATGTATCTCTACTTTGAGATCGCGGGAC
>CAZFHZ010000197.1:0-3575 GCA_964519015.1 uncultured Gemmatimonadota bacterium | reverse complement strand
CCGGAACTGGAGTTCGTCCACGACCGGTTGCAGCGCGAAGTAAATATGCGTCAGCAGATCTTCACCACCCTGACCCAGGCCTACGAACAGGCCCGGATCGACGAAGTGCGGGATACACCGGTCATCACCGTGATCGAACGGGCGGAAGCGCCGGTCCTGCCCGACCGCCGGCGGTTGCTGCTCAAGGGGATCCTGGCCCTGATGGTGGGAGGGATGCTGGGGATCTTCGGGGCATTCGGGAAGGAGTTCATGAACCGGGGCCGCCAGCAGGAAGCGGACGAATTCGCGGAGTTTGAAAAACTCAAGAAAGACACCTGGGCGGATCTACGCCGGCCGTGGCGGTTGCTGCGCCGATCATAAACAACGCCTTCCCTCCCTGCCTCGTTGTCCTTGTCCTTCGCGGCGATCTCTGGAGCTATCGGAACCCGGGCGTCGCCTGGTTGGATCTGATTATGCGGACGGTGAAGCATGCCGTATAGTTCAATCTAAATGTAGTATATTACATTTACGATTGACATATAGTATATTTAATATTCTGTTTTTTCATGTTTCTTGCTTCTCCTTTGAACAGGGATGGCGAGAATGAATATTCGAGTACATGACACTGGGGGACCGGATCCGCCGAGCAGCCCGGTTGCGCGGCATGCAGGATGGAGAGTTGGCAGCGGCCGCGGGTGTTTCCCCGAGCGGGCTCTCCAAAATCATGAACGACCACGTAGTGCCTCGATTCAATACCCTCGAGGCGATCGTGAAGGCTCTGGGACTCACGCTGAGCGAGTTCTTCGGGATCGAGGAGGAAGCCACACTGGAGCGCGCCCGTTTCCTGGTTCGAGAAGGAACGGCAGAAGGTTCGGCCTTCGATCGCCGGAGAACGACACCCGATCTTCACGCGGGACAGATCTCCGACGAACTGCTGGCCAGAGCGATCCGGATCGCTCTCCGTCTACTCCGCGAAGATCCCGATCTGTCCGAGTAGATCCCGTACCTTCATCCAGCGTGTCCCCCCCCTCATTCTCGGGGGACCTCAGCGCTTCGATTCTCTCCCCCGGTACCTTCCTCCAGCGCGCAAGGCGCAAACGTCGCGCGATTCCGGCTATCGCCTGAGACGTGACCTCAAAGTAGAACAAGATGAACTCGGGGATTGCGTCGAAGAGCCGGGAAGCGGTTCACGATCTGGCTTGGGGAATCGCCCATGAATTCAACAACCTGCATGCGGCCATCCTCGGCTTCGCCGAGTTGGCCGTCCTGCAAGTTCAACCGGAACATCCCGTCCAGGCCAGACTATCCCGAATCATCGAAGCCGGGCGCCGGGCCACAGCTCTGGTTGAGCTGATCAAGGTCTTCGGAGAATGCGATCCGCAAGTACCTCACCGCTTCGACCTCAACCGCCTGGTCAGGGATTTCGATCCGGTGCACGAAGGGATTCCGGTCAACGACCTGCGAATCGTGACGCGAATCGATTCGGAACCCCTCTGGGTCTTCTCCGATTCCGGGCGGATCCGTGTCGTGTTGAAGAATCTGGTGCTCGACGCACGCAGTGCCTTGTCCGCCGGCAGGCGGTTGATTCTGGCGACCGGACGTGTCCGTGTCGACGCCATACGGGCACCCGGAATCACCGGACCCGGCAAACGGTTCTGCGCCGTCATCTCGATTGAGGACAACCAAATGTCAAACCAAAGTTGTTTCCGGCGGTCCCGCCAGGATCTCGCTTCATCGAGGTCCGGTCACGGCGCCAAACCGGAACTCGTCCTTTCCATGGCTCACGATATCATCCGCCGGTGCGGCGGCGTACTGGACGTTCAATGTCGATCCGGGGGAAAAGCGACGGTGAGAGTAATACTTCCTCTCCTTCCATCGCCGCAGCCCGAGGAACCCACACGGCAGGCCTAAAAGCGACTCCGACGATCGCCATCCCGAGCATCGGAGTCGCATGCGAATTGGTGGAGGCGGCGGGAATCGAACCCGCGTCCGAAGACACGATCCGGCAGCATCTACGTTCGTAGCCGGTGCTTCGATCTCGTCCCGGGCACTGCCGACCGGCAGGCGATGTCCAGGACCAGCTCAGTGAATATCTCGTCCATCGGGCCTGAGCGACCCTCGGGACCAGCCCGCATTTCCGACGTTCCGTTCACCCGCCGCAGGCAGGCTGATGAGGGAACGGGCCGCGATTAAGCGGCCAGCGCGAAGTTAGTGTTGGCGCTTGTTGGTTTCCGGGCGTTTTGACGAGTTCGTCCGGCAACTCGGAACGCAGCCACCCTCACGTGGTCCCCGTCGAGACCAGGTCGCCCCCTTTCAAAGATCTTTCACTATCATAAGATACGGTGTAAGCCGTGCCGTCACAAGGAAGCCTGGTGAGGGAGCAGGGAATCGAACCCTGGACTCGCGGGTTAAAAGCCCGCTGCTCTACCTAACTGAGCTACTCCCTCAGGTGTGTGGCCCGCGCGCAGGGAGCCTCAAGAAGATGCGCCGGAGATGGACCGTCAAGCCTGCTGCGTAGCTCCGGCCGCCTCGGCTACCCAGCCGACCCGGTCGTCCCGGATGATGATGGTTTCTTCCCGGCCCGAGCCGACGCTTACGATGGCGATAGGGGTACGGGTAATCTGGGCGATCCGCTCCAGGTAATCCCGGGCCTTCTGCGGCAGGTCTTCCCATTTCCGGCAGCCGCTGGTCGGTTCCCGCCAGCCGGGCATGGTATCCCAGACCGGTTCCGCGCGGTTGAGAACGCTTAACTCGCTGGGCATGTTCCGCTTGATCTTGTCGGAGGCCACCTTGTACCCGACACAGATCTTGATCTCCTCCAGAGTGTCGAGTACGTCCAGTTTCGTGATCGCCCAGCCGGTAAGCCCGTTGATCCGAACCGAGTGGTTGGCCACCACGGCGTCGAACCAGCCGCACCGCCGGGGACGCCCGGTGGTGGCGCCGAACTCCCCACCCAGTTGCCGGACCTGTTCCCCCAGCTCTTCCTCGAACTCGGTCGGGAAGGGACCGCTCCCCACTCGGGTCGTATAAGCTTTGGCCACCCCGATGACGCCGTCGATCTTGGTCGGCCCTACCCCCGAGCCGATGCAGGCGCCGGCGGCGGAGGGATTGCTCGAGGTCACGTAGGGGTACGTGCCGTGATCCACATCCAGGTGGGTCCCCTGCGCCCCCTCGAAGATCACCGTCTTCCCCTCGTCGACCGCCTTGTTGACCAGTACGCTGATGTCCCGGATGTACTTGTCGATCTCCTTGTCGAACTCCAGGTATTCGCTGATGATGGCCTCGGTGTCCAGCTTCGGTTCCCCGTAGATCCTCTGCAGGAGGATGTTCTTCTCCTCGATGTTCTTGAGCAGTTTCTGCCGCAGCAGTTCCCGGTCAAGCAGGTCCACAATCCGGATGCCGGTCCGGGCCGTCTTGTCGATGTAGGCCGGTCCGATCCCCCGTCCGGTGGTCCCTATCTTGTTCTCCCCCAGGCTCTTGTCATGCACCTGGTCGAGCATGTGGTGGTAGGGCATGATCAGGTGGGCGTTCTGGCTGATGAAGAGCCGGCCGTCCACCTTGACCCCCTGCTGCTCGAGCATGTGGATCTCGTCGAG
>CAZFHZ010000196.1:0-3600 GCA_964519015.1 uncultured Gemmatimonadota bacterium | reverse complement strand
GCCAGGGCCATCCCGATCACCAGCAGTCCGTACAGGACATCCCCCAGCATCAGCCCGAAGAAGAGGGGGAAACCGATCGCGATGAGCGGAGTGGCATCCACCGTGCCGTAACGGGCCGGCGGCAACAGCGCCAGCATGACCTCGAAGTCCTTGAAGAAACCGCGGTTGCGGAGCTTGGTGGGGACCCGGTCCTCCTCGCCGTGGGCGATCCCCAGGTCGGTCACCACCACCCGGCCTTCCAGCTCGCCGGCGAGGCGGGCGTTCAAAGCCGCGAACTCGGCCCGGGGGACGAAACCGTGCAGGACGAAGGCCCGGCCGCTCACGGCCAGCTTGCCGGTCTGCTGAGCGGCCTCGAGACGGCCGGCCACCTGAGCCAGCATCCCCTTGATCCGGGCCGCCTCTTTAATAAGGAAGGCGGAGAGGTCGGTGCGGGCGGCCTCGATCTCGCCCGGCAGGTCGGTGATCCGCCGGCGGAAGGCCGCGGCGGCCTCCGGCAGCGGCAGGTCGCGGTAGGCCACCGGGGCCTGGAGTTCTTCGATCCCCTCTTCTCCGAGCAGCCGCCCGACCCGCTCGTCGTAGCGCTTGGGGTAGACCATCAGGACGGCCTGCCGGCCGCCGGCCACCTGGGCCCGGTAGACCCGGCCGCGGGAGTCGGTGAGGATGTCCACCATGTCGGCCAGCCCGGCCAGCACCTCGGCGGCGCTGCTCTCCAGTACCACCGCCCGGCGAGCGACTCCTTCTTCTTCCTTCCCTGCTTCGATCCCTTCGGCACCGGCCAGCAGATCGGCCAGCGCCTGGAAAGCGGGAGCATACCGCCTGGCTACCTGGAGCTCGCCCTCCCGGCGCTTCAGCGCCCGGTCGTGCTCCCGGAAGGCCTCGTACGTTTCATGGATCTGGGATTCCAGGTCGGCCGGTGCTTGTTCGGTCAGTTCGTCCCGGACCCGGTCCGCTTCCTCCCGGGCATCCAGGGTGACCAGGGCATCAGCAGGTGTGCGTACCGACATCTCCTTCAGGCGCTCCTGGAGCCGCTCCAGGGTGTTGAGGTCACCGTTTCCAGAACCGCCGTCGGAGGCCTCGGGTCGGGCGAGCACGATCTCCCCGTGGGCGTCCTGCAGGGGCGCCTCGGAGACGTGCACCACGCCCGCGTCCTGGAGCACGTCGAGCGTCCGGCGCAGCAGCCGCCTGCTGCCCAGGACCTCGATCCGGGTCATCGGTACGATCATTCGGGAACCGTTACTTGCTGAGCAGGAAGGTGAGGGCCGCTTCGACGGCCTTGTCCCGGTTCTTCTCGGCCATCTCGAGGACCGTCTTCACCCGGCCGTCCTTCGATTCCGTGAGGGCCTTCACGTCCGCGTCCGCTCTGGTCGAAGCCTTCTCGAAGGCCTCCTTCGAGGCGGCCTGAGACTGAGCCCGGGAATCATCTCGAACCTGCTCGGCCTGCTTGCGGGCCTCCGCAACCAGCCGCTGCGCCTCGACGCGGGCCTCCTCCAACGCGGCCTGAAGCTCCTCTTCCTTCTTCTTCACCGCGTAGATCTTCGACTTCTCGGATAGCCCCGTGGGGGCGACGTGTTCGGCTTTGGCCATCGGCAACCTCGAGAATCGCTTCCAGCATGATGACGCAGAAAGTCGTCAACGACTTGCGGCACTTCGTATTACAGACAGGGATACACCGGCGAGTACGGCCGGCTCCACAAAGAAAAGCCCCACTGGGGGGCTGTCAACGGGGTTCTCAGGGCAAGCGTTCCGCCGCTTGGCGAACGACGCCTGAAAACGCCCTCATTCCCGCGGTGTATCGCCCGGTTCGGGTGTCGCCGCAGCATTGCCGGCCAGCTGGTGGTCTAGGGGACGTACGCATGACCCCCACCCAGCGGAGGCCTATTCTGCCACAGCATGCGCGGGGGTTCGACCTATCCGTCTCCATACCCCTGGTCGGCGGGTGTCACGCTCGAAGCCTTGCAGCACAGCGGATTGCTTCTCCGTCGTGTTCGCTCGGTTGGGAAAGCATGCGCATGACTACTCAAGCAGATACACGATGAATCAGGGGCCCAGCGAAGCTATCGACGTAACCACTACGCCGTCAGGACGAGTGTAGGTCGGACTGCTCGCGACAACCACAACGAGCGCACCGCAGGCCGCGTTGGCTTCGTCGGTCAGTTTATCGCGCAATGCGAGGAGGTTCTCAGCCCCTTCGTCGACCCGGTGGTGACCGAGTTTGACTTCGACCGCGATCCATCGGCCGTTTGCAGCCTCTATGACGGCATCGACTTCCAGGCCCTTGTTGTCTCTGTAGAACCGAACGCCTGCACGGTGAGGCTGTGCATAGACACGAAGATCGTGAATGACCTGCGATTCAAAGAGAAGACCCGCGAGCTCGATTTCAGGCCCCAGCAGCCTCTCAACGCTCGCGCCGAGGGCTGCAACCGCCAGCGAGGGATCCGCAAGGTGACGTTTCGGAGTGGCTGCCAGGCGGACCCGGGAGCGTAGGGCCGGTTTCCAGTTCTCCTGGTCCTCGATCAGGAACAGGCGCCTGAGCGCGCGCAGGTAGTCGTGTAGTGAAGACTCGCTCAGGGGTTCCTCTTGGGAGCGGGCGATGGTGCGGAGTGCAGCGTCGGTGGCCACATTCCTGGCATACGAAGCCAGTAATCGTCGGACTCCGTCCGGGTCACGAGCCACTCCATCGACACGCCGGATGTCCGCATGAACAATTATGTCCAGGTAATCTGCATTGGCGTCGAGGGCATCATCTGTAGACAACTCCAGGTTGTCCGGCCATCCACCGACGGCCAAAGCTTCCACCGCCGAGGCAACGCTGAACTCAGGCGCATCTGGTGGGACCTGCTCGTCGGCAAGCAGAGAACCTATGGATACAACTCCGCTGGAAAGACCGCGTTCGTTGAAAGTCATGGTCCGCATCGGTACAAGGGCGATCCGTCGGGCACCTGAATGACTCACTTGATCATCCCGCGGGGAAGAGGATCCCGTGAGGAGGAACAACCCTTTTGCGCCCAGGTCGTCGATTCTTCCACGCACAGCATCCCACATGCCCTCAGCAAGCTGATATTCGTCAATCAGTCGCGGATACGCACCATCCAGAACGAGACTGGGGTCGGTTCGAGCTGCCGTAAGTGCTGCCTGATCTTGATCAAGCCTCACTTCTGATGCCGCGAAGATGCGGGCCGTAGTGGTCTTTCCTACTGCTTTCGGTCCCGAAAGCAGCACTCCCCCGTGCGTGCGCAGACGATCAGCGATGCGCCCTTCGACGATTCTCTTGCGAATCCGTGGCATGTATCCTCACCTGTGACATAGGGATCGTACCCGGACTAATTTAGGGATTGTACCCGACATAGGCAAGGGATTGTACCGGAGATGGACTGTTGGTCTGCGTTGAATGAGCAGGATCGTCGCGGCGACCATCGCCGCAGTGTGGTCGTAATCTTCCTTTGATGAGGCGGTCAGTACAAGGACGACCAGGTTGGATGGAAGTATTCAGGAGACTCGGGCCGGCTGGATACTCTCACGCCTTCCTGGTCATGCTGCTCAGGCGGGCCCGGTATCGGTTGGCAGTGGCAGGTTTCAGGCCCTCGCGGAGCAGGTCGGCCA
>CAZFHZ010000195.1:0-3738 GCA_964519015.1 uncultured Gemmatimonadota bacterium | reverse complement strand
GGCGACCTTGCCGGTGGCTGCGCCCGGTCCGATCTTGCGCTCACGTGTATCGGATGGGAGAGCGGCGCGCCTGCGGTGCCCCTTCCCAGAAGAGGACGTGCGGGCCTGTGCCGGGGCCGGCAGCAGGGCGGCCTCCAGCACCTCGGGCATGGTGTGTACCGGGATGAAGGTGAGCCCCTTGGCCACCCCGCGCGGGATCTCCTTGAGGTGCCGCTCGTTCTCGGCCGGCAGAATGACGGTGCGGATGCCGGCCCGCTTGGCCGCCATCACCTTCTCGTTCAGCCCGCCGATGGTGAGCACGTGGCCGCGCAGGGTGATCTCACCGGTCATGGCCAGGTCCCTGCGGACGGGCCGACCCGAGAGGGCCGAGACCAGGGCGGTGGCGATGGTGATGCCGGCCGATGGGCCGTCCTTGGGGATGGCCCCTTCCGGCACGTGGATGTGGATGTCGGTATCGCGGTAGAAATCGGTGCGGTAGCCGTACTCGGCGGCGTGCGCCCGGGCGAAGGTGTAGGCCGCCTGGGCCGACTCCTTCATCACCTCGCCCAGTTTACCGGTCAGCTGGAGCTTCCCCTTCCCGGGCACCAGGGCGACCTCGATCTTAAGCAGGTCCCCCCCGCTGGCGGTCCAGGCCAGCCCCTGGGCGGCCCCCACCAGGTCCTCCGGTTCCGACAGGCTCTCCTCGTAGCGGGTCACGCCCAGGTAGCGCTCCAGCCTACCGGGGGTGATGCGCACCGGCAGGGAAAAGCGCTTCCCGTTCTCCTGGGCCTCGGCCGCCTGCCGGGCGACTTTGCGGCAGAGGGTGGCCAGGTTGCGCTCCAGGTTGCGCACCCCCGCCTCCCGGGTCCAGCCGACGACGAGCGCCTTCAAGGCGCGGTCGCTCAACAGGATGTCCCCGGCCTTGAGTCCGTGGGCCTCGAGCTGCTTGGGGAGCAGGAACTCCCGCGCGATGGCCAGTTTGTCCGGCTCCAGGTAGCCGGGCATCTCGATCACTTCCATGCGGTCGTGCAGGGCGGCCGGGATGGTGTAGAGGGTGTTGGCGGTGGTGATGAAGAGCACCTCGGAGAGGTCGTACTCGACCTCCAAATAGTGGTCGGAGAAGTGGCTGTTCTGTTCCGGATCGAGCACTTCCAGCAGGGCGGCCGCCGGGTCCCCCCGGAAGTCGGCCCCGACCTTGTCCACCTCGTCGAGCAGGAAGACCGGGTTACGGGTCCCCGCCTTCTTCATGGACTGGATGATGCGCCCGGGGAGCGCCCCGATATAGGTGCGTCGGTGGCCGCGGATCTCCGCTTCGTCCCGCACCCCTCCCAGCGACATGCGCACGAACTTCCGCCCCAGAGCGGAAGCGATCGACTTGGCCACGCTCGTCTTGCCGGTGCCGGGAGGCCCGACCAGACAGAGGATGGGGCCCTTGATCCGGCCGACCATCTTCAGCACGGCCAGGTACTCCAGGATGCGCTCCTTGGGCTTCTCGAGAGCGTGATGGTCGGCGTCGAGGATGCGCCGCACCTCGGCCAGGTCGAGCCGGTCCTTAGTCCGCTTGCGCCAGGGGAGCTCGATCAGCCAGTCGAGGTAGTTGCGCACCACGGTCGCCTCGGGGGAGAGCGTGTGCATGCGGGCCAGCTTGTCGATTTCCGATTCGGCCCGCTCCCGCACCGCCCGGGGCATGCCCGCCTTGCGCACTCCCTCCTTGAGGGTGTCGATCTCGGCGTACTCGTCCTGTTCCCCCAGCTCCTCCCGGATGGCCTTCATCTGCTCCTGGAGGTAGTACTCCCGCTGGCTGTTCTGCATCCGGTCGCGGACCTGCCCCTCGATGCTCTGCTCCAACTCCAGGATCTGGGTCTCGGAGGCGAGCAGCTCGAGCACCGACTGCAGGCGCATGGCCACGTCTGCCTGGGTGAGCAGGCGCTGGCGGTCGTGGTTGTCGGCGCTCAGATGGCTGGCCACCACGTCGGCCACCCGGGAGGGCTCGTGGATCACCCGCACCCCGGCCACCACTTCCTCGGGGATCTGGCGATTGATGTCCACGTAGGCGGCGAAGTGGGTGACCACTGCCCGCATGAGCGCCTCGGTGCCCGGGCCGAGGGCGGCACCCCGCTCGTTCATGAGCCTGCCGAGGGCGTGGTAGGGCCCCTGCACAGGAGTTTCGATCCCGCTCAGCACCGCCCGCTGCATCCCTTCCACCACGACCTTGAACATCCCGTTGGGCAGCGGCACGACCTGCAGGATGCGGGCGACGACCCCGACATCGAAGATGTCGTCGGGGGCGGGCTGCTCCTGCTCCGGGTCACTCTGGGCGGCCAGGAGGATAAGCGGGGTGCCTTCCCGGCCGCTCAGGCGCCGCGCCTCCTCGACCGCCTCAATCGAAGCGGGGCGCCCCACCAGCAGCGGGTAGACCATCCAGGGGAAGACCACCACGTCGCGCAGCGGGATCAGGGGGAGCCGGGCCGGGACCTGAAAGGTTTCCTTCTGATAGACCAGAGGGGTGGTCTCGACCGTACCGGTGTTCGGCTCGACCGGTGCCTTCGGGGTGGCCGGCGACGCAACAGCCGGCTTCCGGGACGATCCGGTACCGGTGCGCGCCGACCGGGACGACTTCGACTGGGTCGAGGGCGGTTTCCCGGACTTCGAGGCTCTAGGCTCGGTCCGTCCGGCAGGCTTCTTACGGGATTTCGCCATCAGGCAGGTCGCTCCGGGGCGCGTGCACAGCGGGTCGGGCCGGGCCGGCCTTCACCCGCGCGCCGCGCTCCCCTCATGCGGGGTGCCCATCCCTGCGGCGGCGGCGCCGCCGGGGACCGGGCTCAGGCGATTTTCTTGGTCCGGGCCGGTTCGGTCTCGGCCGGTTCGGCGGCCTGCGGAGCCGCCTCGGCCCCGGCTTCGGCCCCCGGTGTATCGGCCCGGCCGCCCCTCTCCGGCTCCGGGACCGCCTGGGCCTGACGGGGCCGGCTGCGGACCATCTCATCGGTTATGACGACCCGGTCCCGCTTTTCCTGCCCGGGAATCTCGTACATCAGGTCGAGCATGACCGATTCGAGGATGGAACGGAGCGCCCGCGCCCCTGTCCCCTTCTTGATGGCCAGCTCCACGACCGATTCCAGCGCGCCGGGCCCGAACTCGAGTGCCACGCCGTCCATCTCGAACGACTTCAGATACTGGCGCACCAGGGCGTTCTTCGGCTCGGTCAGGATGCGGGTCAGGGCCGCCTCGTCCAGGTCGTGCAGGGCGACCAGCACGGGCAGCCGCCCGACCAGCTCGGGGATCATCCCGTAGCGGAGCAGGTCGTCGAACTCGGTGCTGTTGAGCAGATCGCCGCGGGTGCGTTTAGCCGCTTCGCCGGCGCGCCCGAAACCGGCCACCTTCTTGCCCAGCCGGCGCCCCACGATGGTGTCGAGCCCGTCGAAGGCCCCGCCGCAGATGAAGAGGATGTTCTTGGTGTCGATCTGGATGAGCGCCTGCTCGGGGTGCTTGCGCCCCCCCTTGGGCGGCACCTGGGCGTTGGTCCCTTCCAGGATCTTGAGCAGGGCCTGCTGGACCCCCTCGCCGGAGACGTCGCGGGTGATGCTCGGGTTCTCGCTCTTGCGGGCGATCTTGTCGATCTCGTCGATGTAGACGATGCCCAGTTCGGCCCGCTTGACGTCGTAGTCGGCCGCCTGGAGCAGGCGCACCAGGATGTTCTCGACGTCTTCGCCGACGTAGCCCGCCTCGGTCAGAGTGGTGGCGTCGGCGATGGTGAAGGGG
>CAZFHZ010000194.1:0-3744 GCA_964519015.1 uncultured Gemmatimonadota bacterium | reverse complement strand
CCGAGCGGAACTGACCGAAGTCGTCGGGGAGCAGGGCGAAGGCGTACTCCACCGCTGTCTTCCCCTCCGAGCCCCGGAAGGTGAAGATCCCGTCCATGAGGTCGACCAGCTGGATCTTCTCCTCTTCGGCACTCACGACCGGCATTCGAATGCCCATCTGTTCGATCAATATCCGATCATCATCGGCAACGAGGAACTTGCCCCGACCGACCGGATCGGTGAATACGATCTGAATCCCCCGTTCTGTATAGGCCCATCTCTCGGTTCGTGATTCTTCAATCGACTGCTTCAGATCGGACATCGCGGCATCGGCTGTTTCGTCTTGTAGGGACCTCATACCACCCTGTGTCGGATCCCTGTAGCGTGTCCGACCATCGACCATACTAGGAGGCAGCCCCATGGCGACCTCGAGTTCCTTCCGCCGATGCAGCCATTCCACATCCGAGTTCATGAAGAGGTCCCAGTCGGTCGCCAATCCTCGTCCGGAACGGACATCCGGTTCACCGTAGCGGACGTATAGTGCGCCACGAGAATCCCATGGCCACTGTTGTGCTCCGTAGGTGATCCGCGCCCAGGCCACCCGGACGAAGTGTTCCAGCAGCCGCTCATTTACGGCCGTCTTCGGATCGGGGTCGCGGATCGTCCAGTAGTGGTTGCACCAACTGCGCCGACCTTCTGCGCTCAAACCCTCGAACTCCCCAATTTCCGCGGTCGTCAGGATCAGTCCCAGATCGAAGTAGAGGTCTCGTTCCTCCGGCCCGATCCGGCCGAAGTAGTCCTCGAAGACCCGCATCGCCTCCTCGGCCCGCCCCTGTTTCCAGTAGGCACCCGCCAGGTACGGGTAGACCCGGGAGTCGTCGGGGGCACGTCGGCGGAGGGCTTCCGCCTCCCGCACCGCGTCCGCGAACATCCCCATGTCCATCAGAGCACGCACATACTCGAAGCGGGCCTCGAGGTTGCCGGGATTCGCCTCGGTCTGTCGGCGGAAGGCGGCGGCCGCCTGCTCGTAGTCCCGGTAGATGTTCATATAGAGCGTGCCCAGCAGTTGGTAGGCCTCGCCGTGGGAGGGATCCAAGGCGATGACCCGCTCCAGTTCCTGCCGGGCCTGGCCCGCGTTGTCCCGTCCCAGGTCGGTTGCCGCCAGTCGCAGGTGGGCCCGCGCCCGCTGGAAGTGGGCCTTCGGATCGTTGGGCATCAGGGTGGTGGCCCGGCGCAGGTACTCCAGGGCCGAAGACGTCTGGCGCGGTGTCTCCAGCAGAGTCATCCCCATGCCCAGCACCGCCGGCGGGCAGTCGCGGTCGCGGCTCAGGACCTGCTCGTAGAGAGTGCGCGCTCCTTCGGTGTCCCCCCGCTCCAGGTGGGCCCGGGCGGAGTCGCACAGGGCGGCCAGGGTAGACGGTTCTTGAGCCTGGAGGCCGACACTGCCGGCGGTCAGGGTGGTGAAGAGGAGAATTGAGATCACTACGGACCGCATGCTGGTGCCTCCGTCGTCGCGGTCCCGGGCCCCTCTCCCGATGGCACGCGCAGTTGAATTAATATCGAGTCTAATACCGCTCACGTTCCGCCATCAATCGCAGGAGAGGACAGCAGCGTTTAGGGGTATACGAATCCCGCCGGCAGCGGCACCATCCGGTAGATGGTCGGCACGACCGCTCCGGTCATCTCATCCGCGACCATTCCCATGAAGCATCCGTCCTTAAATGTGCCATTACCGATCGGCCAGCGGGTCAGCCCCAGATACTCTCCCTCCGGACTCAAGACCCGAAAGAGTGGCCCCCCTTTGTCCGACTGAACCTGGTACGGCTCGGGACATTCCAACCAGTAGTAGCCCGCATCATTGATGAGGAGTCTATCCCAGAAGGCCTTCACATCCGGGATCTGGAGTCTTTCCAGCATTACCTTGGCATGGTCTGGGTATCGCTCTTTCGTGCGCTCGTACTCCTCCAGGGCCATTCGCCGGATCTGTTCCCGTTCTTCAGCGGTGACCGGCTCGATCGGCAGGTCGAGCCGGATCCGGGCGGTGACCCGGCCGTGCAGGTCATACCAGGTCAGCTCCGGTACTACCCCCGTACTCATGACGATCCCTCGGCTAGGGTGGTATTGGAATTCCGGAGATCCGACGAATTCCATCCGGTGGAATCCACTCCCCATTCCATATTGGTATTTAAAATCCAATTGAATCCATGGAGTCGAGAGATCACACAGTGTGTCGCCAGTAGCGTCGGTAACTACGATACGATCGCAACTGTAGGACAGTATCGGATCCTCAGGCTCCTCACCGGGATTGGACATCGGGAACAGAATGAAGCCCCCGTCAGCACGCTTTTCCACACGACCACTGTACCGGCTACTCCCTGGCGCCCGATAAACTTCCAAAAGCGTCCCATTGGTCCGGTACCGGGTTGTTCGCTGCAGATTCAAATCGAATATCACCAGCTCATCCCCGCTCAGCCGGAGCAGGTCCATCCCCCGAAACTCTCCAGGTCCGTCCCCCTTTCCGCCGAAGGAACGCAGGTAACGGCCCTCCGGGTCGTAGACCACGATCCGACAATCCCCCCTATCCAATACATAAAAGAAGCCCTCGTCATCCATATGCACGGTACCGGGTCGGAAGAGCATCGACTCGGGAACAGCAGGGTCCTCCCGCAGGGTGCGCTCGACCTCGAAACGGAACAGAGGGCCTTCGAACTTCGGACCGCCGCTGGTGAGCGCCACCTCGATCCCATCCTCCTGGGTGATGGTGAAGCGATGGCCGGAGACGCCCGCCCTGTCACCACAGGATGTCAGGAAGAACAGGGAGAGGAGGAGGGAGGGCACCGTAGTGGCTCTGACATGATGCATCGGCATTCGCATCCCTCCCTGGCCGGAGAGCCTGATTGACGGCCGGGATCATCACCCGCGTCGCCGGGCACCGCTCGATCCCGTTTCGGATCCGTCCGCCAATCGGCTCCATGAGCTTGGACACCGTCACATCCGACCGACTGCTGACAAGACGATGACCGGGCAGGCCCAGTTTATCCTGGCCGGGATGACCGGAGGAGGATGTCTCAGTAGTGGTAACGGGCCTGCAGGAAGTCGATCCGGTCGGCGCGGACCAGGCAGACGAGCCGGTGTTCGCCGGTTATGCGGCGGGACCAGAGGCCGGGGCCGAGGTACTTGAGCGGTTCCGGTTTGCCGATGCCGCCCAGGGGATCGCGCAGCACGGCCTCGATCAGGCGCAGCACGCGGAGGGCCGTCCGGCGGTCGGTCTCCACCCACCAGCGCAGGTCCTCCAGACACTCCTTCTGGAACACAGCGATCCGCTCGTCAGACAAGACCCAGCTCCCGCTTCAGTTCGGCGGGGGGCTTGATCTCTCCTTCTCCCTCCAGCGCCCGGTGGATGGCGGCCAGCAGGCGCAGCGCGTTGCGGGGGGAACGCACCAGGTGAGCGGTCTCGATCAGGCTCTCGACCTCGGCGGCCGGGAGCAGCGCCATCGGCTCGTGCCCCCGGCGCTCGATCACGATCAGGTCCCGGTCCGCCTCCAGCCGGTCCCAGATCTCGGCCAGGCTCGCCCGGGCGGCGGAATAGGTCGTGGAACGGGGCATATCATCCTCCCTGACTTGTACAATGTTATTGTACAAGTTCTACTGGAGGATGTCAACGCGCTGTTCCCGGTCGGCAACCTCTCACCGAACCGGCAGGGTGCGGAAGAGCAGGCTCTGGTTGGCCGTCTGCCCCGTCTGGTGGTCGGTGACGGTCAGCTC
>CAZFHZ010000193.1:2396-3831 GCA_964519015.1 uncultured Gemmatimonadota bacterium | reverse complement strand
GTTCTCAGGTATGTCCTCAACTTCTCATAGTCGAAGAACCTGCCTTTGGCCTTCTGAGCCTCCCACAGGTTTGACGCGTCGATGAAAACGTATACGACTTGCTGAGCATTAGCGTTTTGTTCGCCCATGAAGATCAATGTACTCGACCATTCCAAGACGGAGAAGCGTGGAAGGCATCACGGTGAGCTTCGACCACTACGCTGATCCCTCGCCGCTTCAGGACGGCATTACCACGCGGGATATCGCAGTTTTTCCGCAGGCAACTTCGGTCTAAAGAGTCTAATCCGCGGAACACTCAGAAGACGTCCCCAAACCCGCCTCCAGCCAGCGGAGGGTCTCGCGGACATCCCCCGGGTCGGTCCCTTCCCGGATGGCTCCCAGGACGCGCGCCTCCCGTCCGGGGACATCGAGCGCCGGCCGCGGGTCGAGGTGCCCCTGCTCTACGAGCCATTCCCTCAGGCGGGCGGTCTTCTTCGCCCCCCAGCCGGAGATGTCACCCAGGCGTTCGAGGAGCGCTTCCGGGTTCCCTCCCGCCTCGGCGGCCAGGGCGGCGACCTCTTCGATGAACCGGTCGGTGACCACTTCGCATTTCTCGAGCACCCCCCGGTCCACGGGGCGCCCCCGCCCTTCCTGCCAGGCCTCGACCCAGGCGCGGGCGGCCCGGCAGCGCTCCGCCAGACACCGGCGCTGCGCTTCGTCCGGGATCGCGAGCACCCCGGTGGGCGCTGCGAGCAATCCCTCCAGCGGCCCCAGGGCCTGTACGCCCCACTCGACCAGGAGCCGGAAGAGCAGGTCGAGGTCGTCGCGCAGCAGGTGGAAGATGTGGATGCCGCCGGGATCCTCCCAGGGGTCGATGCGATCGACCCCAAGCGCCTCGGCGTACTGCGCTGCGTCGAGGTCCCCGGGGGCCGGGATCGGTGTCCGCTCCGTGAGTTCGAACTCCTCGGCCGACGTCTCGGAAGGCCGACCGAAGCGCACCTCCCCCAGGTCGATCACCCGGGGGACCCGTCCCAGCGTGCGGGCCCAGAGCTGGACGTCGGTGGGCTGGGCGCAGAGATAGAAGACCTGCCGTCCCTCCTCCTCGACCAGGGAGGCCACGCTCGAGGCGACCTCGTGGAAGCGCTCCGGGTCGCTCGTGGTGAGCGCTTCGTCCAGGAAGAAAGGGAGCGGTTCCCGGCCCGCCTCGAGGTGGCGGGTCCAGGCCATACGGGCCGCCAGCAGGAGCTGCATGCGAGTGGCCGAGGAGAGTTCCCCCAGCCCTCGGCGCTCCCCCTGCTCCCGGTCGCGGGCGGCGAATCCGTCCGTCTCGTCGAGTTCCAGGCTCCAGCCGTGGCGGGTGAAGCGCTCGAACCGCTCGCGGGCGTCCCGGAGCACCGCCGGCTCGTGCTCGGTCCGGTACCCGGTCTTCACATCTTCCAGCAGGAAGCGGCCGGCG
>CAZFHZ010000193.1:0-2386 GCA_964519015.1 uncultured Gemmatimonadota bacterium | reverse complement strand
TCTTCCCGCCGGGCCAGGGCTTCTTCGAGCTGGCGGTCGGCGCCGGCGTCCTGGAGCCGAGTCCGGATCGTGGTGAGTTTCTCCTTCAAGTCCTCCCGTTCGGTTTCCTCCCGTCCGGCCTGCTCCAGCCGGGCGGAGAGCCCTTCCTCGTCGTCGGCCTCCACGAGGACCAGGAGCGCTTCCTCCCACCGCAGGCCGGAGCGTATCTGTGCCTCGCCGCTCTGTGCCTCCCGGAGTTGTCCCAGGCCCTCCCGGAAGGCCTCCACGACCCGGAGCCGCTCCTCCAGCGCGCTCCGATCCACGGGCTCGATCCCCGCGCCGGTGAAGACTCCGGCGATCTCCCCGGCGATGCGATCCAAGTCCTCGCCGATCCGCTCCAGGTTGCGGTCCGCCTCCGCGATGTCCCGCCGGCCGTCCAGGACGGCGCGACATCCCGAGGCGAGACGACGCAGATCGGAATCCAGCGCTTCCAGAACGGTCTCCGGCGGACCGGTGAAGAGCGCCTCGGGATCGAACCCGCTCCGCCCGGGCGCATCCCCCCCCTCCCACTCGGAGAGGAAGGCCGCGACGGCCTGCGCCAGCCCGGCGATCTCCCCCTCCACCCGCTCGATCGCCTGCTCGGCTTCCCTGTAGCCGGAGCGGGCCGTGTCGACCTTGTCGGCCAGCCGCACGAACCGGTCCAGGGAGACGACCGGCAGTTCCGGATCGAAGCCGACCTTTCGGGCGAGGGCGCTCTTCGCTGCTTCCAGTCCTTCCCGTTCCTTTTCCAGTCCGGCCAGCCGCTGCCGGTCCCGCTCGGCCCCGGCGGCCCGGGCCTGCCGGTCCCGGAGCCGGGAGAGGTCTTCTTCGATCACTTTCAGGCGGGCTTCGACCGTCGCGGCCGCCCACCGTTCGGGGGCATCCAGCCCCGACGCCCGGAACCGGCGCTCGGCCTCCCCCCGCCCGCGCCGGCCCGAACCGGCCGCCGCGACCAGGGAGAGCACCCCGGCGGCAGCCAGCACCACCGCGGCGACGGCCAGCCAGACCGCCCCGGTGAGGAGCGCGGCGAGGGCCGCCAGCGGTCCGGCCAGGGCGGCTGCGGCCGCCGGCACGATCCGGCGCCGGTCGCCGGGACCGGCCCGCAGCCACTCCCGCAGGGCGCCGGCCCCCTCGCGGTACCGGTCCATTTCGACCTCTTCTTCCGGCCCGGGAAGGTCGCGCAGGCGGGCTTCGAGTTCCGCGATCCCGGCCCGGACCTCGATCCACCCCCCGGCGATCCGCTCGGCCTCGGCAACGGTTCCCGGGTCCAGGGCGGGAAGGGTCCCCTCGAGGGCGCCCATCTCGCGGGCGGCTGCCTCCTCCTCGGCCCGGGCCGCCTCCCGTCGTTCGAGGGCGGCCTGCCGGGCGGCCAGTCCGGTCTGGGTGGTCCGCAGCAGCCGCTGCCGCTCTTCGATGGCTTCCAGGTCGGGGGCCCGCTCCTCCAGACCGGTTCGCGCCACGGCCTCTTCGGCCTCCCGGCGCCGCGCCCGCCAGGTGCGCTCCTCTTCTTCCAGTTCCCGCCGCCGTCCGTCCAGGGTGTCCAGCCGCGTCCCTTCGTCCCCCCGCAGGCGCTCCATCGCTTCCGGACCCGCCGGGAAGGTCGCGAGCGCGGCCTCGGCCGCGACGCGGACCCGTCGGGCGGCCAGCAGTTCCCGGGCCCGTTCGAGCCGCCCGATGCGGGCCGTCAGGCCGCTCCCCTCCTCGATCCGCCGCTCCAGTTCCGGGATCCGCTCCCGCTCCTGCTGGAGGCCTTCGTAGGCCCGCTCCACCTCGCGGACCTTGTTGCACTGACCGGTGTATTCCTTCGACTCGGTCTGCCCGTGCCGCGCGCCGACATGGAAGGGACCCCGTTCGCCCAGCAGGGCCTCCACGTCGTAGCCCCCCGTCAGTTCCCGCTGGAGCCAGTCGGCGATCTCCCGGTCACGCCGGCCGCTCCCGTCCGCATCCTCCCCGCCGGCGACCTGCAGGAGTTCCTCTACGGTGAGCCACCAGCAGTGGAAGAAGCGGGGATCGGGGAGCGGGGGCGGCTCGACGGGCACCCCCTCGCGCAGCCAGACGGTGCCCGAACCAGTACGGCGCACGGTCAGATATTCCCCGTCCCTTCGCAGATCGGCGGCCAGGGAGAGCACCGGCGGGTCGGAGCGGTCGGGTTCCTTGAGCAGGTAGCGCAGGGCCCGGGCGAGGCTCGACTTGCCCGAGGCGTTGGGACCGACGATGAGGTTGAGGCCCGGGTCCAGGTCCTTCAGGACGAACCCGGACCGGATGCCGGGCAACTGCTGGATCTCCAGGCGCTCGAGCCTCATCCCGTTTCCCTCTGGGCCAGCAGTCCGTCCAGGGCTTCCCGCCCCGCCCGGCGCAGGCGCTCGGC
>CAZFHZ010000192.1:0-3858 GCA_964519015.1 uncultured Gemmatimonadota bacterium | reverse complement strand
TGTGCTAGGCTCGGAACTGGATTATTCCAAGATCGACACCTGATACGCGGACACGGACCATGACCTACGCCGAACACAGGGCTCTGGATGAGCGACTTGACATCCTGGGGTGGGCCATCGCCCTGCTGGTGCTCGCCGTTTTGCTCTACCTGCCGGGGGTACGGACACTCTGGCAGTTCCTGGTCCCGTTCGGCCTGGTCTTCATCGGGATGAGTGTCGCCCGACACCTCATCAAGACCCGTCGCGACCCGGAAGGACTCATCCTCGGAGTCGCCGCCCTGGTCATCGGACTACTCGACGTGGTCGGGATCGACCTGCGCTTCTTCCCCCTGATACCGACCTTCCTGGCCCTGGTGGGTGTGCTGCTGCTGGCCAACGCCCTCCTGGTCAAGCGCCTGAGGAAGGACACCACCCGGCCGTCGGAGTGAGCCGGCGGTGAGCCGGAGTCGTCGTTCGCAGGCCGCCCGGGCCGACCGGCATCTCCTCTACGAGCAGTCGGTCCAATCCCCCGAAGCCGACATCGCGTTCTTCCTGGACCTCTACCGGGACCGGAACGGGCGGGAACCGACCCTCGTCCGCGAGGATTTCTGCGGGACCGCCCGGCTCTGTCGTCTCTGGGTGGAGGGTGGCGAGAAGCGGCGGGCGGTGGGGGTCGACCTCGATCCGACCGTCCTCGCCTGGGCCCGCGAGCACAACCAGGCGGCGCTCGGGCCCCGGGCCGACCGGATGCTACTGATCAAGGCCGACGTGCGGACGGTGACCGCTCCCCGCGCCGACATCACCCTGGCGATGAACTTCTCCTTTTGCGTGTTCAAGGAACGGGCGGAGCTGCTGCGCTACTTCCGGGTCGTGCGGCGCTCGCTGAATCCGGGCGGTCTCTTCATGCTGGAACTCTACGGCGGTACGGAGGCGATCGTCACCTGCGAGGAGGAGCGGGAGGGAGAGGATTTCACCTATCACTGGCAGCAGGCCCGCTACAATCCCCTCACGGCCGAGACGCTCTGCTACATCCACTTCTATTTCCCGGATGGCTCCCGCATCCGCCGGGCCTTCACCTACGACTGGCGGCTCTGGACGGTACCCGAGGTGCGTGAGGCCCTGCTCGAGTCCGGGTTCGAGCGGGTCCGGCTCTTCTGGGAACAGACCGACCGGGCGGGGGATGGGACCGGGGAGTACCTGGAGACCACCGAAGAGGAAAACCAGGAGACCTACCTGGTCTATATCATTGCCGAGCGGTGATCCGGCCGCCGGTGGTCAGGGGCCGAAACCGCCCACCTCGCCGGGAGTGGAAGTGGAGGGCCGCTCCAGTTCCTTTGACCGCCGCTTCGCTTCCTCCGCATCAGGACCCTCCGGCACCCGCCAGAGCAACGACTTGTAGAGGTTGATCGCCCGTTCCGGGTTCCCCAGGGCTTCCCAGTGCCTGCCCTGCTCCAGGGCCGCCTCCACCCAGGCTCCTTCCGGCAACTCCGGGTGCTTCAGCAGGCGGGAGCGCTCCTCAACGGCCCACTCCGGGTCGTCGAGATGACGGGCGATGATCTCGACCAGCCGGACCTGAGCCCGCCAGTCCTTCGGGTCCGCCATTACCCGGGCGGCGAACCAGTCGGCGGCCTCCGGATACTGCTCCTGCTGCAGGAGCGCTTCCCCCTCGCTGTGGGCCGGCGCAGTCGTCCCCTTCGAGGGCCAGAAGAGCCCGTGCGCCCATCGCCCGGTCAGGCCGGCCAGCAGATCGTGGAGGAGGACTCCCAGGATCGGGCTGACGAGCCAGAATACCAGGATGAACTTGGCCATCAGGGGATTCCGGGTGCTGACGATACCATAGTTCATCTTGGCCATCAGCCCGGTGAAGGCGAACAGGAGCACTGCCATCCGGATGCGGCCATAGTAGGTGGCCGGGTCGTAGTCGCGCAGGCGGCGGCGCTTCGGCCGCGGAGACGGCTGGTCCGGCATGCTCTTCTCCTGGTCCGGTCCCGGTCCGAGAGTGTGACCACGGGTGGGAGGATTGACAAGCGGGAAGCCGGGCGACCGGACCCGGGTGTATGCTCCGGCCGGTTCCTGGAGCGAGGGAGGACATGGCGGAGGACGTCTTCACCGGACAGGTCAAGGAGGTGCTCGGGCGCCTGCGGGAACGCGGAAGCGCCGAGCGCCGGGAAGTCGCCAAGACCTATTTCCCGACCGCCCTGACGGTGTATGGCACCTCGGTGCCCGATCTGCGCACGATCGCCCGGGAGGTGCTGGCCCGGATCAAGAAGGAGCCCGCCGACCGCGTGCTCTCCTTCGTCCAGCGCCTCGTTGAGACCGGCACCTTCGAGGGGCGGCAGGCGGCCTACGAGATGTTGGCCCGGCACCGACCGGCATTCGACCGACTCGATACCCGTTCGGTCGAACGGCTCGGACGGGGGATGGACAACTGGGGATCGGTGGACGCCTTCGCGGTGCTGGTGGCCGGGCGGGCCTGGCGGCAGGGGCAGGTGACCGATGCTGCGGTTCGGCGCTGGGCGGACTCCGGTGACCGCTGGTGGCGCCGGGCCGCCCTGGTCAGTACGGTGCCGCTCAATATGAAATCGAGGGGGGGCACCGGGGACACCCCGCGGACCCTGATGGTCTGCGAGATCCTGGCCGGGGACCGGGACGAGATGGTGGCCAAGGCGCTCTCCTGGGCGCTCCGGGAGCTGCTGGGGAGCGACCGGAAGGCGGTGGCGGACTTCCTCGACCGGCATGGGGAAGAGCTACCGGCCCGGGTACGCCGCGAAGTGCGCAAGAAGATGGAGACGGGGACCAAGAGCGGGCGGTGAGCAGACCGGTCGGGCCCTTGGTCAGGAAACGACCCCGAAGGTCCCGGTGATTCGGGCCTTCATGGGTCCGGACCGCACTTCAGCCCCGGGGAATGATACGCTCCGGGTCGAGCGGGGGCCAGTCGGGGTCCTGGTCCGCTGCTTCCTTCCAGTTCCGTTTGCCGCTCCAGGCCTCCACGACCAGCACCCAGACCGTGATCCGGGCCAGCAGGTCCTCCTCGATCGGACGGTAGTCCCGCCCCGCTTCCAGGGTCGGCCAGTATCGCCGGATCAGCCCGTCGAGGGCGGCCCGTTTCTCCGCTTCGTCGGAGAGCACCTCCACCCGTCCCTGCACGACCACGCTCTCGTACTGGGTGCTGAACCCACCGGCATCGTTGGAGGGGAGCATCCTTCCCGAGCGGAAGACCGTGAAGCAGGCCCGGGGATCGGCCGCCAGGTCTTCGGCCAGCCGTCCGGCCGGGCTGCCGTGGAGCACGATCCGGTGCCGGGTAGGATCGTACCAGAAGTTCATGGGGGTGCAGCCGGGTCGCCCGTCCCGCCCGACGGAGGCCAGGCAACCTGCCTCCACGTCCGCAAGGAATCCCCTGATCCAGGCATCGTCGCAGGCATATTCGGTACGTCGCATGGCGTTCAGGCCTCCCCGAACCTGTTCCCGAAACTCGTGACGGGATCATGATACACCGGTTCCGACCGCGTCCCGAAGGCGCCTTCCATACCCATCCGGACAGAAAGGAAGCCGTCTGTCCGGGTATGAAGCGCACGGGAGAATGGGAACTGACCGGCCAGAGTCCCGACCTGATGGCAGTCCTCACGCGGGCTTGCGGGCTTCTTCCGGGTCCGATAGGTGCCCGGGAAGGCCTCCGGAAGCCTCCTGTTGGGCTCCTAAGGAGGGTGTCAGAGGGGTTGAAAAATAACGGTCCCGGGGCGGGAAAGTGGGGTTGACAAGGCCGGGGGGATTTGTTACGTTTTCGTCATCGGATCCCCGTCCAGGAGGTCGAGGCGCTGTTCCCTTCCTCCCGGCCCGCCAGCCGCCGGGGACCCAACCAACGACAGGGGGAAGCCGTGA
>CAZFHZ010000191.1:0-3885 GCA_964519015.1 uncultured Gemmatimonadota bacterium | reverse complement strand
CACGATATCCCGGATGGTCTTTCCCTCTACGTACTCCATGGCGATGAACTGCTCGCCCTCGTCTTCGAGCAGTTCGTAGACGGTGGTGATGTGGGCGTGGTTGAGGGCTGAGGCCGCCTGGGCCTCACGGACGAACCGGGCTCGGGCTTCCTCGTTCTGGGCGAGTTGTACCGAGAGGGCTTTAAGGGCGACCAGCCGCTGCAGGGTGGTGTCCTCGGCCTTCCAGACCGAGCCCATGCCGCCCTCGCCGAGCTTGTCGACGATTCTGTAGTGGCTGATGTTCCGGCCGATCATGAATCCGCGTCTCCGGCTGGTCGGTACTGTCAGACAAGAGTGGAGCTGTGCTCGAGGATGCGGAGCGCGGGGTGTGGGGCGATTGTAGCGCAATAACCCGACGGGAGAAAGAGAGAGCCTCCGGGCATCAACGCAAACGCCGGTCAGGATCTCTCCCGATCGGCGTTGCAGGTCTGATTGGTAGCGGGGGCCTACTCCGATCTATACCGTCGAACCTGCGAGAAATGTTCTGAGAGATGATACGTACTCCAGATTGCGTCAGGGTATCTTTTTATACGAATTCGCTCGTAGATATTCCCCCTTGGCAGTGTCCCATAGATAGATAGCGGAACAGAGGTAATGGGCCTGATTTCAGGTCGGATCTGCGGCTCTGTGACGATTACTTACGAAGATATTCGTTGACAAGAGTCTGCGTGGTGGCTACTTTCTACGAGCATCTTCGTAGCCAAGCTCGCCACAGAAGGGAAATTTGAATTGGATAATCCCAGATTCACCGAACGGGAACTCGACATCATGAGCGTTCTCTGGCGCAGGGGATCGGGTTCCGTCGCCGAGGTCCTTGAGGCCTTGGGTGATGATACCGGTTACACCACGGCCCTGAAGATCCTCCAGATCCTGGAGGAGAAAGGGGCCGTCCGTCACGAGCCGGAAGGTCGGGCCTACCGGTACTACCCGTTGGTCGAGGTCGAGACTGCCGGCAGCAGTGCCCTCCACCGCATCCAGGAGAAGATCTTCGGGGGCTCGGCCGAACTTCTGCTGGCGCAACTGGTCTCCGACCGCGACATCTCCGCCGAGGAACTGGCCCGTATGCGGAAGCTCCTCGATGAACTGGAGGGTGAAGACTCATGACACTCCAGTCGATGCTCTACGGGCTCGTCGTCGCGCTCCTGATCGCCGCCGCAGCCTGGTTCCTCGACCGGGGTCTCAGGTCCCTCGGGCGGCCCACCCGGTGGGTCTGGATCATGGGACTCATGGCGGGTGCCATGGCTCCGTTCATCTCCCGGCTCTTCCCTGCTCCCGCGCCGTCGCCTGGATTCGGTCTACCGGTCGGGTTCCTCTATGGGGCAAGCGCCGGAGCCGTCGCGAACACCACGGGATCGGGCGCGTTCCTCGGTGCCCTGGAGGGAGCGGTCGGGATCCTCTGGATCCTCGGTTCGGTTCTCGTGGTGGTGATATTAATTGGGAGCAGCCTGCGGCTTCATCGTCAGCGGAGATCGTGGGAACCGCGCACCGTGATCGGTGAGGAGGTGCTGCTCTCCGAGGGGCTGGGCCCGGCGGTCTTGGGATTGTTCCGACCCCGGATCGTACTCCCCTCGTGGGTCTTCTCTCTGGCCAACCAGGAACTCGAGATGGTGCTCCTGCATGAACAGGAACACCGGAGAGTCCATGACCCGGCACTCCTGATCGCCGGCCTGGCCTGTACGGTCCTCATCCCGTGGAATCCAGTGATCTGGTGGATGCTGCGACGGCTCCGCCTGGCCGTGGAGGGGGATTGTGATGCGCGGGTCCTGGCCAGCGGCATTCCGTTGAAGAGATATGGACGTCTTCTTCTCGAGATCGCTTCCAAAGGCAGGGGACTGCCTGCGCTGGCACCGGCCCTGAAAGAAGGGAATGACACCTTCCTGGAGATGAGGTTGATGATGATCAAGTCGACTGTCCAAAGGCACCACGTATGGACCTCCATACTGGCCGTCAGTTTCGGGCTGGCCCTTATTGTTGTGGCCTGCCAGACCTCCCCGCCGCCCGGAGAGGATGTCACCGGGACTGCCGCAGGGATTTCAGCCGCCGAGGTAGAAGAACTCAGCTCCGATCCGATTGCGTTCCGCAAGCGGCTCGGGGAAGCGATCGAAGCAGGTGAGATGACCCGAGAAGAAGCCGCCAGGAAGTGGGAGGAGGCCATGGCCCGTTTCCGCGGTGACGGAGGCGGCGGGCAGTAACACCCGACTTCCGCACTGTCATTCTGACGCCGCTCGGGGGCAGGTCATTCGCAGGTTCGCGGCGGGGAAACATGGCGCGATCAAACGAAAACACCGGCCGCTCATAACTGATCTCGAGTATTCACCATGATCCGTTATCGGTTCCATTGCCGATGCTCAGATGTGGAACGATAGAATGCGCTTCCGAAACCTGCTCAATCTACCGGCCCTGATCCTGCTCACCGCCGGTTTCGTCGCCTGTTCATCGGCCGACTCGGACCTGATCGAACGTATCGGCGATGACGGTGTCAGGGAGATTATCTCCACCGCGCCGGCACCGCTGCCGCCGCCCTGGAACCTGGAACTCGATCTGGTCATCGGGGTCGGGTACGGCGATGAGGAAGAGATGCTCCGGGCGCCACGGGACTTCACCATGCTCGAGGACGGCACATACGTCATCCTCGACAGCGCTCCGCTGCAGATCCGCATCTTCGACCATGACGGACGGTTCGTCAGCGAGTTCGGTCAACCGGGGCTGGGACCGGCCGATATCCGCAACTTCGATCCCCTGCGGGCCCACGGCGTGATGGCCATCGGCGGGCCGGGCGAGTTCGAGCTGTGGACCGGCTGGCCACTCTATCGCCAGCGGTGGAACCTGCAGGGTGAAATGCTCACAGCCTCTACCATGGTCGCAACCCATCCCCTGCTCTCCGGTATCGGGGCCCGGATCAGTTGGCCCCACGGGGAAGACCTGCTGGCTCACGTGATCCGGACGAACGAAACGCGGGAAGAGGGCTACTTCAACCGGGACTTCCTCTTTCTGGGGACCGACTGGGCCGGTACGCGGCTCGACACTCTGGCGGTGATCCATCACCCGCGGATGCCTGAGATGGGGGGACTCATGGGCCTCCTGGTCGGCTGGTTCTCGCCCCACGATTCGATCCTGCCCGCCAGCAATGGCCTCCTCTACGTGGCCCAATGGGAAGACGACTGGATCCGGGAGATCAATCCGGCCACCGGCGAGATCCTGAAGCGGTTCAGGTGGGAGCACGATTCGGACACCTTTGAAGGAGCCCGACTGGACATGAGGGAGTTCCGGCTGGGCGACCGCTATGCCGAGATCGCACCTCAGGTATTCGACTGGTACCGGGACCGCCTCTCGATCATCTGCTTGGCCGAGGGGCCTGACAACGAGATCTGGGTCCAGCGGACCCTGCACGACACAGGATTAGGAAACCCGTCCTCCCTCATCTACCCTGTTGAGGACGTCTGGCCCACCGACGTCTTCTCGTCGGAAGGGGAGTACCTCGGACGGATGGAACTGCCCTTTGCCCCGCGCCTGCAGAAAACCCCCGGTGGAGAGATGCACGCGGTCGTGGCCGGCGAGGATGGAGCACCGACCCTGGTCCGCTATCGGACTCAGAGACGGCCGAATTCCCCCTGAGATACCACTCGATATGCTCGGGGGCCTCCGAGATACACTCGAGAGCTTCGGAGATATGCTCGAAAATGATATCGAGGTATTGGTAGCGGGGTTGTCGCAGGTTCACAGCGGGGAAACACGGCTCGATCAAACGCGAACGCCGGTCGGGATCCCTCCCGACCGGCGTTGCAGGTATAATTGGTAGCGGGGGCAGGATTCGAACCTGCGACCTTTGGGTTATGAGCCCAACGA
>CAZFHZ010000190.1:0-3914 GCA_964519015.1 uncultured Gemmatimonadota bacterium | reverse complement strand
GAAGCCGATGACCCCTTCGTCCACCAGCTCGGCCATCTCGGTGAGCTGCTTCCCTTCCCGTCCCATCGAGACCGCCGCCACCGGCCAGACCGGGAAGCGGGCCTCCCGGGCCTTCTCGAGCACCAGGCGGACGGTACCGGCGTCGTCGATCGCCGGGAGGGTGTTCGGCATGCAGGCCACACCCACGAACCCTCCGGCCGCGGCGGCCTGGCTCCCGGTGCGGATTGTCTCCTTATGTTCCAGGCCTGGTTCCCGCAGATGGACATGCAGGTCGAGCAGCCCCGGGCAGACCACCTTGCCGGAGGCGTCCACGACCCGGGCGAACCGGGATTCCCCGCTCCGGGGGACGCGGGTCAGGGATTCGATACGGCCCCCCTCGATAACGACGTCGGTGACGCGGTCCAGACCCTGTGAGGGGTCGATGACTCTTCCGCCTTTGATCAGTATGCCAGCCACTGGAACACTCGCCCCGTCTTAGGGTTCAGTTCTTCTGGTCCTTCTGTGGAGCCAGCAGGAGCAGGCAGGCCATCCGGACGGCCACGCCGTTGGTCACCTGCCTGAGGATCACCGACTGCGGCCCGTCGGCCACCTCGGTATCGATCTCGACTCCCCGGTTCATCGGACCAGGGTGCATGACGAGCAGGTCGGGCTTCGCCCGCTTGAGCCGCTGCCGGGTCAGCCCGAACAGCCGGTTGTACTCCCGCAGGGAGGGGAAGAGACCCCCCTCCTGCCGTTCGAGTTGTATCCGCATCACGTTGACCACGTCGGCCCCTTCGAGCGCCTGGTCCAGATCGTGGTAGACGTCGATTCCAAAGGCTTCCACCCCGTAAGGGATGAGGGTTGGCGGACCGCAGACAGCCACCGAGGCCCCCAGCGCCTGCAACCCCCAGATGTTGCTCCGGATCACCCGGCTGTGGCGCATGTCCCCCACCATCAGGACACGCAGGCCCTTGAAGGGCTTCCTGGTGTGCTGACGGATGGTCAGCATGTCCAAGAGCCCCTGCGTCGGATGCTCACGGGCCCCATCCCCGGCGTTGATGACGATCGCATCGGTGACCCGGGTCATGTAGTCCGCCGCGCCGGCGTGTTTATGCCGGATGATCACCATGTCGATCTTCATCGCCTCGATATTGCGGATTGTATCCTTGAGGGTTTCCCCTTTCGATACACTCGAGGTGCCGGTGGTGAAGTTGATGATGTCGGCCGAGAGGCGTTTCTCCGCGAGTTCGAAGGAGGTGCGGGTCCGGGTGGAGGGTTCGTAGAAGAAGTTGAGCACCGTCACTCCCCGCAGGGTCGGTACTTGCTTGATGGGGCGTTCCAACACCTCTCGGAAGGTCTCGGCGGTATCGAGGATGAGGTTGATGTCCTGCGCGGGCACGCCTTCGAGACCCGTCAGGTGCTTGATCGAGAGTTTCTTCGCGGTCACGCGTGGTCTCCCTGGTCTCTCAGGTTCACTTTTTCACGGACTGCGGGTTCTTCACCAGGTAGACGGCGTCCTCGCCGTCCTCCTCCCGGACCCGCACCAGGATCTCCTCCCCCTCGGCCGTGCGGACCTCCTGGCCCACGTAGTCGGCCCGGATGGGCAGCTGCCGGTGTCCCCGCTCAACCAGGACCGCCAGCCGGATAGCACGGGGTCGGCCGTAGTCCATCAGACAGTCCAGGGCGGCCCGGACGGTCCGTCCGGTGAAGAGTACGTCGTCGACCAGGACCAGGGTGCGGCCGTCCACCTCGAACGGGATGTCACTGGGACGGACCTCCGGTTTCTTCTCACGGTTGCGGAAATCGTCGCGGTAGAGGGTCACGTCCAGCACACCGACCGGGACCTCCTGTCCGGTGGCCCGCCCGACGGTGTCCGCCAACCGGCGGGCCAGATGGACGCCCCGGGTCTGCATGCCCACCAGGGCGAGGTCGACGGCGCCCTCGGTGTGCTCGATGATCTCATGGGCCATGCGCATCAGGGCGCGACCCAGCTGGCCCGAGTTCATCACGGTGGTCTTCCGGCTGGCACCGGTCTTACGGGATCGGGTTGTCATCGCAGCGGCTTCCCGGCCTGGAGGGGATATGAAAAAGCCTCCCGGCCCGGCGGCGGGAGGCAGGTGACACCACGTATCGTCGACCTCGCAACAGCATCGGTCCTCACTCTATGTCAGCCACTCCCACCGGTCAAGGGCTCTCGGAGACACTCCGCGGAGGCACCACCCGGGCGCCGGTCTCGGCGATCAGCATCCCCAGGACGATCAGACCACCACCGAAGTAGGCGGCCCCGGTCATTATCTCCCCCAGGAGCAGGAAGGCGAACATGGCTGCCAGGGGGGGTTCCAGGGTGAAGATGATCGCCGCGCGGGTCGCGCTGATGTAGCGCTGCCAGTAGAGCTGCAGCGCCAGTGTGACGGCGGCCATGGTACCCAGGACCAGCCAGCGCCAGACCAGGGGCCAGACCCATACCACCCGGGGCGCCTCCAGGAAGGGGAGGACGGCCAGACTGACCAGCAGCACCCCGATCGTCTGGGTCAGGACCAGGTCGCGGGGATCGTACTCGGCCGTGAACACCTCCACCAGCACGATGTAGAGGCCGAAGAGGACGGCACAGCCGACGGTCAGCAGGTCCCCGGTTCCGAAGCCCTCCCCGGCCGGCGAGGTCATCACGAAGAGCCCGCCCGTGCACACAGCCACACCGATCAGGGAGGTCAGTCGCGGGATGCGCCGTTCGATGGCTACCACCAGCAGGGGGACCACGACCACGTTCAGGCCGGTGATGAATCCCGACATGCTCGCGCTGGTCAGGCCGAGACCCATCGTCTGGAAGACGAACCCCGCTCCCAAGACCATCCCCAGTGTGACTCCGCGCAGCAGAGTCGCCCAGCGGATGAGGGGGAGCCGGTCGCGGTAGATGAGGAGCCAGATCAATCCGGCCAGCAGGAATCGGAGGATGACGAAGAGGATCGGGGTGGTCCAGGTCAGGGCCCCCTTGACCAGGGCGAAGGAGGTCCCCCAGAGGGCCACCACTCCGACCAGGATGAGATCGGCCTTGGTGGAACGGTTCATGGGGAGGTCTCGTCCGGTCTGCGGCCGGTCAGCCCTGACCCGGCCGGTTCAACCGGCGCCCCAGGAACTCCGCCCGCGCCCCACTGCTCGAGGTGAAAGCATCCCGCAGGAGTCGTTCGTAGGCGGGTGTCATCTCGATGTGACGGCGCCCTAGCACGGTCCGGGCGGTCGCCACGGCGGGTTCGACCAGGTATTCCTTGTAGCCGCCCGGCTTTCCCCAGATGAAATCGGGTACGTACACCGGGTGGAATCCGGCCCCGAAGAGATTGCAGGCGATGCCGGTCACCGTCCCGGTGTTCAGGGTAGTGGCGATCGCCGTCTTGGTGTGATCCCCCAGGCAGCAGCCCAGGAACATCAGCCCGGTGTTCACCTGCTCGGAGTCGACCCTGGTCTCGACGGTAGAGTAGGTGTTCTTGAGGTCGCTGTTGTTGGTCGAGGCCCCCAGGTTGACCCAGGAGGCAACCACGGCGTGCCCCAGGTACCCCTCGTGCTGCTTATTGGCGTGAGCGAGCATGAGGACGTTGTGAAGTTCGCCCCCGATCTTGCAGCGTTTGCCGATGCTGCAACCTTCGTAGACGGTGGTGTTCGCCCGTACCAGGGTCCCCTTCCCGATATAACAGGGGCCCTGCAGGAAGACACCCGGCAACAGGGTCGCGCCGTCATCCACGATGACCGGTCCCTCCCGGGTGTCGAACGTTACATGCGGACCCACGGTCACCCCGTCCCCCATCCAGGCGTGCGCCTCCCCCATGAGGGAGACCATCTCGAGCGGGGTGTGGGACTCCTGGAGCCCGAAGAGCCGGGCATCCCGGCCGATCTCCTCGGATCCGATGCGGAGCAGGTCATACCAGGCCCGCAGCTGAGGCCAG
>CAZFHZ010000189.1:0-3929 GCA_964519015.1 uncultured Gemmatimonadota bacterium | reverse complement strand
AATCCGTGACAATCCGTGACGTCTGACCTGGACTCATCCGGACTGCCCCGGACGGGTGCAAACCGAGGTAACGCGAACTCTGTCAACATGTTCGGACTCATCCGGACCGATATGGACTAATCCGGACTGGGGCCCCAATCGAACTTTGGATCCGGCTATGGAGGTTCGAATCCTCCCGCCCCAGCCAAGCAGGTCGTGACCGCGTCCCGGCAATACCGCGGACCAGGAGGTAGGAACCGATGGAGAGCATCCTCTTCGTAGCCACCCGGGGGAGCGAGGATCCGGTCCTGGCCACCTTCCCTTACGATCTGGCGGTCGGAGCGAGCCGGGCAGGCTACCGGGCCTCGGTGGCCCTGCTGGGCGAGGCCGTCCTCACGGCCCGCCCTGAGGTGATCGAGTCCGTCGAAGCGAAGGGCCTGCCACCCCTGCGCGAGCTGCTAAGAGAGGTACGGGAACTCGGGATCCCGGTCTACGTCTGAGGCCGCTGCGCGGAGACCCGGGGGGTCTCCAACGAACAGGTCCGGCAGACGGGATTCCGGCCCATGAACACCGGGGTGTTCCTCCAGCTGCTGGAGGACCATGACCGGACGGTCACCTTTTAGTGTTTCTGACCTGGGCTGTGATAACCAGGCCATTGATCAGGGAAGAATCGGCCTCCTCAGGGTGCGAAGGGTCGATAATGATTCGGTGCGGTCTGCCTGTGTACCATGGAATAACCAACGGCATATTCCTCGGCTTATCCCTGAGCACGCAGATCACCGTCGTGCCGGCGGCGCCGGGTAACGGAAGCCCTCGGCCGCCGGGATCAGGCGGTAGGCGGCGGCATACTGCTGCCGGGTTTCCTGGTCGCGCAGGAAGGTCAGAACGTGGCCCCGCATGATGGCGAACCCGGGGCGTTCCGGCATGAAATGGCCGGGTACTCTGGCCATGCCCAGGAACTCCCCTTCGGGATCGAGCAGGATGAAGGTGGTGTGCCCGGAGT
Organism: uncultured Gemmatimonadota bacterium; assembly: GCA_964519015.1. Taxonomy (GTDB): domain Bacteria; phylum Blakebacterota; class Blakebacteria; order Blakebacterales; family CAYUVJ01; genus CAZFHZ01. The sequence goes on along the minus strand of CAZFHZ010000189.1, from coordinate 2,947 downwards.
CGGCCGGCTTGGCGATTTCCAGATGGCATTCCAGCCATATATAACCGAGATCATCCACCAGGATGTTGTTCCAGTACGGATGGTGGCCGGGGATGAGCTCCGGGTCCTTCAACACGCTCGAAAGGGCGGGCCATTTCTCGAGAATGAATCCGAAGTCCGCATCGGTGAGCGCCTCACGAGCGAGGTCTATCCGGATCTTCTTCACCGGCTTGCCCTGCAGGTTGTACCAGACCAGTTCGGGCTCCACGCCGGTTGAGAGCAGGATTCCCCTTTGCGGATCGTAACAAGCCTGGGGTACGAAGAAACCGGAGGAGCCCACCCCGCTTGATTCCCCGGTCCTCAGTTGAGTGACGACCTCGGCCGTCTGCATGGCACCCATTTCATTCCCCTCGGGATCGAAGGTCAGCACGCGCATCCGATCGCGAACGGCCCGTTCCTCGAGGTTCCGGTCTTGGACGACCAGGATCCGGGTACCCTCCTCCGTGGCATGGAAGGCTTGCATCTCGCGGGCCGAAACGGGAGCGTTGAAGGTGCGGGCCAGGCTGCCATCGGGTCGAAAGAGCATGAGCCGGTGGGTGACAATATCAAAGATCTGCAGCAGCCCGTCCCGATACCCGCGGACCTGCGGCAGCCGGAACTCTCCGTATTCCCCTTTCGGAAAGCCGAAGCTGCGACGGAAGGTGCCGTCCGGTCCGTAGACCAGGATCACCGCTGGCCGGCCCTGGATGCCGAAGTTCGCCACATAGCAGAATCCCTCATCATCCATCGCCATACCGGCGATGCTGTTCAGGCTGGTTTCGGGATGGTCGGGATCGGGTCGGAGTTCCGCCGCGAGTTCCCATTCGAAGAGCGGCATCCGGTACTTCGGGCCTCCGCTCGATACGGCGGTGGGGATGCCGTCTTCTTCGATTACCTCGAAGCGATGCTCTTCGGGGAAGACCTGCCGGGAGAGCAACCAGACGTTCCCGCCGCCGCCGTGGAAATCACCCAGCAGCAGATCGAGATGGCCGTCTTCGTCCCAGTCGTGCGCGTGGAGTTTGGCGCGTGCTCCCAGACGGCCGGGTTCCACGAGGTACTTCGGACCCACCTCGAGCACGATCCGAGTGCTCCGGGACTCGAGATTCCCCCTGAAGAAGAGCACCGCGCCGTCACCGCAACCGACGAGCAGGTCGCTAACGGTGTTCCCGTCCCAGTCCACCACCTCGGGACGCGCGTCACGCCCCTCCACCACCAACGGTTCACCGTTCAGCAGGATCGGCTGCCGGGGGCCCAGCTTGAACTCGGTGGCGCTGCCGATATTCTCAGCCCAACCCACTTCACCCAGGATATTGCCGAAAACCATGTCGAGGTCACCATCACCATCCCAGTCGGCAAAGTAGGGTGAGGTGGAATGGCGCTCGGGCATGCCGCCCTCGGGTTCGGTGATGATCTGCCCCGCCCTGAAACCGTCCGGCGTTCCCTCGAACCACCAGACATCACCCGGATGGTACGAGCCGGATACCATGTCCTTCCGTCCGTCTCCGTTCAGGTCCACGAACTGTGGCGTGAATCCGATGCATCACCCGTACGGTACCGTGGCGTCCTGGCCTCCGGCCTTTACGTACTCAAAGCCTTCAAAGCGTGGGCTGCGGTTGGAGCCCCTGTTGTAGTAGACACGCAGTTTACCTTCACCGAACTGCCCGACCAGAAGGTCCTTCAACCCGTCCCCATTCAGGTCGAAGACCGCCGGGGCGGCGTGTCCGGTGTCCACGTCGATCGGCTCGGTGCCGTCGAGAAGCCGGATCGGCGCGGCGAGTTGCTTCCAGTACGGGATGGCGGGACGTGTTTCCTGGTGTGCCGGCTGATCGGCAGCAGGCGGCGGGAAGGCAAGCAGGATGAAGCCGGCGGCAACTGCGGAAGGGACAAGGTGGGATCGCATAGGGCACCTCCTCGCTCGCAGGGAGGACGGAGATACCGAGGAATCGTTTACTCCAGTTCGGCGCGGCTGCGGTCGGGACTGGGTTTCGCCTGTTCCAACACCTGCGCGGCCCCGGCGACAGCTGCTCCAGCAGGTACTTGGGAGGCAGTGTGCGCAGGTGATCGGACCGATGCGATCCCAAACCAGCATAAACGGGGAGCAGACCGCGCCAGTCCTGTCTGGCGAGATCATCGGTCACGGCCCTCAACCTGATCCGGTCGAGGTGACATGACCCGGTTGGGGAGGTGCAAACGGATGAGCATCCGATTCGGTCGCCTGCTCGCGGGGTGTCTACCGCTTCTGGTGGTGGCAGGATGTGTCGGGCGAAGCGGCAACCCGCACCGCTTTCGGATCGTGGAGGAGGGGGGGGTCGCCGTCCACCTCACCACGGGCGGGCCCCGGTTCACGGGTGAGTTATTCACCTACGAGAAGATCCTGGAGTTGCAGGAGGGGCTCACCGAAGAGTCCCTGTTCATCCGTCCCTTCCAGTTCCTGGGCGATGAGGCCGGCCGGTTCTACATCAATGACATCGGTTATCCCAAGATCCTCGTCTTCGGTCCGGACGGGCGTTACCGGAACAGCATCGGGCGCCGGGGCCAGGGGCCGGGCGAGTTCATCGGCGGTCGCATCCAGTCGGTGGACGGCGGTACGGTGACCTTCTTCGAAGCCCTCGGAACCCGGCGCACCCAGCGGTTCTCCTGGGACGGGACCTTCCTCGATGCGATGCGGCTGCCCACGGGCTTGCCGCTGCTGGGTGCCGTCGGCGCCTACCGGCTCGACGGTGGCGGGCAGCTGATCCTGACCGCGACATCGAACCCGGCGAACCTGGGGGAAACCAGGAAGGTCGGCGTGCTCGTCTTCGATGCCGGGGGAGACACCACGGCCCATGTCGAAACGCCCTATGTACGGGCGGCCCAGCGGGTGGAGATCAGGATCCAGGGGACGACGGCGACCATCCCTGCCCCGATCACCTACGGACCTTATCCTCTG
>CAZFHZ010000188.1:0-3939 GCA_964519015.1 uncultured Gemmatimonadota bacterium | reverse complement strand
GGTCGGGCCGGCTGCCGGTCGAGATCGATCTCGCGGCGCTGGAGGAAGACGGTTTCGCCCTGCGCACGGTCGGGGCCGATCTCATCATCGCCGGCGGAACCGAAAAGGGTCTGCTCTACGGCGTGTATGAACTCCTCACCGCCCATCTCGGCTGCCGGATGTACGCCCCCGACGCTCATCTCATCCCCGAACGGAGCACCATCACCATCCCCCGGCTCGACGAGGTGCAGGTGCCCGTCATCCGCTTCCGCTCCACCCACTACACCCACGCCTACGAGAACCCGTACCGCGACTGGCACCGGCTCGGCGACGGCAATGTCGACCGCTACCTGGAGTGGGGCACCCGGGTGCACACCTTCAAGAACCTGGTTCCTCCAGGAGAGTTCTTCGCCGACCACCCCGAGTACTTCTCCGAGATCGACGGCGAGCGATCCCCCGACTACCAGCTCTGCCTGACCAATCCGGCGGTCTTCGACACCGTCGTGGCCCGCCTGGGCGCGATGATGGCCGACCACCCCGACGTACGTTACTGGTCGGTGAGCCAGAACGACACCTACGGGCCGTGCGAGTGCGCGCAGTGCCGGGCCCTCGACGAGGCCGAGGGGGGGCCGATCGGCTCGCTCCTGCATTTCGTCAACCGGGTGGCCGACGAGTTCCCCGACAAGATCATTACTACCCTCGCCTATCAGTACTCGCGCCAGGCCCCCCGGAACCTGCGCCCGCGCCCGAACGTCTCGATCACGCTCTGCAGCATCGAGTGCGACCGCAGCGTGCCGATCGACACCGGCCCCCGCAACGCCGCCTTCCGGCGCGACGTCGAGGCCTGGAGCGCCGTCGCCCCCCGGATCCAGATCTGGGACTACGTGGTGCAGTTCTCCTCGATCGTCAGCCCCTTCCCCAACCTGCACGTGCTGTAGCCCATCCTCTTCTTCGCGCGCCACGGGATCGACGCCATCTTCGAGCAGGGCAGCGGCGGCCTGGTCGGCGAGTTCACCTGGCTGCGCTCCTGACTGATCGCGTAACTGCTCTGGAACCCGGACGCCGATGTGGATGCGGTGATCGACGATTTCCTCACCGGCTACTACGGTCCGGCCGCGCCGTATCTCAGGAGATACATCGACATCACCCACCGGACCCTGCGCCGCTCCGGCGCCCGGCTCGACATCTACAAGGGGCCGCGCGAAGCGGCGGATTCCTACTTGACCCCCCGCCTGATGGATCGCTACGAACGGCTCTTCGACCGGGCGGCCGACGCGGTGGCAGACGATCCGGTTCTCTCCCGCCGGATCCGCGAAGCCCGCCTGCCGCTCGAGTATGCCCGCCTCGAACAGGCGGGACTCTACGGGACCGGCAAGCGGGGATTCTTCGAACGCGATCCGGCCGCCGGAACCGGCGAGGCATCACCCTGGCGGGTCCGCCCCGCCATGCGGCGGTTGCTCGATGCGTTCGTGGCCGGCTGCGAGGCGGCGGGGGTGACGAGGCTCGACGAGCACGGCATGCCCCCGGACGAGTACCGGGAGCGGCTCGAGCGGCTTTTTTCGGTGAGCATGCAGGATCATCTGGCCCTCTTCCGGCCGGTCGAGGTGCTCACCGTCTGGAGCCCGACATACCCGGCCAACGGGACCGCCACCTTCACCGACGGCCTCAAGGGGGTCGAAGACTGGACCTACAACTGGCTCGGTTTCGAGGGCCACGACATGACGGTCGTGGTCGACCTGGAATCGGAACGGACGGTGCGGGAGATCGCGACCGACTTCCTGCAGGGGATCCACGCCTGGATCTGGCTCCCGCTCGAAGTGTGCTACGCCGTCTCGACCGACGGGGAGAACTGGCGGGAGGTCGCACACCTGGAGAACACCGTTCCCGAGACCCGGGCCGGCGACTTCATCGAGACCTTCGCGGCCTCCTTCGAACCGGTCGCGGCCCGCTATGTGAAGGTGGAAGCCGTCAACCGCAAGGAGTGCCCCGGCTGGCACACCGGCCACGGCGGCGCCAGCTGGATCTCCGCCGACGAAATCATCGTGAAATAGCGTGCTCCCGGCCGGGGATGGTCCCCGCCGACCTCACTCCCGCCGCAGCACGATCACCGGATCCACGCACGTGGCCCGCCGGGCGGGCAGGAGCCCGGCCAGCAGCGTCACCCCCACCAGGATCACGGGCACGGCGATGAGGGTGACGGGATCGGTGGCCGTGACCCCGAAGAGCAGGTCCTGCAGCAGCCGCGAGAGGGCCAGAGCGCCAGCCGTGCCGATGGCGATCCCGATCAGGGCCAGGATGAGTCCCTCCCGCAGGACCAGGCGCATGATGTCGGGGCGCCGGGCTCCCAGGGCCATCCTGATCCCGAACTCCCCGAGCCGCTGGGAGACGGCGCAGGCCGCCACGCCGTAGACCCCGATGGCGGCGAGCAGCAGCGCCAGGGCGCCGAAGAGGACCATCAGGACGGTCTGGAACCGCCGCGAGGAAACTGCCCGGTCGACCCGGTCAGCCATGGTCATGATGTCATTGGCGGGCAGATCGGGCGCCAGGTCGGCCACGATCGTGCGCAGGGCCGGAACGAGGGCCTCGGGATCGCCCCCGGTCATGGCCGCCAGCCCGATGGTGAAGCCGCCGTTCTCGGGGAAGATGATGAGCCCACGCTCCGCTCCGGCGAAACTGGTCAGCCGGATGTTCCCCACCACCCCGACCACCGTGGCGGTCACGCCGAAGCTCACCACGTCGATCGTCTGACCGATCGGATCGGCCCCGGGCCACCAGGTCCGGACCATCCACTCGTTCACCAGGACGTTGGCGCTCTCCGCGGTGAGGTCGGTCTCATCGAGCCAGCGCCCGCGGCGCAGGAGCACCCCCAGGGCCTCGAGGCCGTCGCTGCCCGCTCGGCGGAAATCGGCCAGGGGAGGCCGCCCGGTGTCATCCTCCACGCCGGGGATACGGTAGAAGGTGGCCGTGCTCAGGTTGGTGAAGGGGAGGATGCTGATGGTGCCGGCCGCACGCACCCCCGGCAGGTCGCGGACCCGCGTGATGAGTTCGTCGGCGAGCCGGCGGCGCACCTCCGCCTCGGGATACCTCTCCCGGGGCAGGGTCAGGGCCATGGTCTGCACGTTCCGGGTACTGAAGCCCAGATCGACCGCGAAGACCCGGGCCAGGCTGCGCAGGAGCAGACCCGAACCGACGACCAGGATCACCGCCAGGGCGATCTCGACCACCAGCACCCCGCTGCGCAGGCGCCGGGCCGGACTCCCCGCGGTTGTCCCCCGGCCCCCTTCGCGGATCGTGCTCTGCAGGTCGATCCGGGAGGCCCGCAGGGCCGGGATCAGTCCGAAGAGGAACACACTGACCAGACCGGTACCGATCGCGAACGCCAGGACCGGCAGGTCGATCCCCATCGAGCCGAGCCGCGGGATCATCCCCGGATCCAGCGAGAGGATGGCGGCGAGCAGGCCCCGGGCCAGGAGGAGTCCCAGCAGGACCCCGGCTGCCGCCAGGACCAGGCTCTCGCTCAGCTGATGGCGGATGAGCCGGCCCCGGTCGGCTCCGATGGCGGCCCGGACGGCCATCTCGCGGCTCCGGGCCCAAGCCCGGGAGAGCAGCAGGTTGGCGACGTTGGCGCAGCCGATGAAGAGCACCAGGGTCACGGCGGCGAAGAGCAGGAGCAGTGCGGGCCGGATGTTGCCCCGCAGCACCTCGGGCATGGTCCGCAGGCTGACCGCGACATCATCGGTATCGTCGCTGCCCAGCCAGTCCGGGTCCCCGTTCTGCATCAGCGTGTTGAGATCGGCCCGGACCGCTTCGAGCGCGATCCCCTCCCGCAGGCGGCCGAAGAGCCAGAGGTAGTTCACTCCCAGGTTCGCCCCGGCCCGATCGAGCCGCATCGGCACCCAGATCTCGATCCCGGGCATCGGCGGTGTGAACTCGGGGGGGAGCACGCCCACGATGGTATAG
>CAZFHZ010000187.1:0-4049 GCA_964519015.1 uncultured Gemmatimonadota bacterium | reverse complement strand
TCCCGTTCGATCAGTTCCTCCCAGGGGGTCCCGGTCCGGCGCTCGAGCATCACTCCGGCCACCACGTAGCCGGCGTTGGAGTAGGCCCAGGCCGTGCCGGGCGGGGAGGTGGGCGGCCGTCCGAGCACGCCCGCCACGAAGAGACGCCGCTGCTCCTCGGGGGGGGCGTCGCTCAACCGGACCCGGCTCCACAGTTGCGTGTCCTCCTCGGGGTTGGTGAAGGGCATCAGGCCGGCCCGATGGGCCAGGAGTTGCTCCAGGGTCACATCGCGGAAAGCGGGATCCACCGACGGGGCCAGCTCGGGGAGGGCCTGGGCGATCGTGGTCTCCCAGCTCAGCACGCCCTGCTGGACGAGCCGGGCGGCCAGGGTGGCCGTCATCGACTTGGTGCACGAGCCGATGTGCCAGAGGTCTTCGGACGTCACCGCGACCGTATCCCCGTATTTGCGGAAGCCGACCGCCCCCCACTCCGTCACCTCCCCGGAGTCGACCACGGCCGCCGCCAGGGCGGGCAGGTCGTATTCGCTGCGGATGGCCTCGAGCTTGGCTTCGATGGAACCGGGAGGATAGGTGGGCGGCGTGATGGTCGGGGGGTTCTGGTCGAATGCAGCCGGTGAGGCGGTCACCACCTCGGCCGGTACCGCGATCAGCGCCGCGGTCAACGCGAGCGGGAGAAGACTCCGCCGGGCGCTCAGTCCCCGGCCTCCTTCGGATCGGCTTTCTCCGGCTCGGCTTCGGCTGGATCGGTTTCTTCCGGTTCGGCTCCGGTTGGATCAGCCTCACCTGGGGGTGCTCCGTTCTTCGCGAAGGGGTCGCGCACCTTCTTCTTCTGGAAGCCCTTGAGCTGCTCATCCAGGCCGGCGAACTTCTTCTTCTGCTCCTCCTTGAACTTCCCCCCCTTGAAGAGGTCCTCCACCTTCTCGTGCTTGGTGCGGGTGCGCTCCAGGAAGGCGTCCACCTCCCCCTTCATGGCGGCGGTGCGGGCCTCGCGGGGGAGGTCCTCCAGCTTGAGGTATTCGGCCACCTCCACCCGGGTGTCGAAGGGGGTCTCCAGGATCTTGACGATCCCCTGGTCGCGCAGCGCCCGGGCGTAGGCGCCGACCACCTCGTGCGAGATCCCCAGAAGAGCGCCGATCTCCTCGTAGGTAGGCGGTTTCCCCTCCCGGTGCTCGAGCACGCGTACGGCGGCCACCAGCAGATGGCCCTGGGCGTATTCGGGTGTCTTCTCCATATCTCCCTTATAATGGGCGGCGCCGGATGCTGCAACGCGACAGGGGGGAGGCGGGAGCGGCCGCAACGGAACGTGACAGGCTACGGAATGCGACGGGCAACGGAACACGACGGGCAACGGAACTCGACAGGCAGGGGACGGTGAGGATGCGCACGGAAGGTTCGGACTGGGCCAGGGGATTCTTCACGGGGGCCGGCCTGGAGGTGGTACGCGATCCCGAGCGGGAGCGGACCGCTCCGCTCGAGGCGGACTGGATCGTGCGGGTGCTCGGACTGCGCCCGGGGGACCGGTTGCTCGACGTGCCCTGCGGCAACGGCCGGATCGCCGCCCAACTGGCCGAGGCGGGGGTGCGGGTGACCGGGATCGACCGCAGCCCGGTGCTGCTGCGGGAAGCGAAGCGGCGCTGCCGCAGCCTGGCCGCCCCGCCGGTCTTCCGTCCCGGCGACATGCGCCGGCTGGCCGAGCCCCCGCGCTACCAGGCGGCCATCAACTGGTGGGGTTCCTTCGGCTACTTTTCCGACGAGGAGAACGAGGCGGTGGTGGCCGGGCTGGCGGCCGCCCTGCGCCCGGGGGGCCGGCTCCTGATCGACGCCCCCAACCGCGAGCACGTGCGGCGCTGGGCACTCGGCCGGCACGAGATCGTCTGGGAGGACGTCCGGATCCAGCATGAGGTGAACTGGAACCAGGCCACCGAACGGATCGAGGGGGAGTGGCTGCTGGTCCGGCGGGGCCGCCCCCGCCGGCTCTACTCCTCCATCCGGCTCTACACCCCGGCCCAGATGCGGCGGCTGGCCGAGCGGGCCGGTCTGGTCGGAGTCCGCTTCTTCGGTGACTGGACCGGGGCCCCCTATACCCGGGGGAGCCTGCGCTGCGTGCTCTCCGCCCGCCGGTCCGGATAAGCCGGAGGTTGACGGTTTAGGCGGACCTAATCCATACTCTCCGTATGAACGTCCGCAGGAGAACGACCGCCGGCGAGGGATCGGTCTCGACCTCGGTCGGGGACTACCTCAAAGCCGTCTGGAGCCTGGGGCGGGACGGGCCGGTGACCACCGGCGGGCTGGCCGCCCGGCTCGGGGTGGCCCCCGCCTCCGTCTCCGGCATGGTGGTCCGGCTCCACCGGCTCGGCCTGCTCGAGCACATCCCCTACCACGGGGTCAGCCTGACCGCCGAGGGAATCCGCCAGGCCCTCCGCCTGGTGCGCCGGCACCGCCTCCTGGAGACCTTCCTGGTCGAACGGCTCGGCTACGCCTGGGACGAGGTGCATGCCGAGGCGGAGGTGCTCGAGCACGCCGTCTCCGACCGCTTCATCGACCGGCTCAGCCGGCTGCTGGGCGAACCGACCCACGATCCGCACGGCGATCCCATCCCCACCGCCGGCGGGGATATCCCCCCCACTCCCGACCAGCCGCTGACCATGGCTGCCGACGGGAGCCGCTTCCGCGTCCACCGCCTGCACACCCAGGACCCCGCGGCCCTCGCCCGGCTCGACCGGCTCGGGCTCAAACCCGGGGTGGTCGTGGACCGTCTCTCGGGGTACACCACCTTCCTGACTTTGCAGATCGCGGGAAGCCGACACCGGGTACCACTGGAGCTGGCCCGCCTGGTCCACGGCGAGCCGATTTTATAGAGAGCGCTCAGGAGCAGCCGCTGGTGGCCCCGCAGTTCAGGCACTTATAGCAGGCGGCGTTGCGGACCATGATGCTGCCGCAGTTCGGGCAGGAGGGTGCGTCCGCCTGGGCCTGGATGAGCTGGGCCTGGCTCGCCTCCCGCCCCGGCGGCACGAACCCGCTCCGCCTGGATTCGCCGGAAGCGACCTCCTCCACCCTGACCGGTCCGCCCGGGCCGGCCGGGGCCGCACCTGGGGCCGCCGCCGGCTCCACGTCCGTCTCCTCGGCGGGCAGGAACTTGATCGCCAGCCAGCGGAAGATGTAGTCGATGAGCGACTTGGCGATCGGGACATCCCGGTTGTTGGTGAAACCGGAGGGCTCGAAGCGGGTGTGGGAGAACTTCGAGACCAGCACCTCGAGCGGCACTCCGTACTGAAGCAGCATGCTGGTCAGGGTGGCCATCGTGTCCATGAGCCCCGAGATGGTCGAGCCCTCCTTGGCCACGGTGACGAAGATCTCCCCCGGCTTGCCGTCCTCGTACATGCCGACGGTGATGTACCCCTCGTGCCCCCCGACCGAGAACTTGTGGGTGATGCTGCGCCGCTCGTCGGCCAGGCGGTGGCGCTGCGGGGCGGAGCGGGCCGAGACCCCCAGGGCCGGGGGGCGCCCGGCGGCGCTCCGTGAGCCCTGGGATCCCTCCGCGGAGGTGTTGAGGGGCTGGATCCGCTTGCAGCCGTCCCGATAGATGGCCAGCGCTTTCAGGCCCAGCCGCCACCCTTCCAGGTAGGCGGTCTCGACCTCCTCGACGGTGGCTTCGTTGGGCATGTTGACCGTCTTGGAGATGGCTCCCGAGAGGAAAGGCTGGACCGCCCCCATCATCCGGATGTGCCCCATCCAGGGGATGGAGCGCACCCCCCCGGCCGGCTTGAAGGCGCAGTCGAAGACGGGCAGGTGTTCGTCCTTCAGTCCCGGTGCTCCTTCGATGGTGTCGTTCTCGTCGATCCAGTCGACGATCCGTTTGGCCTCTTCCTGGTCGTAGCCGAGCCGTTCCAGGGCCGCCGGGACGGTCCGGTTGACGATCTTCAGCATCCCCCCGCCGACCAGCTTCTTGTACTTGACCAGGGCGATGTCGGGTTCGATCCCCGTGGTGTCGCAATCCATCATGAAGGCGATCGTGCCGGTGGGCGCGAGCACGGTCACCTGGCTGTTGC
>CAZFHZ010000186.1:0-4095 GCA_964519015.1 uncultured Gemmatimonadota bacterium | reverse complement strand
CCGCCCCTGCCCGCGGCGGGTCGATCACCCGACCGGTCGGGCGGCGGAACCCTCCCGCCGCCCGTCGTCGTCCCGTGAACCGGGCGCCGGCCGTTCCGGCCGTCGCCTAACGCAGTTCGACCTCCTTGGTGACCGTGCCCCCCTTCTGGCTGGTGTAGGTCACCGTGACCCGGCCGCGGCCGGTCACGAACCAGACCACCGTCTGGGTGCCCTCCCCGGCCAGGCCGGCGTCGATGGAGAGCCGCCCCGGCGTGCGGGTATCGATCAACTGGACCTCGTCGCCGAAGCGCCCGCTCGGGTAGGCGGCCGCGTTGACGGTCAGCCCGCTCCCGGTGATGGAGAACACATCGGGCATCACCCGGCGGTTGCGCCGGACGTTGTCGTTGATGGTGCCCAGCAGCATCGGGTTGACCGCCGTGGCGGTCACCTTCCAGGTGTTGCCGGCCACCCGCTCCACCTTGACGTCCCCCATCTCCACCTTGGGCATCTGGCTGGCGTGGAAGATGGCGAACATGGCGTTGCGGTGGACGAGCTCCTGGAGCATGAAGGGCGGGGTGACCCGGTTGAAATACTTGCCGAAGCCTCCCACCTCGATCTTGCCGTACTGCGGGTGGTCCACTTCATGCCAGTCGACGAACCAGGCCCCCATCCCCAGCTTGTCGTTGTAGAAGAGCATCTGCGTCTGGCGGGAGATCAGGTCGCTGTTGGCGTCCGTGATCGCCTCGTTGAAGTACTGGCTGCTCGACCACAGCTCGTTGGAGAAGGACCAGGCCCCGATCTCATCGTGGGTGTAGTCGATGAACCCGCCGTGCACGGTGTAGAGGCCGCTCCAGATGACGACGTAGCGGTAGTAGGGGAGGATCAACTCCCCCCGCCGCCCCACCGCGTCGTAGGCCTGGACGTCCCGCCGGGAGTACTCGCCGTGGGACTCGGCCCCCGGCCCGCGCAGGATCATCCCCGCGGAGTTATGCCAGGCCTGCGACCCCGCGATGTTCGGGTGGACCTGCATGAACTCGCTGACGGCCCGGCTCTCGGGCAGGCTGAAGGGGTACCAGTGGGCCCCCCCCTGGAGGTAGTCGGGCTGCCAGTCGGCCGGCCAGTTCCGGTTGGGGTCCATGCCGCCGGGGCCGTCCTCATTGATCCGGCCGTCCCCGTCGTTGTCGATCCCCTCCGAACCCAGGTTGATGTAGTCCCCCTTCTCGCCGAAGCCGACCGGGACCATCAGGCGCGGGTCGATGGGGCTGATCTTCATGTTCCCCTCGCCCGGGACGTACTTGCGCATCGAGGTGATGTTGCCGTCGCCGTCCAGGTCGTCGCTGGGGTCCTCGTCGAACCGCCCGTCGTTGTCGTCGTCCACCGGGTAGGCGGGGCTGCGGCTGCTCGACGAAGTGTTGGCGTGCTCGAACCAGTACTGGCGGCCGTCCGGGTTCTGGGTCGGCATGATGTAGAAGACCCGCTCGTCGACCACCTTTTTCACGTCGGGGAGCGAGTTGTAGTTCTCCATCAGGAACCAGGTGATATAGAGGTTGATCTCCGCTCCCTGGATCTCGTTCCCGTGGATGTTGCCGTCCACCCACATGGCCGCCTTGGTGAGTTCGGGGCCGGTGTCCGGGTTGTTGATGATCATCACCCAGAGCTCCCGCCCCTCGTACGACTTCCCGATGCTGATCATCTTGAGGAACTTGGGGTAGGCCCGCTCGAGCTGCCGGAAGGCCTGGGTGTAGCCCTCGTAATCGTAGTAACGGTCGAAGCGCAGATTGACCTTCGGGTCCTTGTTCGGGACCACGAAGGAGGACTGCGCCGCGGCGGTGCCCGCCATCCCTGTGAGCAGGAGGAGGGCGACCGCGGTCTTCAGCACGAGATTCCGTGTCATGGTCTCCTCGCCTCCTAACGCAGGTCGATGTTACGGGTGGTCAGGCCGCCCGCCTGTTGGGCGAGCACCTCCATCACCAGCCGGGTGCCCCGCTTGGCGCGGACCATCCAGGTGACTTCGCTGCGCTCCCCGGTACCCAGGTTGCGCACCTGCTGCTGGATGTTCCCCGTCATCACGGTCACGGCCGTGTTCGGCTGCAGCCGGATGGTGATCGGGGGGATGCGGCGGGTGCGCTGTCCCATGGTGGAGACCAGCGGGAACCAGCCGTCGTTGTGCACCGCGGCCGTGATCAGGTAGAGCTCCTCCCCCTTGCTCTCCACCTTCACGTCCTCGACGGTGACCATCGGGGTCTGACCGGCCAGCCAGACAGCGAAGGCGGCCTGCTTGCCGGCCAGGTCGCGGATCTCCCCCTTGGGCGGGTTGACCCGCACGTTGGGGATGAAGCCGCCGACCTCGACGTCCCCCAGGGTGGGGTGCTTGGCCGGGGTCCAGTCCACGAAGCCCTTCACGCCCGCCTGCTCGAACCAGGCGAGCCAGCGGGTGTCCTCCGAGCCGCCGCCGCGGCGGCCGCCGGCCTGGGGAGCGCGTCCGGCCGCTCCGCCCATGGCCGCAGGAGCGCCGCCCGGAGCGCCTCCCGCCGCCGGCAGGGTCCAGACCGGGGTGGTGAAGGAGGGCAGGCCGAGCTGGTAGTAGGCGAACTGCGGCCAGCTGCCGGCCTCACCCGAGGCCCCCGCGCCGCGCAGTCCGGTCAGCTCGATGTACTTCTGCGAGACCATGTTGTAGTAGGTGACGTCCTGCCCCTGGACCGAGGTGGGCGCCTCGCGCGACGGCATGCGGAAGGCGGTCGGCTGCGCCTGGGGGGCCGCACTCGAACCACCACGGGCCCCGCCGGCCCCTCCGGCAGCGCGGGCGCCACCGGCACCGCCGGCCCCGCCGCGACCACCGGCCCCCCCCGCGCCACCGGCCCCGCCCGCGCCCCCTCCGCCCATCATGGCGATGAAAGAGCTGATGTCGGGCTGGGCCGCCGGCGCCTCGGTGGCCGTGCTGCGGGCCGCCGAAACCCCGCCCATCAGGTTGTCATAGGGGCTGAAGGTCAGCGCCAGGCAGATGTTGTTGTGCTTGTAGGCGAAGTCGGCCAGCACCCGGCTCTCGACCTCGCTGACCATGTTCAGGCCGGCGTGGTCGGTGTAGTAGGGGTACTGGTGGGGCCAGTTGCGGTCCAGGTGGGTCCCGCCCGGCCCGTCCTCGTTGTAGAGCCCGTCCCCGTCGTCGTCCTTGCCCTCGGTGTAGACCACGTAGACGCCCTTCTCCCCCTGGATGGGGTCGGCCCGCCGCATCAGGCGCGGGTTGTCGGGGTCCACGATCAGGGTCCCCTCGGGGGACTTGACCCGCATCTGGGTCACGAAGCCGTCGCCGTTGATGTCGTCGCCGCCGTCCTCGTCGGCCTTGCCGTCGCGGTCCTCATCCTCGGCGTTCGGCTTGTAGGGGAACTCGACCCCCTTCATCGTCCAGAAGCGCTCGGCCCCGTCGGGGTTGAGGCGCGGGACGATGTAGACCGTGCGGGCATCCAGCAGCGCGGTGACCGCCTGGTCCTTGCCGTAGTTGGCCACCAGGTAGTCGGCCAGGTAGAGCGCGGCCATACTGCCGATGACGTGGTTGCCTTCCAGGTTGGCCACGACCAGCAGGGCCGGGCGGGTGTCGGGATCGCCGGCGCGCCGGTTGCCCAGCGTCATCAGCCACAGGTCCCGGCCCTCGGCCGTCTTGCCCAGGCTCGTCAGGTTGGCGACCTGGCCGTTGGCCGAGGCCACCGCCCGGAGCGCCCGGGTCAGGCCGTCGAAATTGAGATAATCGTCGTATGAGCCGGTCTGGGCCCGAACAGGGGTGGCGGCCGAAGCAAGCGCCACCGCCAGCAGCAGCGGCAGCGCCACGGCCATCCGACCCGCCCGAGCGACCCGCCGGCACCAGCGGGGTCCCGTCATGCCCATCTCTCCTTCCGGGTAGGGTATCGGCCTGCAGAAAATCGCTTTGGGATTACCGGTGTGGGGGAGAGGTTCTTCAGATAAACACTTTTGGTAGTATGATGGTCCTGCTGCTTGACAGGCTGAACAAACAGTCAAGGCCCATTCGGAAGTGATAGAGGACAAGCATGGCCCTGAAGAAATCCCAACTCTACAGCTCGCTTTGGCAAAGCTGCGACGAACTTCGCGGCGGCATGGACGCCT
>CAZFHZ010000185.1:0-4169 GCA_964519015.1 uncultured Gemmatimonadota bacterium | reverse complement strand
GGGGGGGGGCCGGGTGGGGGGGATCTCGCCCGTGGTGCCCCGGGGGGGGGGGGGGGGGGGGGGGGCGGGCGGGTGGCCGGGGGGGGTGTTGGGACTGCTGCGCCGGGCCCGCCCGGGGGCCCCGGGGTGAGCGGAACCGGCCGGGAGGCCGGTCCGGGAGACCGGCATTTGCCATATTGGCGCAGAACGCAATTCATTGCCACAAAAGGTGCTTAGGGAGGTTATTTGAAGTGAATCAAGAGGGTCGGAAGGGGAAATCTTGGCTTCGTCGTCGGTCGGTGTTATATATGTATGCCCGCTCAAGCGGGGGTGACCGTTGGCCAGGAGCGACCGATGACCTTCAGCTACTACATCGGTGTGGACTACAGCAGCCAGGACCGCAAGCAGAAGACCTGGGTGGCGGTCGGCCGCCGCAGTTTCATGGGCTTCGAGCTGCTGCGCCTGGAGTCCATCGGGCGGGACGGGCTGCCCGACCTGCTCCGCGAGTACGCTTCGCACCGGGTGCTGGTGACCCTCGACTTCCCCTTTTCCTGGCCGGTCGGTTTCATCACCGCGCTGACCGAGGAAGCGCCCCGCTCCTGGCTCGCCCTGGCCGAGGAGATCGACGAGCGCTGGACGCTCAAGAAGGTCCAGCGCAAGCGCGACAGTTACGCCCGGAAGAACGGCATCACCCTGCGGTTGACCGACACCTACCAGGGTACCACCAGCCCCCTCCAGAACACCTACCCCGACCTGATGACCATGGTCTGGTACGGGATGAAGACGCTGGTGAACCGGCCCCCCACCTACCGGGTGATCCCCTTCGAGCGCCTGGAACCCGCCCACTCGACCATCCTGGAGGTGGCCCCGGAGGTCACCCTCCAGAAGCTGGGCATTCCCCACAGCCAGTATCACGGGGAGAGCAAGGCCACGGCCGACCGGCGCCGGGAGATCCTGCGCCAGTTGCGGCTGAGCAACCTGGTCCCGCTCGACACCGCGAGCGCCTTCTACAAGGAGGCGCTGAAGAACGACGACGCCCTCGACGCCATCCTGTGCGGGCTGACCGGCACCTTCTTCAGCGGGGATGCCGGCGGTCTGGGCATCACCCTGGCCCCGCCGAGCCCCAACGAAATGCGCCGGATCACCCTGGAGGGCTGGATCTACGCGCCCGCGCTCGTGACGGCCTGACCCCGGCGGCCGCCGCGGGGACCTTTCCGGCCCCGTCGCTCTCTGCGGAGGGCGGCGGGGCCGTGTGTGGTGGGGGCCGCCGTGCCTGAACGGGCCATCGTGCACGTGGACCTGGACGCCTTCTACGTGGCGGTGGAGCGGGTGGTCGCCCCGCGCCTGCGGGAACGCCCCGTGCTGGTGGCCTTCGGCGGGCTCTACGCCCCCCGCACGGTGGTGGCTTCGGCCTCCTACGAGGCCCGGCAGGCCGGGGTGCTCCCCGGGATGCCGCTCCGGCAGGCCCGCCGGCGCTGCCCCGACGCGGTGGTGCTGCCGGGCAACCCCGACCTCTACGCGCGGGCCTCGCGGGCCCTCTTCCGGGTGCTGGCCGGCTTCACCCCGGTGCTGGAACCGGCCAGCCCCGACGAGGCCTATCTCGACCTGAGCGGCACCGGCCGGCTCTTCGGCCGGCCCGCCGACACCGGCTTCCGGATGCAGCGCGAGGTGCAGGAGCGCCTGCGCCTGGACGCCTCGGTCGGCCTGGGTACCAGCAAGCTGCTCAGCAAGATCGCCGCCGACTGCGCCAAGCCGGCCGGTTTCCTGGACGTCAGCCCGGGCTGGGAGGCCGCTTTCCTCGCTCCCCTGATGGTGCGCCGGCTGCCCGGGGTGGGGGAGGCCACCGAGCGGCGCCTGCTCGACTTCAACCTGCGCCGCTGCGGCGAGGTGGCGGGCGTGCCGGGGCGCTACCTGGAGATGGCCTTCGGGGCCCGGGGGCGGCTGCTGGGCGAGCGTGCGCGGGGGGTGGACCTCACCCCGGTCTCCCCGCGCGGACCGGCCCGCAGCACGGGGGCCGAATGCACCTTCGACCACGACACCAACGACCGCCCGGCGCTGGAGGCCGCCCTGCGCCGGCTCCTCGAACGGGCCGCCCACCGCCTGCGGGGGCAGGGCCGGCTGGCCGCCACGGTGGGCGTGCGGCTGCGCTTCGCCGACGGTGTCGACGCCGCCCGCCAGCACACCCCGGCCCGGCCCAGCGACCTGGAAAGGGACCTGGGGCCGGTCGCCCGCGCCCTGCTCGATCGGCTCTGGGACCGCCGGGTGCGGGTGCGCCAGATGGGGGTGCAGCTGAGTGGGCTGACCGGCGGGGTGGAGCAGGGGGACTTCTTCGACGACCCGCGGGGGGCCGGCCCCTGGACCCCCAGCCGGGCCCAGCGGGGACGGGCCCTGGCCGGCGCGGTCGACCGGGTCCGGACCCGCCACGGGTTCGCCGCCCTCGGCTCCGCCCGCGCCCTGACCGCCCCGGCCGGGCAGGTGGACCATGCCCGCTAGGACGGCGCCCCCCTTCGCCCACCTGGTGGTACACTCCCACCACTCCTTCCTGCGGGGAGCCAGTCCCCCGGAAGCGCTCTGCGCCGAGGCGGCGGCCCGGGGCCAGCCGGCGCTGGCCCTGACCGACGTCAACGGTCTCTACGGGATCGTCCCTTTCCTCAAGGCGGCCCGGGCGGCGGGGGTGCGCCCGATCGTCGGGGTGGACCTGCGCGAACCCCGTCCCGCCCCCCCCCAAACCCCCCGTCGGGCGGTCCTGCTGGTGGAGGAGCAGGAGGGCTATCCGGTTATCTGCGATATCATTACCGCCCGTCATCTCGAGCATGACTTCAAACTCGAGCGAGCCCTCCTGGAGCGGGGGCCGGGGGTGGCCGTGCTGACCGGGGACCCGGCCTTGCTGGAGGCCCTGGTGCGGGCGCGGGGGCCGGCCGGACACTACTTGGCCCTGAACGCCTGGGGGGGGTGGCGACGGGTGCTGGGGGAGGCCCGGCGGCGGGGACTGCTCCGGGAAGGGGTGGTCCCGGTGGCCACCGGCGAGGTCTGGTTCGCCCGCCCCGAAGAACACGCCCGGCACCGCCTGCTCACGGCCATCGGGCGCAACGCCCCCCTGAGCGGACTCTCGGCTGCCCAGACCGCCCCCCGGACGGCCCACCTGCGCGGCGCCCGGGAGCTGGCCGCGGTCTTCGGAGACCGGCCCGAGGCCGTGCGGGTGGCGGCCGAACTGGCCGAACGGTGCGGCGGGGGCCCTCCCCTGGGGGGACTCCACCTGCCCGTCTTCCCCTTCCCCGACCGCCCCGGGGCCCATCCCGACCTGGCCCTAGGCCACCTGCGCGAGCAGTGCCTGCGGGGGGTGGTCTGGCGCTACGGCACCCGGGCCCGCCCCCGCTCGACCGAGGGGCAGATCTGGCCGGCCGATGACCTCTGGTGCCCCGCTCCGGGGCGGCCCACCGGGGGGCCGGTGCCCGACCCGGCCGAACTGCGCGAGGACGTGGTGCGCCAGCTGGAACACGAGCTGGGCATCATCGCCGCGATGGGCTACGCCGACTACTTCCTGGTGGTGGCCGATATCGTCCGCTACGCCCGCGAGGCCCGCATCCCGACCTGCGGGCGGGGCTCGGCGGCCAACAGCGTGGTGGCCTACACCCTGGGGCTGACCCACGTGGAGCCCCTGGCCAACCGTCTCTATTTCGAGCGCTTCCTCAACCAGGGGCGCTCCGACGCCCCCGATGTGGACCTCGACTTCTCCTGGAAGGACCGGGAGCGGGTGATTGACTACGTCTACCGCACCCACGGCCCGGACCGCACGGCCATGATCGCCACCCAGGTGACCTTCCAGGGGCGGGCGGCGGTGCGCGAGGTGGCCAAGGTGCACGGCCTGCCCGAGGGGGAGATCGCCGCCGTGACCCGGCGGATGGGCTATGCCGCCCGGGCCCGCGACCTGCGCGAGACGGTGGCCGCCAACCCCCGTTTCCGCGGGGTCGACCTGACCCAGGAGCCGTGGCGCACCGTGCTCGAGCAGGCCGAGGAGCTGGACGGCTTCCCCCGTCACTTGGGGGTCCATCCCGGCGGCATCGTGATCGCTCCCGGCCCCATCACCCGGCACCTGCCGCTGGAACGCTCGGCCGGCGGGCTGGTGGTGACCCAATGGGACATGTACCCGGTGGAGGATGCCGGGCTGGTCAAGATCGACCTGCTGGGCA
>CAZFHZ010000184.1:0-4313 GCA_964519015.1 uncultured Gemmatimonadota bacterium | reverse complement strand
ACGCCAAATGATATTGATACGAGCGATCGACTCCCGGAACATGGCCGGTCGCTTCACGTACGCGTCACGTGTTCCCGAAACCAGTCCGCCATGGTCGCGAGGTCGGACGTGCCGCGGGCGACGGTCATCACGAAGTCCTCCAGCTCATCGTTGGTTGCGACCAGCCGATGGCCGTTGAGCCGGAGGAACTGGGCGGCCGTGACGATCCCGGTGCGCTTGTTACCATCCACCCGTCTCGGGGGGGCGGTTGACTCCGGGAGAGGCCCCTCTATATTTAGAGGGCTCCGGGTGACGCCCGGCAGGGAGATGAGGGCCTATAGCTCAGCTCCGGTTAGAGCGCACGCCTGATAAGCGACATCCAGGCTTCCCAACCCGCATGAACAAAGGGTTTGCGAAGCCTTTATTTACGCGGGTTTACGAACAATTCAAGAACACGTCACACAGGAAGCATCATTGATCGTCAAGGAGCATTTCGACCCCTGATTTGTATATATTTAGTATACGAGCCCCGACCTGACTCCTTTCCCCGGTTACTCAAGCTGAGGATCTATGGCTTTTGGCTCCTGATGCCGCCGCTGGATACACTTGTTCGGTTCACCTACACAACAGGGCCGCCGTCCCAAATAGGTAGAATAGGGCTTCCTGGTCCCGCATAAGATCCGGTCAGATCGTCACAGACCATTGAAAACATTGGTGCCGGGGGCGGGAGTCGAACCCGCACACCCGTGAGGGCAGGAGATCTAAATCCGTTCTGGCAGCCCATACAATTCGTTGAACTACGTTAACCGAGGGTCTACAGCTGCCAGAGGCCGTGGTGGATGTCGCCCTGGATGTAGATGGCGAAGGTGCCATGGCCGGGAATCTCCAACGGCGGATGGGCTACAACTCCGCCGGCCTCCTCTGCCGCGGCGACGGCCGCTCCGATGTCGTCCACCAGCCAGTAGGGCCGAACCACCGGTTCCTCGGTCTCATGTAAGAGCGCCCGCACACCCACCAGCCCGCCTCCCGGCAGCGCCGCCGTCCGTGCGTTGCCGAGCCCGGCATCCGGCTTGCCAAACTGCACTGAAGTCGCTGCGGCGTACGTAGCGCATACGGCATCGACTTCCTTGGTCACGATTTCGAGATAGTGGATCTGCATACTATCAAGCGCCTCCAGCTGTCGATGAAGTCCACGGTCGGCCAAACGTTCTGCGCGTCAGTTGCAGCGGCAGATAGTTCGAGAGCAAGGATGACAGAGATCACTGCCACGCAGACTTCCTATGCCCCTTCCCAACCCTTCTCCCGGTAGTAATCCCTGACGAGCCGTCTGATATCGATCGTCACCCCCTGCGAGGGACCATCGGGGATTGGTCTGTCCAGGAACCGGTCGGGGAGGGTGTCCTCGGCGGTCTGCAGGCCCTCCCGCAGGTTGAACTTCCGCTCGGTCTGGCTCGTTTCCGAACAGGCGTCCCAAATCTCTTCGGAGGTGATATCGGTACCGAACATCCCCGAATAGGCCTCGGCCGCCAGCTCGAAATCCACCACGTCCATGCAGTTGGAGATGTTCTTGCAGATGGTCATGCTGTCGGAGAGGATCCCCAGGTGCTCGGCGTAATTAACTAGAGCGCCCTTGCCCTCCTCGTTCAACCGGTGGGCCGCCTCGCGGTAGCCCACCCGTTTCAGGGCCTTTTCCTCGTCCTCCATCAGCTCGATCATCGGCTCCCCGCGGTAGTGGTCTCCGCCGCGGGAGTTGACGGCGTTCATCAGGGCATAGCCCTTGATGCCCCGGGGATCGGCCGAAAAGAGCTCGAGGCCCTTCACCTCGGCGGTGAGCGCTGCCGAGTCGGCACCAAACTCCTGGGCGGCCCGCTTTTCCCCCTCGGCCAGCAGGTCGCCGATCCCCTCGCGCCGGGCGATCATTCCGGGCAGCTTCAGGAGGGCTTCGGGAGAACCCCACGAGAGATCGATCCCGTCGATGTCGGCGTCGGTGATGATGCCCTCATGCCGGCACTCCATCAGCCAGGCGATGATTTCCCCGGTGGTGATGCAGTCGAGCCCGAGGCGGTTGACGGTGTTCGACACCCCGACCGCCAGCTCCAGATCGGCATTGCCGCACTTGACCGTGTAGGCCGCCTGAGCTTCGTATTCGGGGCCCTCGCCCTCGCTGTAGCGGGTCAGATTGTAGCGGGAGCAGTGCACGTTGCAGTTGAAGCACGACTTCTCCTTCACGATATGGTTCCGACGCAGGGCCTCGGCGTTGACCAGTTCGAGGTGCTCGAACTGCGCGCTGCGGTAGTGGTAGGCCGGCAGCACTCCCATCTCGGCCAGGCGGTCAATGATCATGGTCGTGCCGTACCGGCCGCGCGGCTTAAAATCTCGATGCCCCATCAGATCGGCCTGGTACCGCTTGCAGGCCGCTTCGAAGCGATCGGGATCGGCCGGCCTGACTGGTTGGTCGCCCCGCACCGCGATCGCCTTGAGCTTCTTCGAGCCCATGACCGCCCCCATGCCGGTCCGACCGGCGGCCCGGGCCAGGTTGCAGGAGATGATCGCATACTTGACCAGGTTCTCCCCGGCCGGCCCGATGGCGGCGACCTGCAGGTCGGGATCGTTCAGTTCTTCCTGCAGGGCGAGCGTGGTCTCGGTGATGTCCTTGCCCACCAGGTGTTCGGCCTCGTGGAGTTCCACCCGGTCGTTCTCAATATAGAGATAGACCCACCGCTCGGAAGCGCCGGTGAAGACGAGCTGGTCGTGACCCGACCAGCGCAGCTCGGGTGAGAAGAAGCCGCGGGCACCCGCATCACCGTGGTACCCGGTGAGCGGGCTGCGGGCCGTGGCGATGAAGCGGCAGGTGGCGATCATCTGCGAGCCGACCAGCGGTCCGGTGGCGATGCAGAGAATGTTCCCGGGGCCGAGGGGATCGGTGCCCGGTTCGAGTTCGCGCAGCAGGGTGACGCTGTTCCAGGTCCGCGCCCCGATCCCGTTCTCGGGGGTTTCACCGCGGCGGAACTCGCCGCTCGAGAGGTCTATCCTGAGTTGACTCCCGCGGCAGATGCTCATGCGTCCACCCTCCGGCCGCTCAGCCATTCGGCCCTTACGGCGGCGCTCTCGGCCAGAACCCAGGCGGCCCGTCTCCGGGTCGGTGATCCTTCTGATCCCTCGTACGCCTTCAGGGAAGTCCCGCTCTCCTCCCGGTAGCTGAGTGCTCCGCTCGGGCAGGCTTTCACGCAGGAGAGTTCGCCGGCGCAGAGATCGCAGAAGAGGGGCAGGTCGTCGTGGAAGCCGATCGCGCCGATGGGGCAGCTGTCAACGCAGAGCTTACAGGCGTCGCAGAGGTCGGCCTCGAGAGCGATGGTGCCGTCAGCGGCCACCGAGAGCGCTTCGGTGGGACAGATCAGGCAGTACCTTTCCTGGCAGCCGACGCAGGTTACCGACATGTCGATCCCGATCGACTCCAGCTTGGCCACCCTTATGCGAGCCAGGGCGGGGGAGACGGCCCCGAAGTGGAAGACGGCACAGGCGACCTCGCAGCTCCGGCAGCCCACGCAGAGTCGGGGTTCACAGTGTACCATCGGGCCTCAATCCTTCCGGTCGATGCGCATGATCACATTCCCCGCCGGGTCGGGGCAGATTACGTGATGCTCCTCGGCCATCCAGTCACCCTCGTGCAGCGGGCGCTGTTTGGCGGGCAGGAGGGGCAGCAGAGCCTGCAGGGCATAGAGGCAGAAATGACCGCCGGGAGGCAGGTAGAGGCGGCCGCTCCGCAGGTCGATCGAATCGCCCGGCTTCATCCCCGAGGTGCATTTGCCCCTGACCTCCTCCACTACGACCGCGAGATCCTTCACCAGTCCCCCGGAGGACATCTCCTCCGATCCGCCGGCAGTTTCCCCGGCGGCGGCTTCTAGGGATGGTTTTCCGGGTCGGTCGGCGCTTTTGTCCCCGATCAGCCCGATTCGCTCGATCCTGAAGATGACCCGGCCTTTCGGATCGGAGCACTGGGCGTGATGCACGCGCCAGAGCCAGTCGTTCTCTCCGCTCTCGAGAACCTCGCGCTCCTTGGCCGGCAGCAGCGGCATCAGGTTCTGCAGGGCGTAAAGGCAGATATAGCCGCCTTCGGGCAGGCGAATATCACCGTCCCGCACCGTGAACCAGTCACCGGGTTTCATGGGCGGATCAGCGGTGCAGGTGCCCAGCACTTTGGTGACCGTGACCTTCAGTTCGTACATGGCAGGGCTTCCTTCCGGAGCGGCCTGGACACCCGCGGAACCTGCCTGGGGCCGCTCAGCAACAGATAAACACACTGGCCCGGCTTGTGCTACCTAATCTTGCCCTCT
>CAZFHZ010000183.1:2300-4572 GCA_964519015.1 uncultured Gemmatimonadota bacterium | reverse complement strand
AAGCCCGCGCCGGAAACCCCGGCGGAGAAACCGGGAACCGTCCGGCCGACCGGCCGGGGAGCGGCCGGAGCGGCTGCGGCGAGACCGGAACCGCAGGAGAACAAGGAGGCGGAGGTCACCCCCATCCCGGCCACCAAGACGGTGGCCTATCGGGCCTCCCGTAACGTGGCCGACCTGCGCCGTACCTTCGAGCAGTGGTTCAACTACTACAACGGCTACGACCCGATGT
Organism: uncultured Gemmatimonadota bacterium; assembly: GCA_964519015.1. Taxonomy (GTDB): domain Bacteria; phylum Blakebacterota; class Blakebacteria; order Blakebacterales; family CAYUVJ01; genus CAZFHZ01. Next base: position 4,343 of record CAZFHZ010000183.1, on the reverse strand, counting down.
TCTCCTGGTGGGTGGCCAAGCCGTACGAGGTGACCACCGAGAAACTGAAAGCCTACGAGGACTACCTGCGCGAGAAGATCGTCGGCTTCAAGAAAGGGGAGGACGACCCGATCGTCGGGGATCCGATCGGGCGCGAGGAGCTCCTGGTCGACCTGAAGGCCGAGATGATCTCCTACTCGCCGGAACAGATGATGGCCATCGCCGAGCGGGAGTTCGCCTGGTGCGAGCGGGAGATGCTGCGCGCCTCACAGGAGATGGGCTTCGGGGAAGACTGGAAAGCCGCACTCGAACACGTCAAGGACCTGCACGTCGAACCGGGCCGGCAGCCCGACCTGATCCGCGACCAGGCCCGGGAGGCCATCGCCTTCCTGGAGGAACGCGACCTGATCACCATCCCGCAACTGGCTAAGGACATCTGGCGGATCGAGATGATGAGCCCGGAGCGCCAGAAGGTGAATCCCTTCTTCCTGGGTGGGGAGGTGATCCAGGTCTCCTATCCCACCAACGAGATGACGTACGAGGAGAAGATGATGAGCATGCGCGGCAACAACATGCACTTCGCCCGCGCCACCGTTCAGCACGAGCTCATCCCCGGCCACCATCTGCAGGGATTCTACACCGAGCGCTACAACACCCACCGGCGCCCCTTCGGCACCCCCTTCTGGACCGAGGGGTGGGCGCTCTACTGGGAGATGTACCTCTGGGACCTCGAGTTCCCGCAGACCCCCGAGAACCGGGTGGGCATGCTCTTCTGGCGGATGCACCGCTGCGCCCGGATCATCTTCTCGCTCGGTTTCCACCTGGGCACGATGACCCCCCAGGAATGCATCGATTTCCTGGTCGACCGGGTCGGTTTCGAGCTCAACAACGCCACCGCCGAGGTCCGGCGATCCTTCGAAGGGAGCTACTCGCCCCTCTATCAGGCGGCCTACATGATCGGCGGGCTGCAGTTCCGGGCGCTCCACGAGGAGATGGTCGGCTCGGGCCGGATGACCGATCGCCAGTTCCACGACGCCATCCTGAAGATGAACAACATGCCGGTCGAGATGGTCCGGGCGCGCCTGCTGGGCCGAGCGCCGGCAAAGGACTTCACGGCCGCCTGGCGGTTCGCGGGGGATATCCCCGACCGGCCCCGGGACCGCTGAAGGAGAGTGGAGGCGGGAGATCTCCGATCGGCGTCAGTCAGCCCGACCGATATACATTCCGCAGTTGGACCCGATCTGGTTCTCCCTGAGCTCTCCGATGCTTAGCAGGGTATCGTATCCACGTGCCCGGAAGCCGTCGACGATCCGGTCGGACTCATCCGGGTCCGCCGGGTCGATCAGGCCGTACAGGCCGGAGCGGGCGGCCTGTTGGGTGGGATTGATAGGGGTGAGTTTCACCAGGAAGTGGTCGGGGTGGAACCACTCCCGGAGGGCATCGGGATCGAGGGCGTATCCGCGGGCCGGCGCGAAATTCAGGGCGATCTTTCGATCCCCGGGGGAACGAAAACAGTCCCCCCAGTCGGCCATCTGAGCCATGCTCCAGGTCGGAGTCGGGATCAAACGAGATCGGGCGTCTTCGTCGGTGGTATGCAGGGAGAACTGCATCTGGAAGCGCCCGCCCCTGAAGAGCCGCTCTTTGACCTCGATCAACCGGTCGAAGAAGTCCTCACACCCCGAGGGAGCGATGGTGGAGATGCAGGGCATGAGTCCAGGAGCGTCGATGACCCGCGGCAGGTCCTCGATGGCCTCGAGCACGGCAGGATTGAACGCCGGATCCCCCATGCGTGCGAACTGGACCTTGAACTTGGGCACCGGGACCTTCCGGTCCGGGAAGCGGCGCTCGACCAGGTGAAGCACCTGGTCCACGATCTCCTCCCTGGTCAGACGTCCGGAGTAGGAGCGGCCGGCGTCGCAGATGATGCATCCGACCGGACAGCCCTTCAGCGTCGAGACAATCAGCACCCATTTCTCCGTCCTCGGCACGGGGGGCTGGACGGATTCCACGAACTCTATCGGGGCACCGTCCCGGAGCCGAGCCACGAAGACCTGGGCCAATTCA
>CAZFHZ010000183.1:0-2285 GCA_964519015.1 uncultured Gemmatimonadota bacterium | reverse complement strand
TCCCCGGTCGTGTAGATTACATCGAGCATCCCGATTACCTTTCCAGCAAGCCCCGGCTGGCGGCCGACCTGGCCGCCTGCAATCCATCTCCGAAGGCGATGCCGAGCTGACCGAGCGACCCGAGCCGGGCGTCTCCGGCCACGAAGAGCCCCGGCCGATCGGTTCCGATCCCGGCGGCCGGTTTCACCCCCGGCGGCGCGAGCAGCTCGGTTGCGACACTCCGCCGTCCCAGGGCGGCGAGAGCCGCTTCACACCGGTATTCCCGGAGCCCGGCCGGCGTGTCCGTCATGATCCGGAGACCGCCCGACAGCCTCTCCAGGGCCGCCACCCTGGTGCAGGTATGGACCTGGATGGCCGATTCTTCCGCGACCAGGACGTGCAGGCGGCGGCAGGCGCGCGGTTCCTTCCCCCGAACCAGGACGGACACCCGGGAACCGGCCCGCGCAAGGGAGAGGGCGTAATCGAGGGCGGCCTCCCCTCCCCCGATCACGACCGTGCGGGCCGGTCGGGGGTGATGATCCAGCAGATCATTCACTTCGTAGTAGAGCCTCTCCCCTTCAAGATCGGCGGCTCCGTCGAGTTCTAACCTGACCGGGGAGGTCCCCACCGCCAGGATGACCGACCGAGCGGTCAGCTCCCCGAAGGAACCGATCAGGAGGAGACCCTCCTCCCCCGGGACCAGCGACAACACCGCTCCCCGTTTGACCGGGATCGCCCAGCGGGCCAGAAAATCCTGGAGGGACCTGGCGACCACTCGGCCGGCGCAGGGTGCGATCCCGGGGTGATTCTCCACCCGGAAGGCGTTGGCGATGAGCCCCCCGGCCTGCCCCCGGGCATCGAACAGGGCGACGCGCAGACCGAATCGCCGGCATTGTACGGCGGCGGCACACCCCGCCGGACCGGCACCGACCACGGCGACGTCCACACCCGGCCGGGGATCATGGGGGATCGTCATACAACCGGGAATATATCGACCAGCGGATGTCGGCGCGTCCGTCTTCGGAATGGGTTGCTATGGCACCTTCCGGCCGGTGTTACCGGAGTCCCGGCGGAACTTCGGCCAGGGCGCCGCGGCCTTCAGTCCCGCACTGTCGGTCTGGATGCCGTAACAGTTCCCCTCCAGGTCGGCGATGAAGAGCATGCCGTCACCGGCCAGTGCCGGCGAACACCAGGTGATGCCCGACTCTGTCTCGACTATCCAGAGGAGGGAACCGTCGGGAGCCAGCGCATAGACCCGGCCGAATTCCTGCCCAAAGTAAATCACCCCATCCGAACCGATCGCCGGGGAGGAGTAGATGTCGAAGTGATCGGAGGGAACATCGGGCGGCAGCCCGCTCGGTTCGAAGACCCACTTCAGCGTGCCGTCCGGATTCAAGGCGAAGAAGGCGGAGGTGGGATTGCCATCGTTCAGTCCGAAGTAGATGGTACCGTCCGCATTCACCGCCGGCGAGGAACGAAGCCAGCCGGTGAAGCCAGCCGAGACGACGTCGAAGGTCCAGAGGAGGACGCCGGCCGGGCTGACCGCATAGACCAGCCCCATATTGGTGTTGGCGTAGATCGTCCCGTCGGCGGCGATGGCGGGGGAGGCCAGGCAGTGGTCGTCGATCCCCAGCGGACACTGCCAGAGGGTGTGCCCATCGACCGGATCGAGGGCGGTCAGCGGCACGTTGTGGTAGACGAAATAGACTGTCCCGTTCGATCCGACCACCGGGGCGTTCCGCATCGCTTCCCATCCAAACGGCCAGTAATGGGACCACTTCAGGGTGCCGTCCGGTAAGATCGCGTGCAGACCCTCCCCGGCGATGTAGACCGTGCCGTCCGGCCCGATGGCCGGGCAGGACTGCCCGACGTCGGAAGGGAGCAGGTCGGGATTGGTCGGGAAGTACCAGAGCGAGTCTCCCTGGGCGGAAAGGTGATAGAGCCCTTCGTTCGATCCCGGTACTCCGGGGATGGTGGGGCCTTCGACCAGGAAGTAGAGAGAGCCGTCCGCGGCCACGGCCGGGCTCGATCGGACCATGTGCCTGCCGAGGGGATACTCCCAGAGCCGCTGCCCACTCGCAGTGTCGAGGGCGAAGAAACTGTACCCGTCCAGGTCCCCCCCGTAGAAACCGCTGGAAGTGCCGAAGTAGACCGTGGTCCCATCGTCGCTCAGGGCCGGGGACCCGTAGTAGACCTCGAGCGGGGCCTGGTAGGTCCAGCGGATCCGGCGGGCCCCGCTCCCGTCCGGGACCGGCGCGAAACCGCAACCGGACGCAGATACGACCAGGAGGAAGGCCAGGATTCGA
>CAZFHZ010000182.1:0-4609 GCA_964519015.1 uncultured Gemmatimonadota bacterium | reverse complement strand
CTGTTAGCACCGTAATGCTACCGAACCATCTATTGCTGGCGGAGAGGGTGGGATTCGAACCCACGGTGCGGTTTTGCCGCACACACGATTTCCAGTCGTGCACCTTCGACCACTCGGTCACCTCTCCGGGAATGACGGATAGGGGAAGGTAGGCGCCCCCGCAGAGGGTGTCAATCACCCCGGCCGGCCCCGGTGAGATGTCACTGCGAACGGCCGTGAATGAGCACGAACATCTGCCGGAGAACGGGAATATGGCGTGTGGGATATCGGGATTGAATCATGTGGGAAAACGGGACTGGACACTGTGGGATATCGGGATTGAATCATGTGGGAAAACGGGATCAGTTAGTGCGGGAAATAGGGATTGATGCCCGCAGAAGGGTAGGAAGGGGACACGGATGGAGTACCTGGAACGAGCGCTCGAGCCGTTGATCGTCGAACTGCTCTCCGAAGTTCCCGGACTGCTGCTCACCGGGCCACGGGCGACGGGAAAGACCACTACCGCAAGCCGTCATGTCAGGACGATCATTCCCCTGGATCGCCCCGCCGAGGCTGCCGCGTTCAAGGCGGATCCCGATGCCGCACTCAGGGATCTGGACGAGCCGGTTCTGCTCGACGAGTGGCAGGCAGTTCCGGATGTACTTGGAGCGGTGAAGCGTGCGATTGATTCCGATCCGCGACCGGGACGGTATCTGCTGACGGGATCGGTCCGGGCCGACCTGGAGGCTCCAACCTGGCCGGGAACAGGCCGTCTTGTCCGTCTGGCCATGTATCCGATGACCGTTGCGGAACAGCTCGGTCAGCCGACCACGGAACCGCTGCTCGACCGTCTGGCTCGCGGAGCACGGTTGAACGTGCCGGGCAGTCCTCCCGATCTTCGCGGCTACGTTGAGTTGGCCCTGCGCGGCGGGTTCCCCCAGGCCACCCTGTCCATGTCGGACGGAGTTCGCCGACGCTGGCTGGAAGGCTACATCGAACAGATCCTCACCCGTGACGTCGAGCGGCTGGAAGGGCATCGTGACCCTGTTCTTCTGAGGAAGTACTTCGAAGCCAATGCCCTGAATACGGCCGGACTGGTTGCACACCGGACACTCTACGCGGCGGCTGGAATCGATCGGAAAACGGCGGTCGCCTACGACCGTTTGCTGACCAATTTGATGGTCATCTCGACCCTGCCGGCATGGTCATCGAATCGTCTCAAGCGTCTTGTGCATGCTCCGAAACGATATCTCATCGACCCGGCATTGCTGGCCGGCACCCTCAAGATCGATTCCACCGCCGTGTTTCGCGACGGTGACCTGCTCGGTCGCCTGATCGACACCTTCGTCCTGGCTCAACTCCGTGCCGAAGAGACAGTGACCGAGATCCGGCCCAGACTCTACCACTTGAGGATGGAAGAGGGACGTCACGAAGTGGACGTGATTGCAGAATTCGGGGCCAGGAAGGTGATCGGCATCGAGATCAAGGCCGGCAGTGCGCCCGACCGCGATGACGCCCGGCATCTGATCTGGCTGCGGAAGGAACTCGGCAAGAATTTCGTGGCCGGTGTCGTTCTCCACACCGGTACTCGCGTCTACTCTCTGGCTGACGGCATCATCGCCGCCCCGATCTGTACCCTCTGGGCATAAGGCCCATTAAAGAAAAACCCATCACTTCGACGCCTCCCCCCACCGGGCCAGGAACTCGGTAATGAAGGCGTGGACCTGGTCGGCCTCCACAGCCAGCGGTGCGAGCACCATGGCCACGGTCAGGGCCAGGTGATAGGCCTCCGAGCGACTGGCCGCGGCACGCCGGTAGGCGGGATGGGCATCGTTGACCAGGACGGTGGACTCGACCAGCCGCCCGAGGTTCGGGTCGTCGGGCCGGTTCTCGAACTGGATGTGCAGGCCGAACCGTCCAGGCTTCCGGTGTTTCCGCCCGGAGCCCCGCGCAGCCGCCGCCGGAATGGTGCTCTCCTGCGGTTCGTCGGGGACCGGCGGCTCGGGTTCCTCCAGACCGGTACCGGTGACCCCGGGGCTCTCCGCACCCGCGGATGCCGCCCGGTCTTCTTCCTTATCCTCCACCGACTCCGGCCCCGGACCGGTGAGAGTCTCCGAAAGGCCGCCCGTCCCGGAATCATCGGGCGTGACCAGGGGGATCCGGCGTTGACCCCCGCGCCGCTTCTCCACTAGGGCCGCCAGCAGGGGGTAAGCTTTGGCCAGGTCCACTAGCACGCTCTCCAGGTCGCGCTCGAGCGGGCGGGTGCGGCGCCTCCGTTTCGGTTCCTGTGAGCCGGACATGCCCCAGGCCTCCAACTGGGCGCTGACCACTTCCTGCACCGCCTTGCGGAAGGTGAGGAAGGTGGCGCCCCGCGGGCCCGCGCGGATGAAGTCGGCCTTGCTCAGCGTGAGGCACTCCGCGAGCGGCGGCACCTCGATCAGACCCCCGATCCGCTCCGCGTCGAGCGGGACGATCCCGAGCCAGTCCCAGCCCCGCCGGATCACCTTGCCGAGCGTGCTCACCCCCACTCCGCGCTCGGGCTCGGGTAGCGGCAAGGTCGAGCGAAGCAGGTAGCCGACCGCCGAAGGCTTCCGTTTCCCCTTGAGCCGGATCGAGAGCGGGGCCCGTTCACCCGCTTCTCTCAGGCGGGAGAGCGGCCGCCCGTTCACCTCGAAACGGACACTCCCTGGATAGAAGCCGACCAGGAGCTGATCGAAGGCCGCCTCGAAAAGGGGACGGTAGTGCTCGGTCAGCACATGCTCGATGAAGCCGCCGTCGAGGAGGGGAGAGAGGACGTTGGCCGGTCGGAGGGTGACTGCAGTCCCGGTCGCATCGGAACCGAGGTGGGACGGATCGGGCTCGATCCATCGCCACGGAGCCTTGTGCTTGGAGGCCAGGTGCCAGGTCGTGGCCGCATGGCTGCGCGCCGTGCGCGTCTCGGTGGTGACTTCGTCACAGGCCAGCAGGCCCAGCTTGATGCCCACCCCGGCGAATCCGATCCCCTTGCCCCGCTGCTTGGAGGTGGTGGCCAGGTCGTGGTAGCGGCTCAGTTCCCGCCGGCTCATCCCCCGGCCGTCGTCGACGACCACCAGGGTGCGGGCCGCGTGATCGGTGCGGAACCGGACCAAGGCGGCCCCCGAGTCGAGGGCATTGGCCACGATCTCGACCAGGATGGACTCATCCAGCGAACCCGGATAGGCGTCGGCGAGGTCTTCCAGGAGATGCCGCAGGTCCACCCTCGTCTGACCCATTTACAATCCTCCGTGTCTCTCCTGCCCGTCTCTTACGGCACCCGCCCGAACCCTATCGCGGCACAATCCCAGGTGCAATACCGGACGGCAGCCGACATTCTTCCGGCGCTCGGGGTTTGATGCTATCATCGGATCCGGCGAACTTACTGCTCCGGAGAAGAGACGGCCGGCTATGACGCCAAGACTTGTCCCGCCGCCCAAGTCGTATCTTGATCCCTGCCCATGCGGGTCGGGCAAGAAGTATATGAATTGCTGCTGGGAAAAATGGCTCATCTGGGAGCGCCCCAAACCGGAAATGCTCACGCCCCAGGCCGTCGAGGCCGCCCGGCAGGCCGCCGTCTGGCAGATCGGCTGGATGCCCTTTCCGAACTGTTTCGAGAGAGCCCATTACGAGATCTGGGGCAGCTTCCTGATCGTGGCCTCAGGTCACGTGCTCTGCGCGCCGACCGCTCCACAATACGAGATGGCGATACACGATCGCGCCAGAAAGATGGCCGCGGAGATCGAGTGGATCAGCTACCATGTGGGATCATCTCCAGCCGTAATCTGGAACCGCCATCTCGAATTGGTCGATGCTCTTCGGCCCCTATTGAGCGAGCAGGGTATTGCCGTTGCCTGGAAGAGAGATCTCGCCGACCTCGATCAAGCCGCCCTCAAGCTTCACCGTCACACTACCGAGTTGCTCGGGGACCAGTTTTACAACATGGGTGCCCGGGTCTGGTCGGCCTTGGATCAGGACGAAGGGTGGTTGGAAGAGTCCTTCGACACCCTGGCCGACCTGTATCTACTCCATCCCTGGAACGACCTGGAAAGCGGCCAGTGTCTGTTAATTGAGGAACCGGAGAAGCCCGACTGGTTCATGGATTTTCGCGGCACACCCGTACCCTGCCTGTGGATCTTCGGCGATCCGGACGATCGTTTCCGCCTGGCTCGGTCGGAGAATCCATACATCCCAAGCCTGTACGAGAGGGCTTATGGAGTCATTTTCTCGGGGCGAGAAATGATGATCTCGGTCACGGCCGAAGAGATCGAGCAGCTGGGATTGCGCCTGGCCGGCCAATCGGCCTATCCCCGATTCATCATGTTGAACACACCCGCCTGCATACTTCCACGCGGCGACGGCAGGCGCCTCTTAAGAACGTTCCAGGCCTTCAATCGGGTGTGGCCGGAGCTGCGAGAATGGCACCGGACGGGGGGCGATTTAGAGTCGGTAGACGAATCTTCGGACATCCGATTCACCTTTCGGTGGGACATCTGAAGCGACCACCCGCGGCCTGCCAACTTCCGGTAGCAGCAAGGTTTGAAAACTGGCGGAGGGGGAGGGATTGCTCGGTCCCGCTGCGCGGGACCTTCGCGATCCCGGCGCCTCTCTCCACTCA
>CAZFHZ010000181.1:0-4623 GCA_964519015.1 uncultured Gemmatimonadota bacterium | reverse complement strand
GATCCCTTCATCGGTCCGGGGGTTGAGGTGTCCGCGCGCGACCAGGGCTCCCTCCCCGTCCAGCACGGTCATCAACGGCAGCCGGGCGGTCTCCTCCGGGGGCTCCTCCCCATAACGGGCGTCCAGCTCAGGGTCGCGCTCCAGGCTGTCGAGATCCGCCCAGATCAGTTCGTATTCCCAGCGGACTTTGCCGGCCAGTGAGGGATCCTCGGTCAGCAGGTGGTGCAGGTCGTCACACCGGGGATTGCCGGAGCGGGCCCAGACGATGAGCACCCGCCGGTTCTCCCGGTCGGCCCGCTGCCGGGCCTCGGCCAAGTCGGCCGGCGGACGACGGGTGCGGACCGGCGCCGGGAACCGGATCCCCAGGGAATCGGCGCCCGTTTCACGCCCCCGCATCCCCGGCGGGCCCTCACCCGGCCGGGGGCGTCCCCGGCCACCGGGGCCGGAAGCGCAGCCGGCGAGTATCAGGCCCAGGGAGAACACAAGAATCAGGTCCCGGTCGATCCGCATCCTCATCACACTACCCCCTGCCGGAATCAGCCAACTCCCTCTCTTCTGTTGGATGCGCGACCGGGTGGTTCTGTTCACACCTTCCGCCGGGCCCCGCTCACGGTCGCCGCATCAGTATGGTGGGGGCTAGTGGAGCCGGCTGCCCGCCCAGCGGCGCCCAGCGCAGGTCGAGCTCGGCCCCCCCGGTGCGATTGAACCAGTCCACCGTCAGCCGGTGCCGTCCCGCGGCCAGGGCGATGAACCCGTCCCGGGTGAGGGAACCGTGCAGGCCGTCGTTGTCCACCACCACCCCGCCGTCGATGTTCAGGCGGGAACCGTCGTCGCTGGTGAGCAGGAAGCGGTAGACATCGCTCGCCGGCACATCCACGAACCCTTCAAAACGCAGCCCGATGTGTTCGCCGACGTTCTGCGGCAGCCGCACCGCCATCACCGGTTCCCGCCGGGCCACGGCCTGGCGGCCGAAGTCGGGGAGGGTCTCCCAGTCCCCCCGGTAGGTGAGCTGGCGCAGCCCGGGCTGGAGACCGGAGATGGTCTGGGCCGGGGCCGGCACGGCCTTCCGGAAGGTCCGTTCGACGACCGGGGTGACCGCCTTGCCGTGATGGAAGGTGCGTGCCTTCACGGTCGTGGTCTCGCTCAGCTCGATCGTCCCCTCGCAGACCGGAGCGGAACCATCCGGATCGGTCCCGTCCAGGGTATACCGGACGGTCAGTTCCGGAGAGCCCCCGGTGATCCGGACCGGGAGCGGCCGCAGGAAGAGGTCGGCTTCGGCCTCGATGCGGGGGGGGAGGTAGACGACCGGTTCCCCCTTCACCTCGAGCACCACCACCGTGCAGACCGGGTCGGGGAGTTCGCCGGGAAGGGCGACCACCAGGTCGCTCCCCTCCCGGGCCACGGTGAGCCGCCGGCCCCCGGCCAGCAGCCGAGCCCGCACGGGATCGTTGCCGATCCCCGGGACCACCAGCCGTCCGTCCGCCGACCGGTCGAAGACGTGCAGATAGAGCCGGGTCCGCCGGCCCTCCCGCCGGATGGTGCAGCGTCCCCAGTCCAGGACCGGGAAGGGACTGGCGGTGGTGCCGTAGATGGACTCCCCGTTGGTGTCCATCCAGTCCCCGATGGCGGCCAGGCGCTCGAGCGACTCGGGGGGGAATTCCCCCTCGGCGGTCGGACCGATGTTGAGCAGGAAGTTCCCTCCCTTGGAGGCGATGTCGACCAGCATGCGGATCAGCCCGGGGGCCGACTTGTAATCCTGGTCGAACCGGTTGTAACCCCAGTGCCGGTTCATGGTCATGCAGGTCTCCCAGTCCACCCCGGGCAGGCCGGTGGCCGGGATCTCCTGCTCGGGGGTCCCGAAGTCGCCGGCGTAGCCCGACCCCTCCGTCATCCCGGCCATCCCCCCCCGCCCCGCGTCGACCCGGTTGTTGACGATCACCTCCGGCTGCAACCGGAGGGAGAGGTCGTAGAGGGCCCGGCCGTAGGTGTGGTTCCAGGTGGCCTCCCACTCCCCGTCGAACCACATCACCCCGATCGGACCGTACTTGGTGAGCAGTTCGGTGACCTGGGCGTGCAGGTAGTCCACGTAGCGGTCGAAGTCGGCTCCCTCGGCGGACCGCTTCTCCCAGGGGCGGCGAGGCAGGTAGTCGGGGTGGTGCCAGTCCATGATCGAGTGGTACCAGCAGATCTTCAGGCCGTGGCGGCGGGCCGCCTCGGCCAGTTCGGCCATGATGTCCCGCTTGAAGGGAGTGGCCATCACGTCGTAGTCGCTCACCGCCGAGTCGAAGAGGTCGAAGCCGTCGTGGTGTTTCGAGGTGATCACGATGTAGCGCATCCCGGCGTCCCGGGCGGTCTTCGCCCAGGCGTCGGCATCGAACTTCACCGGGTTGAACCGGGCCAGGAACTGCTCGTACTGCTCGACCGGGATCTGGGCGGTGTTCATGATCCACTCGCCGTGGTCGGTGCGATCCCCCCACTGGCCGGCCGGGATGGCGTAGAGTCCCCAGTGGATGAAGAGCCCGAAGCGGGCCTCCCGCCACCAGGTGAGACGGTCTGGTGCGACCCCCTCCCCGCGGCCGCAGGCGGTCAGCGGGAGAGTAAGGGCCAGCAGGAGCAGGATCGTTCGGGCACGTAGGCGCATGTTCCGACTCCATCGGGACGGGTTCACGGTCGGCCTCAACGGATTACATCACCGGAGAATACCAGGAGCAACGTCCCCGGCTCTTGCCAGGCCTGTGGGCCCAGGCCCGCTTTCACCCCGACCTGCTCCAGCAACTGCCGGCGGCCCCACCCCTGCTCGACGGCCACCTGGGGGAGCAGCACCCCGTTGCGGGAGCCCCGGATGAGCATCAGCCCATCGCGGCCGATGACGATCTCCTCCGGGTCGTCGAGGGGATGGAGGGGGGTGAGCAGGGTGACTTCGTATTCAAGGAGCGGCAGTTCCTCGGGCGTGACGGGGGGGAAACGCTCATCCCGCCGGGCCGCCGTCACCGCCGACTCGCGCACCTGCTGAGCGAGCGGCCGTCCGGCCAGGACCACCCCGACGCAACCGCGCAGGGCGCCGTCGATCCTCAGGGTCACGAAGACCGCCCGCTTGCGCAAGAGTCCAGGTGTCAGGCCGTTCAGCGGCGCCTGCGGCTGCCGCCGGACGACGGACTCGACCGAGCTGCGGGCGATCCCGACCAGGCTCCGCCGCTCCTGTTCGCTCAACCCGGGCGGTCCGCCCGGTCGTGCTTCGACCACAGCGGACGCGTAGCCCACCACGCTCGTGCTGTCCCCGGTCACACTCCCGGAGTGGGTGTAGGTGAGCACCTCCACGGTGTCCGCCCCCAGCCGCCGGGCCGTCTCCAGCGCCGTCACCAGCCCGGCTGCCCCGCACGCCTCCAGTCGGCCGCTGGCCACCCGGTAACCGAGCAGGAAGGGATCGAACGCGGCGAGCAGATCGAGCACCTCGCCGTCCAGATAGCGGGCAGTGGCGGCGTCGTGGAAATGGGAGAGGTCGGAGGTGGCCAGCACGAGCACATCGCGGCCGGCCAGCAGGCGGCCCAGGCTCCGGGCCAGGTGGTAGCTGAGGTCGAGCGAGGGATTCCCGACCATCAGCGGGAGCACGGGCACATCCGGCAGCACCGTCTGAAGAAAGGGGAGCTGAACCTCCAGGGCATGCTCGTTGCCATAGCCGGACCGGGAGAAGCGCACGCTGTCGTCGGCCGCCACCAGCAATTCGGCCAGTTGCCGGGCCACCGGCACGATCCCAAGCGGAGTGGCCAGCCCCTCCCCCGGCCAGATCGAGATACCCCGATAGGCCTCCCGATGACTGGGGGCGAGCAGCACCACCGCCTCGTAGCGGTGCCCGGCCAGCCGGCGGTAGAAGCGGGCCGCCACCTGCCCCGAGTACTCCCAGGCGGCATGGGGGACCAGCCCGGCCCGGATGACGCCCTCCCCGGACCCATCCGGAGCGGCCTCCAGCAGGCGGCTGACGGCCGCCCGCAACTCCCCCGGATCGGCCGGGTAGAAGGTGCCCGCCGCGGTGGGAGTGCGGACCTCCCCGGCCTGGGCGAAGACACCGGCCGGGGCAGCCACGGCGGCGATCAGGCCGATCAGCAGGAGCGGGCAGCGGGTCGGAGGCATGACCCGATTCTCCCTCCGGCCGGGACGCGAATCAAGTCAGGTGCTATCATGATCGACAGCCATGTCCCAATCCCACCTGGCCCGCTTCGGGCGGAAGCTCTGGCAGACGCCCCTGTATGCTCTCTGGAAGGGATATCGGATCTTGGCCGGGTCGGGAGAAGTACCGACCGATGTCCATGAGATCCTGCTGCTGCCGGTGGGCGGGATCGGCAATGTCGTCCTCATCACCCCCCTGATCGAGGTGCTGCGGGCGGCCTATCCCGGGGCCCGGTTCACGGTCGTCCTCCGCTCCCGCGGCGGCGCGGAGGTGCTCCGGACCTTTCCCGACCTGACGGTCCACGAGTTCGACTTCGCCGGACCGGCCGCGGTAGGGCGGTTCGTGCAGGAGCACCACCTCCCCCGCTTCGACCTGGCCTTCAATCTCGAGACTTTCCTCGGCGCGCTCCTGGCCGCCCTCAGCCGCACCCGCTGCCTGGTCTCCTTCACCTACTCCTT
>CAZFHZ010000180.1:0-4728 GCA_964519015.1 uncultured Gemmatimonadota bacterium | reverse complement strand
CTTCCGCTACCGGGGAGGGGGCCGGCAGCCGGGGGAACCGGCCGACACAACCGTCGTCTTCCAGAATCCAGGCCCGGCGCAGACCCTCGCCTGGATCGTGACGGCCGAGGGGGGAGCGGTTTCGGAGGTGCGCCTGGCCCTCGACGGCCGGCCACCGGTCCGCCTCCCGGCCGGGCTGGCCGCGGGCTGGTCGCTCCGCTACGAGGGAGGGGACGGGGTCGTGGTCGAGGATGCGAACCACCGCCCACAGCGAACGGTGCCGGTGGACGCCGCCTCCTTCCGGGTCGCGCCCGGGCGCCATGCCCTCCGCCTGGCGATCCCCGGTGTGGGGGAGGGGGGCTCGGTCCGACTGGAGGTCCGGCTCCGGGGATTCCCGGAACCGGTCACCCCCCCGTGACCGTGGGTGGCCTCACACGTGGTTGCGGAGCATCAGTTCCTTGGGGTGGGGCCGCCTTCGAGGCGGGCTATCGGAACGTCCGCTGCATCCAGCGCACCGCGATCCGGGTCAGTTCCGCGGCGCTTGAGATGCCTAGCTTACGGCGGATGTTCGTACGGTGGTATTCGGCTGTGGAGACGCTGATGAACAGACGCTCGGCCACCTCTCCGATCTTGTAACCTTGCCCCAGTAGCTTGAAAACCTCGAACTCGCGGTTGCTGAGCTGATCCACCGGGCTTACTTCCTCGTTCCCCCGGTTGGTCACCAGTCGGTGGAGCATGCGGTCGGCCATCTCGCCGCTGACATAGACATGCCCCTTCAGGACCCTGTGCACGGCCTGCAGCAGGTTCTCATTCATCTCCTGCTTCATGATGTAACCCATCGCGCCGGCCTTGAGTGCACGCTCCGCCAGGACCGATTCCTCGTGCATGGACAGTACCAGGACCTTCACGGAAGGAACCTCGCTTCGGATCTGCTCGATCAGTTCAATCCCGTCGCTCTCCTTCAACGAGAGATCGACGATGGCCAGGTCGGGTTTCAGTTGTCTGATCCCCGTCAAAGCCGTGCTCGCATCCTCGGCTTCTCCGACGACCTCCAGGTCCGGCGTGGCTTTTATCAGCTGGATCAATCCGAAGCGGACTATATGATGATCGTCCACGATGAAGATCCGGCTATTCCTGGCGGCGGTCATGTTCTGGATCCTCCCAGCCCGATCCGGAACCAGGTCAGACGCCGACTGGTCCGGTCGGTCGCGACTTGCGGTTCTTGAAGGTGCAGCGCACCATGGTCCCGCCTGACGGGTGGGGATCGACCCGCAGCAGGGCACCGATCATGTGGGCCCGGTGGTTCATGATCTTCAGTCCCGTTCCTCCGCTGTTCCGTGCGGATGAATCGATCCCGATCCCATCGTCGTGCACTTCTAGAGTCACCACATCTGCATTCCTGGACAACGTGATGCGGATTGTCCTGGCCCGTCCATGCCGCACTGCGTTACTGATGGCTTCCTGCGTGATCCGATAGAGCTGCGAAGCCGATGTAGCGTTGTCGATGAGGATGGGATCAGGACAGTCGACGATACAAGTGAGGCCGAAGAGCTTCTCGACCTGGTAGGCCAAATCCCGCAGTCCGGTCACGAGTCCGTCGGGAGTAATGGTCAACGGACTGAGCGTGCGGGCCATGGCCCGAGTCTGCTCGAGGGCCTCTATTGCTGTCCGCCGGATGATCCGGGCAGTCTCGACCTCTTCACGACCGATGGCGGAGAGGTCCCTTTCCAGGGCGCCCCCTGCCGCGGCGATACCAGCCAGGTACTGGCAGATGCCGTCATGGAGTTCCTGGCCGATATTGGCGCGCTCCCGCTCGCTTATGGAAACGATCTCCTGTTCCAGGAACCGTTTGAGGGTGATATCGCGGATCACCGCCATATCGGCGCGGCCGTCCCGGAAGGGAACGGCACTTGTCGCTACCTCGACGGCCAACGGCGTGCCGTCCATGCAATGGAGAACCAGCTCCTGAAGGGCGCTCCCAGCGTTGAATACGGCGTTCTCGAAGAGGGTCGTCGGATCGGTGACCAGGTCGGAACCGATCAGCGAGGAGAATTGTCGATCGGTGATCTCCACTGGATCGGCGAAACCGAGCATCCGGGCGAATGCCCGGTTGGCGAAGCGCACGAATCCGTCCTGGATGATGATCACGCCGTCTCCAGCGTTCTCGATGAGGGTGGCATAACGCTCTTCCGACTCACGGCGGGCTTTCTCCAGCAGTTTCACACGCAGGCTGTTGCCGAGCTCACGGGCGACGGTGTCGATGAGCCGTCGTTCCTCCTTCAGGAAGGGACCCTCATCCTCTGGGGGACGCTTTTCCAGGTAGACCACCGCGATGGAGCCGCGGGACTCCGTTCCCGTCTCCAGTGGCGCCTGCTGCATCCAGGGGGTGGGACGGAAGCCTTGCGACTGATAGATCGCTCCGTCGAGATCGATACGTACCCGGGCAATGTCAGGATATTGCCAGGAGAGACGCATGATCTCGCAGGCCCGGTCCAGGATGACGTTGATGTCGGGCTCCGGTCCCACGGACAGTCGGGAGATCTCATAAAGACAGTTCAGTTCCTTGATCCGCTCGACCAGTGTCCGCATCTGCAGTTTGTCGAGGGGGGGCAGAGCCTCGGCGGGGCCGATTCCGGTCGGGAGTTCTGGGTGCTCACTCATGGCGACACCTCCCCCGCCTGACCAGGCGGTCGACAGGTCCAAAGTAGGCGACCGCTTTCCATCAACCAAGCGCTACCGGTAGAACCCGTGTCCTGCGGATCGAAACCGTGTCTTTCGGGGGGAATGCACTCGGAGATTCATACGGTGCCGTACCGTCACAAAGACGGGTAGTACCGCAGCACACAGGCATTGGACCGATACAGTAGGGCCCCCCGATTGTCGGCGCACTCCTCCTTCCCTAGCTTTCATACCGTTGATAGTCAGCGATCCCGGTGACCGACCGGGTCGGAAGGCGGACATGAACAACGCTGCCAGAACCAGGATCTTCATCGTCGAGAGATTCCCGATCATCTGCTTCGGCATCTCCCGATTGATTCAGGATTCTGCGGCGTATGAGCTCTGCGGTCTTGCTCCCTCCTATGGATTGGCCCTGACCCGGATAGACCGGCTCCGGCCCGATGTAGTCATCTTCGATCTCGAACTCGACGGATGTTCTGGTTTTGATTTCCTGGATCGGCTCGTCCACGACCATCCCACCATCCGACCGATCGTACTCACATCCTGCGAGGACCCACTCATCGCGGGTGAAGCGATCGCTCGCGGAGCGGCGGGCTATATCACCAAGTCCGAGCATTCCCGGCACATCCTCAAGGCGGTCGAGCGGGTTCGGGTCGGTGGAGTCTATCTGACCGAGAAACGCCTGAGCGAATTGATGGAAGATCTCTTCGGCAACATCAGTGGCCGGAAGGGGACTCCTCCGATCGGACGGCTCACCCGCCGGGAGCATCAGGTCCTGCGGTTTATCGGGACAGGGATGGGTATCGCGGAGATCGCGGAACGGATGGACATCAGCGTCTCGACGGTCGAGTGCCATCGCGCACATATCCGGGACAAGACCGGCATCAGGAACGCCACCGAGCTTCGGAAGTTCGCGGTCCAATGGGCGCGGGTGCATGGCCGATCGACAACGAGCGACGGACCGAGTGATGGGGCCGCCGACAAGAAGGAGGATAGCGGTCATGGCGACGACGACCCGGTTGATGGTAGGAGGGGAAGAACAGAAACGACTGCACAGTGGATCCGGCGTGGCTCATGAGATTGTCGTCTGCGGTTGCCCCGTCTGCCACCTGGCGGGAGCAAGAAGACTCATTACGGCATTCGCGGCAGCGCTCAGTCGAGATCAGGAGCGTTCGGACCAGGTGCTTAATATCCGCCTCCGGATGGCACGGCTGGATGGAGTCTGCACCAAGGGGCCGAACATCGCCATCGATGGTGTCAGGCATGTCCAGTTCCAGGGCGCGAACGTGCGGCGGATCGTCCGGGAGTTGCGGGGGCCGGAACGCAGTGAGGAATCAACCGAGGTGGTCCGCTCTTCGTAGTCAGCACACAGCCGGATCGAACGCCGGTACATATAACGTCTGGCAAGGTACAACATGAACCGAGGCGATACGAAAATGCCGATCGTACATGAACGACAGACCGGGCTCTTCGAGTCCGTGATCCGCCAGTTCGACAAAGCTGCAGATCTCATGAATCTGGACCGCGATGTCCGCAAGATCCTCTCCCGGCCGATGAACGAGATCGTTGTGAACTTTCCGGTTCGCATGGACAACGGGGACGTGGAGATGATCACGGGGTACCGGGTCCAGCACAACAATGTGCTGGGGCCTTTCAAGGGCGGACTGCGGTACCATCCCAGCGTCAACATCGATGAGGTACGGGCACTCGCCGCTTGGATGACCTGGAAATGTGCGGTCGCGGATATCCCTTTCGGCGGCGGGAAGGGAGGACTCCAGATCGATCCTTCGCATTACTCAAAGCAGGAACTGGAGCGGATGACCCGGCGATTCGTGTATGCGCTCGGGAACAACATCGGCCCCGAATATGATATCCCGGCGCCGGATGTGAATACGAACGCCCAGATCATGGCCTGGTTTCTGGACACGTATCTGAGCACAGTACCGCCGCAGTACCGGAACGCCGCCATCCATGCCGTGACCGGCAAGCCGATCAATGCAGGAGGGAGTTTGGGAAGAGAGAAGGCGACCGGCCAGGGCGTTGTCTACAACATAAGGCTCTGGGCGGAGC
>CAZFHZ010000179.1:0-4781 GCA_964519015.1 uncultured Gemmatimonadota bacterium | reverse complement strand
TCCAGCAGGGCGCGGGGGTCGATGACCACCCCGTTGCCCAGCACACACTGCACGCCCGGGTGCAGGATGCCCGAGGGGATCTGGTGCAGGACCGTCTTGTCCCCGTGGATGACCACCGTATGACCGGCGTTGGCCCCCCCCTGGTAGCGGACCACCATGTCCGCCGAGGCGGCGAGCATGTCGACGATCTTCCCCTTCCCCTCGTCCCCCCACTGAGAACCGACGATGATCCAGGCCGGCATCGGGCATTCCCCTGCTGTGCGCGCGCAAAAAGACGCGCCCCGAACAGAACCGTTCGAAGCGCCGGACGTTTCAGCCAAGGGTGAAGTATAGGCCGAGGGGCCGACGGGTCAAGCCGCAAGCCCTCATCCGTCTTTTCCTTTGCCCCGCGGGCTCCGGACTGGTTGAATATGCCCGTATCCCTCGACCCCAACGCAAGATGGAACCCGGGAGCACGATGAACGCACGTTGTCTCCGATGCACCTGTACCGCCCTGGTCGTGCTGGTCACGATCCTGCTGGCCGCACCTGCGGCCGCCCAGATCCCCCCCGGCATCACCTCGATCGAGCAGTTGACCCCCGAGCAGAGGGCGGAACTGCTCCGGCGGCTCCAGGCGGCCGGAGCCACCCTGCCCCAGGCACCCGGCCAGACCGGCGCGGCCCAGCTCCCGGCCAGCCTGATCCCCCAGGCCGGGGTGACCCCGGCGGTGACCCGGGTGGACACCACCCAGTTCTACGTGGAGAGTCCCTACGACTTCGGGGCGGCGCCCGGAGAGATGGGCGGGGGTGAGGACCTGGAACTCTTCGGGCGCTCCATGTTCGCCCTCACTCCGGCCACTTTCGAGCCCCCGGTCTTCGGTCCGGTGGGTCCGGACTACCAGTTGGGGCCCGGGGACGAGGTCGTGATCAGCATGTGGGGGGACTACGATCAAATCATAATCCAGACCCTGACCCGGGAGGGGTACATCCTGCTCCCCAGGATCGGCCAGGTGGTCCTGAACGGCCTGACCCTGGTGCAGGCCCGGCAGCGGCTCTTGCAGACGATGACGCCTTCCTACCAGGCCCTCAACTACGGACGGGCCGGCGCTTCGGCCCAACTGGACATTACCCTGGGGAAGATCCGCGCCATCACCGTCTATGTCATGGGAGATGCCCAACGTTCTGGAGCCTACTCGCTGAGCGGGCTCTCTACAGCCTTCACGGCCGTCTACGCCGCCGGGGGACCCTCCAACCGCGGGAGCCTGCGTGACATCCGGGTGGTCCGGGATGTCCTCACGATCGCCCACCTGGACGGCTACGACTATCTGCTCAAGGGGAACAAGGGGAGCGACGTCTACCTGCGGGACGGGGACATCGTTTTTATTCCCACCATCGGTCCCAAGGTCAACGTGCAGGGGCGGGTGCTGCGCCCGGCCGTCTACGAACTGAAGGGGAGCGAGACCCTGCGCGAGGTCATCGACTACGCCGGCGGTCTTACCGCCTCTGCCTTCCGCGAGCGGGCCCAGGTGGCCCGGATCCTGCCGCCGACCGAACGGGGGGCCACCCCCTGGGTACGGGTGGTCTTCGACGTGAACCTGGACCAGGTCCTGACCGATCCGGAGGCGGTCATCCCGGTCATCGACGGCGACGTGCTGACCGTTTACCCCATCCCAACCGACCGGCGGAACTTCGTCATCGTCGAGGGAGTGGTCTGGAATCCGGGACGGCTGGAACTGCGGGAGGGTATGACCATCCGCCGGGCCATCGAACAGGCCGGAGGCCTGCGGGAGGAAGCGCTGGGCAGCCGGGTCGAGATCGTACGCACCCGTCCCGACGAGACGACCGAACAGCTGCGGTCCGATCTGAACCTGGTCATGGTCGGGGACCCGGAGAACGACCTGGTCCTGCAGCCCCGGGACCGGATCCATGTCTACTCGATCCACGACCTCTACCCGCTCCGTTACGTCAACATCTTCGGACGGGTCGACACACCGGGCCGTTACCTGCTACACGACAACATGACGGTCATGGACCTGATCGTGCGGGCCGGCGGCCTGACCAAGGATGCCTGGACACAGGAGGCCGAAGTCGTCCGGGTGCGTTTCGCCGAAGAGGGGGACCCGACTCAATTCGACCGCTATTCGGTCCCGATCGACACCACCTATGCACCCGACCGTGTCCCATTCATCCTGGAGGATTTCGACCAGGTCTTCGTGCGCCAGCGGCCTTTGTGGGATGTACAGCGTAACGTCACCATCCAGGGGGAAGTGATGTTCCCCGGTCCGTACGCCTTGCTGCAACAGGATGAGAAGATCGCCGACCTGCTGGCCCGGGCCGGGGGACTGACCCCCTACGCCTACGCCCGGGGTGCACGCTTCACCCGCGCGCAGGAGGGCGCCGGGCGGATCAACCTCGACTTGGAGCGGGCGCTCGAGCGACCCCAGTCCATCGACAACACCGTCCTGCAGCCTGGGGACGTGCTCTATATCCCGCCCCGGGTGGACTTCGTGACCGTGCGGGGGGCGGTGGGCTTCCCCACCAGCGTGCTCTACGAGCAAGGCCAGGGGATCAAGTACTACATCGATCAGGCGGGGGGTTACGCCGAGAACGCCGACCCGGGTCGGACCCGGGTGGTGCTCCCCAACGGATCGATGTGGCGACCGCGCTGGTTCTTCCTTCCCGACCCGGAGTTGGAGGCCGGCTCCGAGATCACCGTGCCTGTGAGCACCGCCGAGAAGAAGGACACCTGGGAGATCATCCGCGACACCACGGCGATCCTCTCGAGCTTAACTACGGCATTGCTGCTTATCTGGCAGATTAACAAGTAGCGGATCGGGAAGGAGCGAATCGGAAGGCGACGGACGAGGAAAGGAAGTAAGTCCAGGCGGATGGTACGGGCTCAACAAGGAAGCCGGCAGCACCGGCGAGGTCCTGGGTGCTAATCCAGGACCTCGTTGAGTACCTCCACCACCCGGCCGACGGATTTCTCCTCCATCCCCGGCCAGAGGGGCAGACTGAGCACCTGGGCGGCGACGGAGTCGGTGACCGGGAGCCGGCTCTCAACGAGCCGGGTGGTCTCGACGGCCGGCTGGCGGTGCAGGGGCAGCGGATAGTAGATCCGGGTCTGGACGCCGCGCTCGGCCAGCTCCTTCTGCACCCGGTCCCGGTCGGTCACCAGCACCGAGAAGAGATGGTAGACGGAAGAGCTTTCCGGGGTTTCGGCGACCACCCGGGCCCCGCTCTCCTCCAGTCCCTGCCGATAGATCGTCGCCAGCCGACGCCGGTCTTCGTTCCAGGCATCCAGGTGAGGCAGTTTGACCCGCAGCACCGCCCCCTGGAAGGCGGTCATCCGGTAGTTGAAGCCCACCCGCTCGTGCCGGTAGACGCCCGTCTGCCCGTGGTTGCGCAGGCTGCGGGCGGTTTCGGCAATGGCCTCATCGTCGGTGGTGAGGATCCCCCCCTCTCCGGTGGTCCCCAGGTTCTTGGTCGGGTAGAAGGAGAAAGCCGCCGCGGCCCCCCAGCCGCCGACCTTGCGACCGCGGTGGACCGCCCCGTGCGCCTGGCAGGCGTCCTCGAGCACCGGGATATGGTGCCGGTCCGCGATCTCGCGCAGGGTCCCCATATCCACCGGGTTGCCGTAGAGGTGGACCGGCAGGATCGCCCGCGTGCGTGGCGTGATCGCCCGCTCCAGCACCCGGGTGTCCAGCACCAGCGTGTTGGGGTGGATGTCCACGAAGACCGGCCTGGCCCCGGTGTAGAGGATGGCCTCCACGGTAGCGAAGAAGGTGTGGGCGACCGTGATGACCTCGTCGCCCGGTCCTACACCCAGAGCCAGCAGTCCCAGGTGGAGCGCCGCGGTGCCGCTGTTGAGCGCCACCGCGTGCCGGGTGCCGCAGTAGGCCGCGAACTCCCGCTCGAAGGCCTCCACCTCCGGACCCAGGGTGAACTGGCCGGAGGCGATGACACGGGCGGTGGCCGCTTCGAACTCCGCCCGGAGGGGCTCGTTCTGCGGCCGCAGGTCGAGGAAGGGGATGGAGTTCATGGACTTTATATACGGAGCGCCCGGACCGCGGTCCAGAGGCGCGCGATGTTGGTGCCCTTAGAAGCCGAGACCGGCAGTACCTCCCGGGCGCCCAGGCTGCGCAGCAGTCCTTCGGCCACCCGTTTCGCGGCCGCCCGCTCCTTCTGCCCCGCCCGGTCGGTCTTGGTCAGGGCGGCCAGCCAGGGCAGGCCGGCCTGCCCCAGCCAGTTGGCCATCTCGACGTCCGTGGATTCCGGGGCCCGCCGTCCGTCGATGATGAGCACAACCCCCCAGAGCGAACGGCGTCCGGTCAGGTACGTCTCCACCAGCGGAGCCCAGGCGCGCCGCTCGGTGTGGGAGACCTTGGCATATCCGTATCCGGGCAGGTCGACCAGCCGTAGCCGGGAATTTCCCCGGACCCGGCACCGGTAGACGTTCAGCGAGCGGGTCTTGCCGGGGGTGTTGCTGGTGCGGGCCAGACCGTGGCGGCCGATCAGGGCGTTGATGAGCGAGGACTTGCCGACGTTGGAGCGGCCGGCGAAGGCGACCTCGGGGAGGTCTTCCTCCACCGGGGGCAGCTGATCCAGCAGGAAGGCGGTCGTCTCCAGAGCACTCTCCAGCACGTCCTCCGGACGGGCGGGGAATACGACCGGGGCGCTCATGCCCCGGTTCCGGGCTGGGCGGGACGGCGGCGGTTGCCGGTAGCCGGCCGCCGGACCGGTTTTCTGCCTGCGGTGGGTCGTGAGGCTTGCCCGGGCTTCTTGTCGCGGCTGCCCGGGGGG
>CAZFHZ010000178.1:0-4918 GCA_964519015.1 uncultured Gemmatimonadota bacterium | reverse complement strand
AAGTACCTCGACAAACTGCAGGGAACGGCCACCTTCGACTTCTATTTCCCCGGCGATAGTCAGACCTTCTGGGCGATCAATGCCAACGCCCTCTACCCCCTCCCGCTCGAGGGGATCGGAAACCTGACCCCGTACGCCGGTGCCGGCCTGGGGCTGGCCCACTACACGATCGATTTCGGTTCCCCGTTGATCGACAACTACAGCGAGACCAAGCTCAACCTGAACGTCATCGCGGGCACGACCTTCGGAGCGAAGGGCTCCCTCACCCCCTTCGTGGAACTGCGTCTCCCCCTGGGCGGGTTCGAGGGAATCGATTTCTTCCTCTCCGGCGGCGTCTGGTTCTGACGCACACGTAGACGGACCCGGGGATCCTCGGGGCCCAAACGAAAAGCCCCGCTCCAGCGGGGCTTTTCCGTTTGCGCCGGTGGTCGGACCCGGTGCCGATCGCTTCCGGTCTACTCCAGGTCGGGGGGTGTGTTCTGCGCCACCCAGGCCTTGAAGTCGCCCGAGAAGCCGACGGCCGTCTGGCGGGCCTTCACCCGCCCCATGGTCGCCGCGACCTGATCGTCGGTCAAAGGGGTCCATTCGGACGCCTTCCCGACCAGGTAGGAGGCCACCTTCTTACCGTGCTCGACGCTCAGCCGGATGTTCCCCTGCCCAGTGACCGTGTTGCCGATCCCCCAGACGTTGTCCAGCGGCGCGTACTTGCCGAGGTCCCAGTCCTCGAACTTGTAGTAGACGCCGTTCATCTCCACTCCGGGGAGGGGCTCGGGGATGCTGCCGATCGAGGAGATCCACAGCGGGTGGCGCTTCTCGACCTCGGTCCCCTCCAGGGGGATGGCCTTGCGCCCCTCGACCCGGGTGCGCCGGAAGATGAAGCCGACCAGCCGGCCCCCCTCCACGATCGGCTCCTTGGCTAGGTGGCGTTCCTCGTACTTGAAGCGGAACTTCTCCATGGCCATGGTCAGAATCTTGGCCCGCACCTGCTGCGCCTTCTCCTGGGCTTCCTCGCTCTTGTCCTTGGGCTCGGCCAGGGGCATGTCGATCATGCGCCGGCGGTAGTAGAGGGTGCAGTCCTTCACTCCCAGGCCGGCCGGGTCGATCCCCTTCTCCTCGCAGAAGGCGGTGATCCCCTTGTGCTCCAGTTCCTTCATGGAGCAGGCGATCCCCTTGGCCTTGAGGGCGCGCTCGTAGACCTCCATCTGGACGGCCTTGACCACGTCCACCGAGGCCAGCCCGCCGCCGAAGATTCCGGCGTCCTCGGGGATCTCGTAGACCGGGCCGTCGTACGATTTCTCGTTCTGGTGGTTGTACCAGTAGATGAAGGGGTTCTGGAAGATCAGCCCCTTGTCGATATAGGGCTCCAGGCCCTCGACGTCGGGCGGCCGGTCGCCCCAGGCACCCACGGCCAGCAGGATGGCCGAGAAACCCCATTCCCCGGTCAGTTCCTCGAAGGAGAGGTCCCGCCCCAGCTTGGTGTTGGGGACGTAGGTGATGTTCTTCTGGTCGAGGCGGGCCACGATCTTCTCGTACTCCTTGCGGCGCTGGATGTCGTGCCAGCGGGGCAGTCCGTCCTCGATCTTGCCGTACGGTTTGGGGTTCTGCTCGAACACGACGACCTTCATCCCCGCCTCGGCCAGGATCTCGGCCGCCGTCGAACCGGCGCTGGCGCCGCCCACGATGGCTACCACGTGCTCGGGCATACGTATCTGTCCTTGTCTTCGGTTGGGGCTCTCAGCGATCAACGATCGGGTGGGCGCGGGCTGGTCCTTATAGGCCCGGGCAGGTTGGAAACTACCGATAACGGACCGTGAAGTCAGGTATTTTCTGCCCGTGGAGGGGTGCCCTGTTCAGCCGCCTTCCGGTTCCACGATCCGGGTCTCGTCGGGCAGGTTGGGGACCGAACAGAGGAACTCGAACGGCTCCTCCCCGATGTTGCGGTAGAAGTGCGGGACCCCGGCGGGGATGAACACCACGTCCCCCTCGGCGACCTCGTACTCCTGTTCCCCGATGCCGATCCGGGCCCGGCCGCGCAGCACGTACTGTTCGTGCTCGACCGTGTTGGTGTGCCGGGGCATGCCCCCGCCCGCTTCCATGGTGAACTTGCGCAGGGCGAAATGGGGCCCCACCTCCGGCCCGATGAGCACCCGGCGGGTGGTACCGGTCCCGGCGCGGACCGGCTCGGCGGGGATGTCCCCGGACTTCCGTACGTCCATGCCTTCCCCCTCAGCTTCCGGGCAGACGGTCCCCCCGGTGGATGCCGTACTTCTCCAGCTTGCGGTAGAGGTTGGAGCGCTGCAGCCCCATCATCTCGGCGGCCCGGCTGACGTTCCAGGCGTGCTGGTCGAGGATCCTAAGCAGGTAGACCCGTTCCGCTTCGTCCCGGAAACGGGAGAGGTCCCCCCCCTGTTCCAGCGCCCGCTGCAGTTCCCCGATCCCGGCGACGGAGCCGGACGGCGAGGTCGCGAAGGCCGCCTGGGGGGCGCCGAGCACCCCTTCCACGTCGGAGGCCGGGATCACCGGACCCTCCGTCATGATGGTCAGCCGCTCCATGGCGTTGCGGAGTTCCCGGACGTTGCCGGGCCATTCGTAGCGGGCGAGCAGTCGCCGGGCTTCCTCGCTGGGTACCCGCGGTTCCGTCTTGTTGGCGGCCGCATAAAAGGCCAGGAAATGGTCACACAGAGAGGTGACGTCCTCGGGGCGCTCCCGCAGCGGCGGCAGGGCCAGCGGCACCACCCGCAACCGGTAGTAGAGATCCTCCCGGAACTCCCCGGACTGGATGCCCGCTTCCAGGTCCTGGTTGGTGGCCGCCACCACCCGTACGTCCACCCGGATGGGGGTGCTCCCCCCCACCCGTTCCACCACGGCCTCCTCCAGGGCCCGCAGCACCTTGGCCTGGGCGCTCAGTCCCATGTCGCCGACCTCGTCCAGGAAGAGGGTCCCGCCCGAGGCCAGCTCGAACTTCCCCGGTTTGTTGGCATGCGCGCCGGTGAAGGCGCCCTTGACGTGGCCGAAGAGCTCCGACTCGATCAGGTCGGGGGGGATGGCGGCGCAGTTGACCGGCACGAACGGACCCCCGGCCCGCTCCGAGAGGTTGTGGATGCGGCGGGCGATCAGTTCCTTGCCGGTCCCGTTCTCCCCGGTGATGAGCACGCGGGCGTCGGTGCGGGCCACCCGTTCCACCTGGCGGAGCACCTCCCGCATCGCCGGACTCTCGGCCACGAGGATGTACTGCTCATCCATCTGGTTGCGCAGCAGCCGGTTCTGGCGCTCGAGCCGGGCGCGGGCCATGGCGTTGCGCATGGTCAGCAGGACCTTCTCCTGGTCGAGCGGTTTCTCCAGGAAGTCGAACGCCCCCTTGCGGGTGGCTTCCACGGCGGTGGTGATGTCGGCATGACCGCTGATCATGACGACCACCCGTCCCGATCCGCGCGGGTCGAACCGGTCGAGCACCTCCAGGCCGTCCATCCCCGGCATCTTCACATCGAGCAGGGTCACGTCGGGATCCTCCGCTTCCACCACCTCCAGGCCCTCCTGGCCGGTGGCCGCCCTCAGGACCCGGTACCCTTCGTATTCGAGTACCAGTCGGAGGGAGTCCCGGACCCCCTTCTCGTCGTCGATCACCAGGATCGAACCGCTCGGGATCTCTTCGGGCATCATCGATCCACCGTGTAACGGGTTCAGGGCTCGTTCCCGGAGAGCCGGTCGAGCTCCTCCCGGAACTCCTCGGCCGTCTTGAAGTCCCGGTAGACACTCGCGAAGCGCACGTAGGCGACCTGGTCGAGCCCCCGCAACTCCTCCATCACGATCTCCCCCACCTGCCGGGAGGGAACCTCGCGTTCGCCGAGGTTCATCAACCGCGTCTCGATGCCCCGGATCAGGTCATCGATCTGACCGGTCGAGATGGGCCGTTTCTTGCAGGCGGTCATGATGCCCGCCTGCAGCTTCGCCCGGTCGTACGGCTCCCGGGCGCCGTCCCGCTTGATCACGACCAGGCTGAACGACTCGACGTACTCGTAGGTGGTGAACCGCTCGCCGCATTCCAGGCACTCCCGGCGCCGGCGGATGGCCGCCCCTCCCTGGCTGGAACGGGAATCGACCACCTTGTCGCGCATCGTGCCGCACCGGGGGCAGCGCATCTCAGGTCCCCTCCTCCGCCCTCTCCAGGTGGGGGTTGAGGGCTTCCCCCATCTCCAGTCGCTCGATGCCCACCCCCGCCCCCTCCAGGAACTCGAGGGCGAGTGGATCGGGATAGCCCTCCCAATACCACACCCGGGTGATCCCGGCGTTGATGATCATCTTGGCGCAGGTCAGGCAGGGACTGCTGGTGATGAAGATCTCCGCCCCGCGGGTGGAGACCCCGAAATGGGCCGCCTGCATGATGGCGTTCTGCTCGGCGTGCAGGGTCCGTACGCAGTGACCGTCCACCATCAGGCAGCCGATGTCCGTGCAGTGGGGCATGCCGGAGGGGGATCCATTGTACCCCGTGGTCAGGATGCGCTTCTCCTTGACGATCACCGCCCCGACCGAGCGGCGGGGACAGGTGGACCGGCTGGCGACCTGGGCGGCGATGCGCATGAAGTAGAAGGGCCAGTCGGGTCTGCTCATGTGAATCTCCTCAGGCGGGATAGCCGCGCTCCCATGGGAAGAGCGGGAAGCCCTCGCAGAGCCGCCGGGTTTCCGCCCGGACCTTCTCGCGGGTCGCCACACCTTCCGGGTCGCGGAGCACGGCGGTGATCAGCCCGGCGATCTGCTCCATCTCGGCCTCCCCCATGCCGCGGGTGGTCAGGGCCGGAGTGCCGATCCGGATGCCGCTGGTGATGGTCGGGGGCTGGTCGTCGAAAGGGACCGCGTTCTTGTTGGTGGTGATACCGGCCGCCTCCAGCGCGGCCTCCACCATCTTCCCGGTGAGGCCGAG
>CAZFHZ010000177.1:0-4994 GCA_964519015.1 uncultured Gemmatimonadota bacterium | reverse complement strand
AATCGCCAAGTGGGGACCAATGCGTGTGGCAGTCGTCGGCCTAATGGAAGGTAACGCGCGTCCTCTCCTGAGCCGACGCGGTCGTGGGGCAGCACGTGCCGGCACAGATCAACAGCGCAACGAGATAGCAATATCGGATGCTTCTCGGGTGCCGGTCGACGAGGATGGCCTTGCCGGTCCAGAGCACATAGCCGACGAGTGAGACCGGGAGCAGGATGAGAGTGATGATGTGGAAAGCGGTCGCTGCGAGCGTGTTGCGCATGCTGCCCGAAACACCTCCTGCTCTCGATGCTGCCGGCCCCACCTTTGATCGGCTAGTGCCTGGATGAATCGAATCCCATCAATCGCGCCTTCTTCTCAGAGAACCAGACCGAGACGCTCAAATGGCCGGCTTTGTAAATTCGGCAGGTAGCGAGAAGCGCCTCGGCGACGAAGATGGCGGCAAAGACGCGCTTCTTCGATGGAGGCAGCGGGCCGAAGTCCCCGCCCCGGTCGTTGTAGCGGAGCGTGGAGTAGGTCAACTGCTCCAGGATGTTGGTCAGAAGCCAACCGTTGAAGTACGGACCGCTGGAATCCTCCGGTAGCAGGAGGATCAGTTCCGAGGAAAGGGCGTTGGCGGCAAGTCCCGCCATTTGAAATGCAGTTGTAGAGCGGTCTGTCCGCCAGCCCAATCCTTGCGGATGTATCTCAAGACCCCGAACACGTGCGATCAGGTAGTGAGAGACCTCATGGATACCGATAGAGGAACCCGCACCCAGAGCGAAGAGCAGGGCCTTCTCCACGCGGAAGCTGGTTTGTCCCCGTGCCGGCGTGTGGATCGCCAGAGCCAAAGCGCCAGCTACGACGAAGGATCTCATAGCATTCCATAATACAGTGGCATGGGGCTTTCAGCGATGAATGGGTGCACTGTCAATGACGTTCTCTGCGTATGCAACCATCGCCTCAGAGCCGGTCGCTAGGTCAGAAACACAACGGAGGCGACGGCTGCCAGCGCGGCACCTGCTTGCATTGCAAGTATCTGCAGTGTCTGTCGTGGAGCCCGAGGCAGCCACTTGATCGCAAAGAACGCCACCACTGGTAGCTGTGAAGCCATGAGCAGCTGGAAGATATGGGCAGCAGCCCCCTCATCGGCCTCGTAGACGACGCCGAAAATCGCAGCGTGACTAAGCACCAGGGCCAGGGCGGCAAGCGACATTGCCACTGGGAGGTAGGCACTCGGATGCTTCATCGATGGGACGTTCATGAGGACGCCTCCTGATAGTCAGATATCGAAGACGCGCTCGGGAGAAAGCGGACTAGCCTCTCAGCCGCTGGAGCACTTCCTGTACGGCGGCTACTTTGTCTGCTTTGTTCTTCAGGTCTCGCGCGACAATTACCAGAGAGGCGGTGTTGGCATCCTCAACCACCAGTACCTTTCCTTCTCTGAGCTCCCATTTTCGCGTCACGTCAGAATCCCCCTATGGTCGGAAGGCTTTGTGTCGCTCAAGCGAGTGTAGCACCGCCCCTCAAACTGGGCGATGGATTCAGTATAACGCCCCGAAGTCGCGGTGCGGTATCCAGCCGCGCAACGCTCTCAGTGATCGGTGATGGGGGACTCCCCTGGTCGGGTCAGGAGAACCGTCCCTGGAGCCAGTAGCCCCGCACGAGCAGCAGGCCGCTCAGCAGATGTACCCCGATGGTGGTGACGTTGACCCCGAGCAGCTCGTAGGGGAGCCGCTGGCGGTCGGCGTCGGGCTGGTTCCAGCGGTCCAGCCACGACCAGCCCCGGAGGCGTTCCCGTCCACCGCGGTGGCGATGAACATCCGGTCGGCCTCGTCCAAGACGGCGTTGATCTTGCGATCGAGTTCGGCGTGGTCGGCGGCCACGGTGCTCTCCTGTCGGGTGGTTCCGGTGCCGGGAAAGGGGGCGGAGAGTGGTGTGTGAAATGCTCCGCCCGGTGCTTCAGAGGGTATAGACGACCGAGGGGATGAGCGCCTTCCCGCCGGTTCCAGTCGCCCGGGGGCGGCAGGGGAAGGCGCTCTTCCAGCTACCAGCTGCCGGCCGGGCTCACGCTCCGGCCTGGGTTCTCACCCGCTCCACCTCCCCCCGGCCGTAGCGCCAGTAGAGGGATGGCATGAACAGGAGGCTCAGGACGGTCGAGGTGATCAGGCCGCCCAGGATGACCACCGCCATCGGGTGCTCGATCTCCTGCCCGGGCCGGTTCCCCCCCAGCACGATGGGCAGCAGGGCGAGTGCCGTGGTCAGCGCGGTCATCAGGATCGGGGCCAGCCGCTCGGTGGCCCCCCGCACGATCAGTTCCGGCGAGAAGACCATCCCTTCCTCGAGCTGCAGATGCCGGTAGTGGCTGATCAGCATGATGTTGTTGCGGGCGGCGATGCCGAGCACGGTCACGAACCCGACCATGGAGCCGAGCGAGAGGACCCCGCCGCCCAGCAGCACCCCGAGCAGGCAGCCGGTGATCGCGAAGGGGATGCCCAGGATGATCAGCAGGGTCAGTCGCAGCGACTGGAAGTCGGCGTAGAGGATGAGGAAGATGCCGAGCAGCACGAGCGCGCCCAGCCCGAGCAGGCGCTGCCGCGCCTGGAGCTGTTCGGCGTACTCTCCCAGGATCTCGGGGTGATAACCGATCTCGAAGGGGAGCTGACGCACGCGTGATTCCACCTCCCGCACCACACTCCCCAGATCCCGCCCGCGCACGTTGAAGGTGACGTCGGTGTAGCGGGAGGAGGACTCCCGGGCGATCTGGTTGGGGGTGGGGGCCACGGTCACCTCAGCCACCTCCCGCAGGGGCACCCGCCCCCCGGTCGGCAGGTCGATCATCAGGCCCTGGATGGCCGCGATGTCCCGCCGCACCTGCGGGGTGCCCTGGACGACCACGTCGAAGATCTTCTGCTCCTGGTAGATCTCACCCTCCTTGGTGCCCTTCACCAGGGTCGTCACCGGCCGTCGTACATCGCCGGGAGCCAGCCCGAACCGGGCGGCCGCCCCGGGACGGAAGCGGACCTCGATCTGGGGGACCAGGGTCTGGGGCACCACCTTCAGGTCGGCGATCCCGGCCACGTCGGCGATCCCGTCGCTCACCCGGTGGGCGGTCTGCTCCAGTACGGCCAGGTCGGCTCCATAGATCCGGATAACCACCGTGGCGCTCACTCCCGTGAGGACTTCCTTGATCCGTTCCCGCAGGTAGGTCAACACGTCCCGGTAGAGGCCGGGGTAGCCCGCCACCGTCTCCTGGATCCGCGCGACCGTGGAATTGTAGTCGACCTCCGGGTCCACGCTGATCCAGAGTTCGGTGAAGTTGGGTCCCACCACCTCGTCGGCCACTTCGGCCCGACCGATGTGGGAGCCGAAGTTGCGCACCCCCTCGATGGCCCGCAGTTCACGGCTCACCCGGGTGGTCAGCCGCTCCATGGCCTCCAGCGAGGTCCCCGGCTTCTCCACCCAGTGCATCAGGAAGTCGTATTCCTTGAATTCGGGGAGGAACTCCTCCCCCAGGAACCCGGAGAGGGGGAGGACCACCAGGAAGAGCACGATCACCCCGGCCAGCACGGGCACCGTGCGCCCGGACTGAGCGATCAGCCGCGGCAGGAATCGCTGGTAGCGCTCCCGGAGCCAGACCACCAGGGGGGATTCGTGCCCGGTGGTGACCCCGCGCGGCAGGATGAGCAGGGCGAGGGCCGGTGTGATGGTCAGGGCGACGAAGAGGGAGACCAGTATCGCGGTGATGTAGGCAGTCGCCAGCGGCTTGAAGAACGCCCCCGAAAGCCCGGTCAGGAAGAAGACCGGGATGAGCACCAGGGCGACGATGACGCTGCCGTAGACCATCGCGCTCCGGACCTCCATCGAGGCCTCCAGGACCACCTGGAAGGCGGGCCGGGGATGCTCGGAAGCCCGGTTCAGCCGCAGCCGGCGCATGATGTTCTCGACGTCGATGATGGCGTCGTCCACCACTCCCCCCAGGGCGATGATCAGCCCGGCCAGGACCATCGTATCGAGGGTCCCCCCCCGGTAGTGGAGTACCAGCGCGGCTCCCAGCAGGGAAGTGGGCAGGGCGAGGGTGCTGATGACGGCCGTCCGCCAGTTATAGAGGAAGAGCCCGAGCACCATGATCACGAAGACACAGCCGAGTAGCAGGGCCCGGTTCAGGTTCTTCACGCTCATCTCGATGAAGGTGGCCGGGCGGAAGATCGTGGGATCGATCTCCAGGTCGCGCAGGCCGGGACGGAGGGCGTCCAGGGTCGCCTCTATGTCGCGGGTCACCTGGAGGGTATTCGCCCACGGCTGCTTCTCGACGATCAGCAGCAGACCGGGGCCGTCGTTGATGATGGCGCTGCCGATAGGTGGCGGGAAGCCCTCCACCACGTCCGCCACATCGCCGATCAGCACCGACCCCCCGCCACGATGGGTCACAGAGATGCGAGCCAGGTCCTCGGGTTCGGTTACCGGGGCGATGTGGGTGACGGCCAGACGCTGGTTGGGGGTGTCGAGGAACCCGCCTCCCGCCAGCAGGGTGGCGTCGCGAGTGGCCTGCTCCACCTCCGCCAGAGTGAGCCCGTTGGCGTCAAGCCGGTCGGGGTCCACCAGCACCTGGATCTGCCGGTCACGCTGTCCCCAGATGGCCACGTTGGCCACCCCCGAGACCGCCATGAGGCGCGGCCGGATCGTCCACTTGGCCAGGGTGGTCATCTCCATCGGCGAGAGCGTGGCCGAGGAGATACCGATCTTGAGGACCCGGCTCAGGGAGGAGAGGGGGGAGAGCATCACCGGCGGATGGGCCACCGAAGGGAGCTGGGGCGCTACCCGGGTGAGCCGCTCCTGCACGAGCTGGCGGGCTTCCATGATGTCGGTGCCCTCGTCGAAGAGGAGCACCACCGAGGAGAGACCCAGCACCGACTTCGACCGGATCATGCTCAACCGGGGGGTGCCGTTCACTCCGTATTCGATGGGCACGGAGACCAGAGCCTCTACCTCGGCCGAGGAGAGTCCGGGGGCCT
>CAZFHZ010000176.1:0-5106 GCA_964519015.1 uncultured Gemmatimonadota bacterium | reverse complement strand
CCGCGAAGGCGGCCGCACGGTCGGGGCCGGCGTGGTCACCGAGATCACCGAGTAGGAAGGGACGGCTGGCTGTGGCGGGTCAGAAGATACGGATTCGTCTGAAGGCGTACGAACACGCCACCCTGGACCGCTCCGCCGAGGAGATCGTCCGCACGGCGAAGCGTACCGGGGCCCGGATCTCGGGTCCCGTACCGCTCCCCATCAAGCGGTCGGTCTATACGGTGCTGCGCGGTCCGCACGTGGACAAGAAATCGCGGGAGCAATTCGAGACCCGGGTCCACAAGCGCCTGATCGACATCTACGACTCCACTCCACAGACCGTGGATGCGCTCATGAAGCTCGAGCTCCCGGCCGGTGTGGATGTGGAGATCAAGGTCTGAGTGGACCGCTGGACGGCGCAGGCGGCCGGAATCAGGCGGGGAAGACGAGGAGCGGCATGAAAGGGCTGATCGGAAAGAAGCTGGGCATGACCCAGTTCTTCACGGACGACGGGCAGTCGGTGCCCGTCACGGTACTGGACGTGTCTCCCAGCACGGTCCTGCAGGTCAAGACGACCGAGAAGGACGGCTACGAGGCCATCCAGGTGGGCTACGGCCGACGCAAGATCCACCGGGCCTCGAAGGCCGAGCGGGTCCGGGCCGAGAAGGCCGGGCTCGACTCCGCCCCCGTGCGGGTCCAGGAGTTCCGCACCCCGGACGCGAACCGGTTCCAGGTGGGAGACCGGATCGGGGTGGACTTCTTCCAGATCGGAGACAAAGTCAAGGTCCACGGCCGCACGAAAGGCCGCGGGTTCACCGGCGCTGTGAAGCGCTGGGGCTTCGGCGGCGGTACCCGGAAAAGTCACGGCGGAGGTCCCCTCCACCGCGGAGTGGGTTCGGCCGGATCCAGCGCCGACCCGAGCCGCACGATGAAGGGCCGACTGTTGCCCGGTCACTACGGCGACGAACGCTGCACGATCCGTAACCTGACCGTCATCGGGCTCGACGGTGAGCACAGCCTGCTCTTCCTGAAGGGCGCGGTGCCCGGCCCGTCCAACGGACTGGTCACCATCGAACTGATCGCCTCCGAGCCGCGCGCCTACGTACCGCCGGGGCGCCGCGAGGAAGCCGTGCCGACCGGCGAGGTCGAGGGTCCCGAGGAGGCCGGTGTCGTACCGGCCGAGCAGGAAAGCGAGTCGTAGTCATGGCCAGCCTGAGAGTCTTCGACAGCAGCGGTAAGCTCACCACGGCCACGGTCGAGGTGGACGACACCGTCTTCGGGGCCGAGGGGGGGGAGCACCTCGTCTACGAGGCGGTCACCATCCACTTGGGCAACCGCCGCCAGGGTACCCACAAGACCAAGGAACGGGCGGAGGTCAGGGGTGGAGGGAAGAAGCCGTGGCGTCAGAAGGGGACCGGTCGCGCCCGCGTGGGAACGACTCGTTCTCCCATCTGGCGGGGTGGGGGGACCACGTTCGGTCCCCGTCCCCGCAGCTACCGCCGCCGCATGCCCGACAAGGCCGCCCGCCGGGCCAGGATCGCCGCCTTGTCGGCCAAGTTCCGCGGCGAGGCGGTCTTCGCCACTGAGGCGATGCGTCCGGCTGAGCCCAGGACGCGGCTGGTCGCCGAAGTGCTCACGAACATGGAGATGACAGAACGCAAGGTCCTCTGGCTGGTGGCCGAGAACGACCGGAACCTGGTCCTCTCCTCGCGCAACCTTGAATACTGCCGGACACTGCTGGCGACCAACGTGAGCGTCTACGACATCGTCAACAGTGACGTGGTGTTGATAGAAAAGGATGCGATTGCGCCCCTGCAGGAGATGCTGACCCGATGAAGCGGCCCCAGGAGATCATCATCCGGCCCCTGATCACCGAGCGGGCGGCCCAGATGACGGAGCGTCAGAACAAGGTCGTCTTCGAGGTCGCGACCGACGCCAACAAGAATGAGATCAAGGAAGCGGTCGAGAAGCTCTTCGAGGTCAAGGTCGCCGGGGTCCACACGATCAACGTCAAGGGAAAACTGAAGAAGATGGGTCGGTTCGAAGGGCGCCGGCCTTCTCGGAAGAAGGCCATCGTGACGCTGGCGGAAGGTCACCACCTCGACTTCTTCGAGGGAGCGTAGGTCATGGGTCTTAAGAAATACAGACCGGTAACGGCAGGGACACGGTTCATGACGGTCAACTCCTTCGAAGAGGTCACCGCCGACCGGCCCTACAAGCCGCTGACCGAGGAATTGCGCAGGAGCGGCGGTCGCAACAACCGCGGCCGGATGACCGCCCGTCACCGGGGGGGCGGGCACAAGCGCCGCTATCGGATCATCGACTTCCGGCGGGACAAGCGGGCCATCCCGGCGGTGGTCGAGACGATCGAGTACGATCCGAACCGTTCCGCCAACATCGCCCTGCTCAAGTACCGTGACGGAGAGCGTCGCTACATCCTGGCTCCGCTGGGACTCCAGGTCGGAGACGCGATCATGGCCGGGGAAGAAGCCGAAGTGCGTCCCGGCAACGCTCTCCCCCTGGCCCGCATCCCCCTCGGCACCTTCGTGCACAATGTCGAGATGAAGCCGGGCAAGGGAGGGCAGCTCGCCCGCGGGGCGGGGACCGCCGCCCAGCTCATGGCCCGGGAACGCGGCTACGCCATCCTCCGCCTCCCCTCCAAGGAGATGCGGATGGTCTCGCAGGTCTGCTATGCGACTATCGGGCAGGTCGGTAATACCGACCATGAGAACATAACGATCGGGAAGGCGGGCAAGTCGCGCCACCGTGGCCGCCGTCCCCACGTGCGCGGTGTGGCCATGAACCCGGTCGATCACCCCATGGGGGGTGGCGAGGGGAAATCGAGCGGTGGACGGCACCCCTGCACCCCCTGGGGCAAGCCGACCAAGGGTTACAAGACCCGCCGCAAGCGGAACCCGTCCGACCGGCTGATCCTACGCCGTCGGAACGTGAAGAAGTAAGGAGGAGCACTGGATGTCGCGATCGTTGCGGAAGGGTCCCTGGGTGGAATCCCACCTGATCAAGAAGGTGCAGGAGATGGAGCGCTCGGGCGAACGTAAGGTGATCAAGACCTGGGCCAGACGTTCGGCCGTGCCCCCCGAGTTCGTCGGGCACACCTTCGCGGTCCACAACGGGAACAAGTTCGTGCCGGTCTACATCACGGAGAACATGGTCGGCCACCGGCTGGGTGAGTTTGCCCCGACCCGCACGTTCCGGGACCATGGCGGCAAGAAGTCCGAGCGTGTCGTCAAGGTGAAATAAGGAAAGGGCCGTAAGATGGAGGCGAAAGCCATAGCCCGGTTCGTCCATGTCAGCCCGCGCAAGGCGCGGCTGCTCGCGGACCTGATCCGGGGCCGACAGGTGGAGGAGGCGCTCAACCTGCTCCATTTCAATAAGAAAGCCGCGGCCCACACGGTTGAGAAGACGCTCCGCAGCGCCGTCGCGAACCTGATGCACAAGCATGCCGGGGATTCGGCTGTCCCCCCCGAGCAGTTCATCGTCACACACGCCAGCGTCGACGACGGCGCCACCATGAAACGCTGGCGTCCGAAGTCGATGGGGCGCGCGGGTATGATCCTGAAGCGTTCGAGCCACATCACCATCAGGGTTTCCGACGGTCGGGACGCCGTCGGAGCCCAAGCAGACTGAGCCGACCGCCCGGGACAGATCCCGGGCGCCGCGGGGAGATGAAGACTTGGGTCAGAAGACGAATCCGATCGGCCTGAGACTCGGTATCATCCGGGACTGGGATTCCAAGTGGTACGCCGAGCGCGGCAATTTCGCCGACCTGCTCGAGGAGGACCTCACGGTACGCCGCTACCTCTGGCAGCGGCTCGCCCGTGCTGCGGTGTCGAGGATTGTGATCGAGCGAGCCCCCAAGCGGGTAACGGTCACCATCTACTCCGCCCGCCCCGGGGTCGTCATCGGCCGTAAGGGTGTCGAAGTCGACAAGCTGAAGGAAGAGCTGCAGCAGCTCACCGGTAAGGACATCTACATCAACATCCAGGAAGTGAAGCGGCCCGAGATCGACGCCCAACTGGTGGCCGAGAGCATCGCCCGCCAGCTCGAGAGCCGTGTTTCCTTCCGCCGGGCGATGAAGAAGGCCATCGCCAGTGCCATGCGTATGGGGGCCGAGGGGATCAAGATTCAGTGCGCCGGGCGTCTAGGCGGCGCCGAAATGAGCCGGTCCGAGACGTACAGCGAGGGACGGGTGCCGCTCCACACGCTGCGGGCCGACATTCAGTTCGCCCGGGAGACGGCGTTCACCACCTACGGCACAAACGGGGTGAAGGTCTGGGTCTTCCATGGCGAAGTGCTGGGCAAGGAAGCCCCGACCGAGGAGACCAACGAGCCGGCTCCCAAGCGCAACAAGCGGGGGGGCGGGCGCAAGAAGTCGACCTGAAAGCCGTGGATCGTGGGATCAACGCTGAAGGAGAGGGAGTAGCGACACCATGCTGATGCCGAAGCGGGTCAAGTACCGCAAGCAGCAGCGCGGACGACGCGCCGGGAAGGCCAAGGGAGGCTCGTCGGTCGATTTCGGGACCTACGGGTTGCGGGCGCTCGAGGCGGGTTGGGTGACCAACCGCCAGATCGAGGCCGCCCGGGTCGCGATGACGCGATACGTGCGGCGGGGCGGCAAGATCTGGATCCGGATCTTCCCGGACAAGCCGCTTACCGTGAAGCCGGCCGAGACCCGGATGGGGAAGGGGAAGGGGAGCCCTGAACACTGGGTGGCCGTGATCAAGCCGGGACGGGTGTTGTTCGAGATCGAGGGCGTGGATGAGAAGTCCGCCCGTGAAGCGTTCCGACTGGCTTCCCACAAACTGCCCGTCAAGTCGGTGTTCATCACCCGGGAGGCCCTCTGATGCGATCGTCCGAGATCCGTGAGATGACGCCCCAGGATCGCGTCAACAAGCTGGATGAGTTGATCGAGCAGTACCGGGGACTCCGTTTCGGTCATGTGATGCAGCAGGTCTCGAATCCACTGCAGCTCCGAGCGGTACGTCGGGACATCGCGAGACTGAGGACCATCATCGCCGAGGAGACACGCAAGACGGCCGTCCCGGCCACCGCGCCGGAAGGAGAAAAGGCATGAGCGAGCGTGGACTGCGCAAGGTGCGCACCGGT
>CAZFHZ010000175.1:0-5228 GCA_964519015.1 uncultured Gemmatimonadota bacterium | reverse complement strand
TTGCCATCCTGAAGTCGTCGGGACGCACTGAACCCAGGATCTCCTCGGCGATCCGCTGGGTCTTCTGCTCCATGACCGCGTTCAGCTGAGGCATGGCACCCCACATCATCATCATGAAGAGCATCAGCATCATGATCATGGGGACGATGAGGGCCCTGATCTCGTCTGTGCGTTGGGCCTCGGCGATGGCCCCGGTCCCGGCCTCCATCCGGACCAGACCCATCGGTTCGGCGTTCAGGTAGTCGAGCACGTCGGGGTGGGCCTGCAGGTCGAGACCGGCGTCCACCATGCGCAGCTGGCGCAAGTGGTTGTTCAGCACCCCCTGGACCCATTCCCGCACCGCGTCGGTGGACGCGTTCTGTCCGAAGTAGCGGATGAACGCCTGTTCGGGCTCGGCCCGGGGATGGCGCACGGCCGGTCCGATCTCGATGAAGGCCTGCAGCTCCCGGCGGCGCACCCGGTCGGAGAGCTTCAGCCGCTGGACCGCCAGGTCCTCTCCCGGCGCCACCAGATCGAAGCGGTAGGCGGGCCGGACCTGTTTCCCCGAGTCGGAATCGAAGATCTGGGTCTCATTCCGCTGCCGGGCCGCCTCGATCAGCACGTCGGCTGTCGACCCGGTGTGGTCGATGACCACCACCTGACGCTCCCGCACGTCCACCCGGTTCTCCGAGATGAGCATGGCGATGGCGCTCCCCCCCATCAGCACGGGAGCGAGCAGCAGGCCGATGAGGAACCCCTTGGTCCGGACCTGGGCCAGGTACTCGCGCCGGGCGATCTTGAGAGCTTTACGCATCGGCGGTCACCTCCTCCCGGGCCTGGGGACCGGCGATGCGGATGAAGATGTCGTGGAGGGAAGGCTTGGCGACCTCGAAGTGCTGGACCCGGGTGCGCTCCATGACCGCCTGCATGATCCGCTGGGGATCGGCACCCTTGGCCAGCCGGAGTTCCTGCTCCCGGCCGTAGTCGACCACCTTCTCCACCCCGGCGATCCCCTGCATGGCAGCGGAGCCGCCGTCGGTGCGCAGGCGGATGGTGTCGAGGCCGTACTGGTCCTGGATGGATTCGAGCGTGCCGTCGAGCACCTTCCGCCCCTTGAAGATCAT
The DNA here is from genome assembly GCA_964519015.1 of uncultured Gemmatimonadota bacterium. Lineage (GTDB taxonomy): Bacteria > Blakebacterota > Blakebacteria > Blakebacterales > CAYUVJ01 > CAZFHZ01. The sequence goes on along the minus strand of CAZFHZ010000175.1, from coordinate 4,125 downwards.
GAAGATGAAGTCGCACATCTGCTCGGCCACACTCATGTCGTGGGTGCTGAAGATGACCGTGGTGCCCCCCCGCTGCAGTTCCAGGACCGTGTCCCGCAGCAATTCCAAGTTGACCGGGTCGAGTCCGCTGAAGGGTTCGTCCAGGATGACCAGCTCGGGCCGGGCCACGATGGTGGCGATGAACTGCACCTTCTGGCTCATCCCCTTGCTCAGGGTGTCGACCTTCTTCTTCCCCCAGGCGGTCAGGTCGAACCGTTCCAGCCACGCCTGGGCCTCGGCGGCCACATTACGGCCGTCCTTCAGGTCACCGTAGAAGCACAGCAGTTCGAGTACCTTCATCTTCCGGTAGAGGCCGCGCTCCTCGGGCATGTAGCCGATCCGGTCGGTGGCCGAACCGGTGAGCTGCTCACCGAAGACCCGGATCGCACCCCGGTCGGGGTAGAAGATGTTCATGATCATGCGCAGGGTGGTGGTCTTGCCCGAGCCGTTCGGTCCGATGAAGCCGTAGACGCTCCCCCTGGGGACGTTCAGGGAGAGATCGTCCACAGCCGTCACCTCGCCGAAGGTCTTGGTGATCCCTTCGATCTCGACGGCGTACACAGGCGGATCTCCACATGGTCTGGCGGACGGACTGTCGGGAGAAGTACAGGCGCCCATGGGCACCGGTCAATCAAAACCGGTCGGGAAGATGGCGGAGGGCCGGGGATTCGAACCCCGAGGGGCTTTCGCCCGGCGGTTTTCAAGACCGCTGCCTTACCAGTTCGGCGCAACCCTCCACGGGACCTCCAACATCCTACCTTCGAATATCCTCCGGAGTCTCGATAAAGAAAACCCCACCCTGCGACCCCTCATTGAATGGACTACCTTGTGTCCATGGTTTCATACGTATCAACAGAGGACATGACCATATCCCTCCCATGACCTTGGCGAACAAGGAGACCTCGATCATGAAGAGATTCCCCCCCTTCATCGAGAAGCTGCCCGAGCTGGACCTCCCATATGCCGGGGTTACCGGCTACCTGCTCCAGGGTGAAGCGATCCAGGCGGTGTTCCTGCACTTCACCCAGGATGTTGAGGTGCCGGCCCATAGCCATAGCGCTCAATGGGAGATCGTGATCGCCGGTGAGCTGCAGCTGGAGCTGGAGGGCGATAAGCGGACCTATCGAGTCGGTGAGAGCATCTACATCCCGGAAGGCGTGGTCCACGCCGCCTGGGTCCGGGCCGGCTACCACGCCCTGGTCATCTTCGACCAGCCCGACCGCTACCGGGTGAAGTAGACCGACACTCCGCCCGGATGGCATGAACGGGAGTGGTGGGAGTATCGTTCTACCTGATGGACGCCGGCTTGGGAACCGCCGGGGCCGGTCGACCTGCTGAACTTCCTCCGCACAGCCTGGCCGTGGGCCGGGAGGGTACCGTCGTGTCATCGCGTCTCTTCCCACTTCCGTTCCTGGCTGCCTTCGTCCTGCTGACCTCCTCCGCCTGCACCAGGAACCCCGCCGAGCCGACTGAACCGGTGCTCCCACGCGCCCTAACCGATTCGGAGGAGGGGCTCATCACCTCGGGCAACCTGTTCGGGCTTAAGCTCTTCCAGGCGGTCAGCGCAACCGAGGCCGGGAAGAACCTCTTCCTCTCCCCGCTCAGCGTCTCGATGGCCCTGGGGATGACCCTGAACGGGGCGGCCGGCACCACCCGCACCGGCATGGAGCAGGCGCTGGAGCTGGCCGGGCTGACCGAGGAGGAGATCAACGCCTCCTACCGCAGCCTGATCAACCTGCTCACCGGACTGGACCGGAAGGTCGTCTTCGAGATCGCCAACTCGATCTGGTACCGGGAGGGCTTCCCGGTCGCACCGGCCTTCGTGACCCTGAACCGGGACTACTTCGACGCCGTGGTGCAGGCGCTCGATTTCGCCGACCCCGGGGCGGCCGATTTAATCGACGGCTGGGTGGACGAGAAAACCCATGGGAAGATTACCGAAATCGTGAGCCGGCCGATCGATCCGGCCACCGTGATGTTCCTGATCAATGCCATCTACTTCAAAGGGGACTGGAAATACCGCTTCGACTCCTCCGGCACGGCCCCGCGGGCTTTCTATCTGCTGGACGGTCGTTCGATCCAGGTGCCGACCATGCAGATCTCTCCCGTCGAGGTCGCGTGTTTCTCCGATGAAGGGGTTGATGTGGTTGACCTGCCCTACGGCGGCGGCGCTTACAGTATGACGGTCCTCATGCCCAGAGATACCGGAGCGATTTACGGCTGGATCGAGAGTCTGGACCAGGCAAAGTGGGAAGCGATCTTGGCGGGACTGTCGGCGCGTTCTCTGGACTTCCTGACGTTGCCCAAGTTCCGGCTCGCCTACGAGATCAAGCTGAACGATGTCCTCAAGGCGATGGGGATGGAGGCCGCCTTCAGCGGAGAGGCCGACTTCACCCGCATGACCTCGGACGGCAGCGGTGGGTTGTGGATCGATGAGGTCAAGCACAAGACTTTCGTGGACGTGAACGAACAGGGGACCGAGGCGGCCGCCGTGACCAGTGTCTCAATGGCTCGGGGCATTGAAGAAATTTCCATCTGTCGTCCGTTCGTCTTCGTCATCCGGGAGCGGCTCTCGGGGACGATCCTGTTCATCGGGCTGGTCCTGAATCCGGTTGTCTGAACATTCCCCCGCGACGGGCACGGGGAGGCGGTGACGATCCTGTCGAAGGAGTGGGTACCATGAACGCATTGTCGCGAACGATCGCTCTCCTGGCCGTTTTCTCGACCTTTACTGCCTGTACCAGGAACCCGGCCGAGCCGACCGAACCGGTCCTGCCGCGGGCGCTGACGGAGCAGGAGGAGGGACTCATCACTTCGGGCAACCTGTTCGGGCTCAAGCTCTTCCGGGCGGTCAGCGAGGCCGAGACCGGTAAGAACTTATTCCTCTCCCCGCTCAGCGTCTCGATGGCCCTGGGGATGACCCTGAACGGGGCGGCCGGCACCACCCGCACCGGCATGGAGCAGGCGCTGGAGCTGGCCGGGCTGACCGAGGAGGAGATCAACGCCTCCTACCGCAGCCTGATCAACCTGCTCACCGGACTGGACCGGAAGGTCGTCTTCGAGATCGCCAACTCGATCTGGTACCGGGAGGGCTTCCCGGTCGCACCGGCCTTCGTGACCCTGAACCGGGACTACTTCGACGCCGTGGTGCAGGCGCTCGATTTCTCGGACCCGGGGGCGGCCGGGACCATCAACGGTTGGGTGGACGACAAGACCCACGGGAAGATCCCCGAGGTCATCGAATCCCCGATCGATCCCAACGTGGTGATGTTCCTGATCAACGCGATCTACTTCAAGGGGGACTGGACCTGGCAGTTCGAAGCGGACAAGACCGAGGAGCGGACGTTCCACCTTGCAGACGGCTCCACGGCCGAGGTGCCCTCCATGCAACTGGCGGCCGACCTCCCCGTCTTCACCGACGAGGAGCTGACGGCGGTGGACCTCCCTTACGGGAACGGATTTTACAGCATGACCGTGCTGCTCCCCGGCGAGGAGGTGGACCTGGACACGATGATCGCCGGGCTGGACGCGGCCCGCTGGCAGGGGATCGTAGAGGGGCTCGCCGAACACCCGGTCGGTCTGCTCCAGCTCCCCAAGTTCAAACTCGAGTACAAGATCCAGCTCAAGGACGTGCTGAGCGCCCTGGGCATGGCCACCGCCTTCACTCCCGGCCAGGCCGACTTCAGCCGGATGGTCACTTCCCCGCTCGACTTGTTCATCTCCCAGGTCATCCACAAGACCTTCGTGGAGGTGGATGAGAAGGGGACCGAGGCGGCGGCGGTCACGGTGGTGGTCGTGGAGCTCACCTCGGTGGGGCCGGACCAGAAGCTCTACATCGTGGTGGACCGGCCGTTCGTCTTCGTGCTCCGGGAGAGGCTGAGCGGAACTATCCTCTTCATCGGGAAGTACCTGGGACCCTCCAACTGAAGGGCTCCCCGCACCCGGCGGTGACGGTCTCCTTCCTGACTCGAAACGAGTAGGGGATTGCACGGCCCCCTCCCGCCGGGCGAATATCCCGGGATGCGCACCCGGGTCCATATCCTCCTCCTGCTCGCGGCAGCCCTGTCGCTCCAGCCCACCCCAGCG
>CAZFHZ010000174.1:0-5246 GCA_964519015.1 uncultured Gemmatimonadota bacterium | reverse complement strand
AGGTGGTCGCTCCCGCCGGTAGCCTCGTGCACGAAGTAACGGAAGGCGTCCTGCGAGCCGTTCTTCTCCCACAGGGGGTCGGGGAAGTACTGCCCCCCCGGGCGCCCGCGCGGGGAATCGTTCAGGTAGACGATGTCGTTGGTGCGCCAGACGTAGTTCATGACCGCCTCGGCCAGCCCGTCCAGGTAGCTGGGGAGCTGGTCGGGGCACTCGCTCATGGTGAAGAGCGAGTTGTTCTTCCGCAGGGCTTCGCCCACCATGTCCATGTTGATGTTGATGCTCCACTTCTCCGCGATCCCCGGATTGCGCGAGATGAACTCGTAGGTCCCCGAGATTTCGTTGGGCCAGAGGAAGTAGATCGTCCGGCGGGGCGGGGGGAGGTCCCCCCGCTCGATCAGGGCGTGCAGGGCCCGCAGGATCTCCAGCTGGACCGCGCAGCCGCTCATGTTGTCGTTGGCCCCGCGCTTCAAGTAACCCTCGAACAGATGGGCGGTGAAGACCACCCCCGGCAGGTCGGGCTCGGTGCCGGGGATCCATGACCAGACATGCTCGAACCGGTCGGGGAAGGTCTCCATCCGGGTGCGGGCCCGAAGGGTGACCGGCAGGCCCCGGTGCACGTCCTCGAGCAGCTCCGACCACTGCCGCCAGGAGACGGAGAGTCCCATCTTGAGATGCTCGAACCCGGAGTAGGAGCCCGAGCCGTAGACCACCTGGTCGGGATCGAGGTAGCGGTCGCGGCTGGAGAAGGAGACCACCCCGACCACTCCGGCGTGATCGAGGGCGCGCGCCTCCTCGCCGCGGGCGTGCGACCAGAGCAGGGCGAACTTCCCTTTCAGGGAGTCCTTTCCCTCCGGGGCCAGCAACCGGTCCAGGTCGGCCCGGTTCAGCGGGGGGAGGTAGACCAGCGGCCCGGTCGCCTCGGCGCTCTCCGAGCCTCCGGCCACCACGGCGGCATCGGACCCGATCCGGGCCAGGAGCCGCCGCTGCGGTGCTTCGACCCACAACTCCCCCTCCAGGGGGTAGGAGAAGGTGCGCTCGGAGGGGAAGCGGCCCAGTTCGGTGGTGGTGATGCCGTAGGAGCGGACCAGGGCGTGGATGGTCTCCGATTCGTAGAAGTTGATCCGGCCGGTCAGTTCGGCCCGCGCCCGCACCCAGGGGGCGCCGGCCAGCCGGACCTCGTTGTCGAAGGCCGTCTGGCCGCTGATCTCATTGGCCAGCAGGCTCAGTGTCTCCTGGCTCAGCGGCGTCTTGAGTGTCTGAGCACCAGCCGTCTGGGCGCCAACCAGAGGGGCGGTAGCCAGGGTCAGGAGCAGCAGGGCGGAGAGGACGGCCGTGGAGAGGACGGCCGCGGCGGCCGCTGGAGCCGGTCGGAACGGATATCGCATCGCACTGACCTCGAGGCTGGGTGTGGGGATCGGACCCGCGACGGGCCCGGCCCGGAGTCCAGAGTATATACCGGCTGGTGGTCCGTTGCCTTTTCCCCTCCGGGACCTCTCGGGGGCGGAAAGGTCCTAAGGCGAGTAACCGAACCGGATATCTTGAATCCGTTCGGGCTCCTCTGTTAGAGTAGCCGGACCGGATTGGGTTCGGCCGGGTGCCAGCCGCAGGCACCAGTCCGCTCAGCATATGCCCGTACAGGGACATGCCTCGATGATCTGGAACGGCCGTCGCCCGGCTGACCGAACGTTACCACTACGCCTGTCCGCAGGTGGGCACCGCTGTACCCCCCTTCTTCTCCTGCTGGCCGCGCTGGCGCTGCCACCGGACGCTTGGGCCCAGCAGCAGCCGGCCGGTCAGCAACCCGCCACCCGGCTCACCATCGGTGTGCTCGAACTGGACGTCAACAACGTGGACGCCGGCGAGGCGCGGGCGATCAGCGAGCGGCTGCGGGCCTACCTGGGTCGCACCAACGTCTTCCAGGTGATCGAGCGCAACAAAATGGAATCGATCATGCAGGAGCTGGGTTTCCAGCTCTCCGGGGCCTGCGACACGGACGAGTGCGTGGTCCAGGTCGGCAAGATCCTGGGGGCCAGCAAGATGGTGGCCGGCAGCGTGTCCCGGGTCGGCACCATCTACTCCCTGCAGGTGCGGATCGTGGACATCACCACCTCCCAGATCGAGACCCAGGCCTTCCGGGACGTCAACGGTGTCGAGCAGGTGCTCACCGAGGCTACCCAGACGGTGGCCAACGAACTGGCCGACTTCGTACGGGGTGGGGCGGCGCCTGCCCCGGCGGTCCAGCCCCAGGCGGGGCAACCGACCGTGCTGACCACGGCCAATGTCCGGTTCGAGTCCACCCCGCCGGGGGCCACCATCCTGGTGGACGACCGTCCGGCCGGGACCAGCCCGGCCACCGTGATGCTGACCGAGGGAGCGCACCGGGTGGTGATACGCCACGAGGGCTACCGGGAGGAGACCCGCACCGTGCAGGTGGTCGCCGGCCGTGACCGTACCGAGACCTTCTCGCTGCGTGAAGTCCCCCGCGGTTCCATCTCGGTGACCACCGACCCGGCCGGCTGCACGGTCCTGGTGGACGGCACGGCGATCGCGGCCCGCACCCCGGTCAGCCGGTTCCAGGTCTACGAAGGGACGCACCAGGTCGAGGTCCGGCTGGACGGTTATGAGACCCAGTCGCGCGAGGTCACCATCTCGGGACGGGAGAACGCCACCATCGAGATGAGCCTGCGGCCCTCCGGATCGGCCCAGCTCACCCTGCGCTCCACCCTGGCCGGGGCGACCGCCACGGTCGCCGGACGGGAGACCCAGCAGACCAAGCTGGAGCGGGCCGAGGAGGGGCTGACCCTGCCCCCCGGCGCGTACACGGTCACCGTCAAGGCGAAGGGGTACGCCACCTTTACGCACAACCTGACGCTGGCCAACGGGGCCAGCGAGGTCATCCCGGTCGCACTGAAGCCCAGGTCGCGGGCGGTGGCCGGGCTGCTCTCGGTGATCCCCGGGATGGGACAGTTCTACGCCCGGCGGGGATTCATGGGGGTGCTCATGCTCGGCGGGGCGGTGGCCACCGCGGCCATGACCTTCTCGGAGAAGGGGACCTACGACACCCTGCTGGACGAGTACACCTCCCTCCAATCGGAGTACAGCGCGGCGACCACCTCGGCCGACATCACCCGCCTGCGGGGCCTGCTCGAGTCCAAGCACGGCGAGCTGACCTCCAGCCACGACAAGATGATGGGCAGCGCCACCCTCATGACGGCGGTCTGGGCCCTCAACATCCTCGACGCCTATTTCCTGATGCCGCGCCTGCGCCCGTTCGGCGGTCCCAACGTGAGCGGAGACCTCGACTTCGGGGTGCGCCGGCAGCGGCTCACGCTGACCCTCTCGGTGAACTTCCGATGAGGGCGACCCGGCATCGCTGCGGCGCCGCAAGGTGGGGGATCGGCGGTCCGCGTCAAGTCCGACCCAGGCCGGGCGGCGGGCGGCTGATCAGGTGGCGGGCTCTCCGGCCGACTCTGCTGCCCGTCCTCCTGCTGGCCGCGGCGCTGGCGGCCTGCACGGCCATCGTCCCCCCCGAGCCGGACGACCCGGTCTACGACAACCCGCAGGACCCGGACGGGACCGACTACGTAGCGCCCGAGACGACCATCACCACCGGTCCGACCGAGGGCTCCACAGTCGGCAGCAGCGAGGTCACCCTGGCCTGGAGCGGCAACCGGACCGGCATGCTCTTCCAGGGGCGGCTCAACGGGAGCGCCTGGACCCCCTGGTCGAACGCGACCTCGATCACCCTCCGCTACCTCGACGAGGGCGCTTACACCTTCGAGGTGCGGGCCGGCTATCCCTCCGGCACCGCCGCCGACCCGAGCGACTTCGATGAGACCCCGGCCTCGCGCAGCTTCACCGTGGACGCCGTGCACGGCCCCTCCCTGCGCCTCAGCCCGCGGGCCCAGCAGGTGAACAACGGCGCTTCCTTCCAGGTCCAACTGGTCGCCGAGGAGGTCAGCGATTTGATGCTGGTGGCCTCCACCCTCCACTTCGATCCCCTCCACCTGCGGGTGGTCTCGCTGACCGAGGGGCCCTTCCTCACCTCCACCGGAGGCAGCATCGCCTCTTACAACGGCTTCGACAACGTGGCGGGCACCATCGAGATCAATATGGCCACCGCCACCGGGAGCCCGCCGGGGGTCTTGGGGAGCGGAGTGGTGCTGACCATCAACTTCCAGGTCAAGTCGATCCGGGAGTCCACGGTGTCCTTCGACGCTGCGCTCACCCGGCTGCGTGACCATCTCAACCAGGCGATCACGATCAGCAGCCTGGTCTCCACACTGGTGGTCACTCCATGAGAGGCCGTCCACGATGATCCGGGCTGCGGAGGCATCTGCACAGTACAAGGGTCCACCGGAAGGTGCGGCCTGCCGGGTCAGGGGCCGGCTCGCTCCGTGCCGGCCGATACTGGCGGTCGCGCTGCTGCTCTCCGTCATCGGTGTACCGGCCCGCGCCCAGCAGCTCCCCGAGATCACCATCACCCCGCTTTCCGGCACGCGGGGCGGGGACATCACCATCGAGTATCTCATCGCGGATGCCGGTAGCGATCCGGTCGGCCTGCTGGTCGAATACGCCACCGGCGCGGGGGGCCCATGGCTGGTCGCCACGGTTACCGGCGACACCTCGGACATCGTTGCGACCGATTACGACTCGAGCATGGTCTGGAACTCGAAGTCCGACCTGGACGGTCAGGCCCTGGAGCTGGTGTGGCTCCGCATTACCCCGCACGACGCCGGCGGCTGGGGGACCACCGACACCATCGATTTCCCGCTCGACAACAAACCACCGGCCTGGATCGCGGCGACCGGATCCAGCGGAGATACCACGATCACGTTTTGGTTCGACGAGCCGGTGGAGGCTGCCACAGCCACGAATCTTTCCAATATCAACCTCTCGGACGGTCTCACTGCCGGGGCAATAACTGCTTGTAAATGGACTACGGGCAGTTCCATGGGTATTCCGCGGCGCGGATCCGCCTGTGCGGTGATCGACGATAAACTGTACGTGGTCGGAGGAACCGGAGCAGGTTCATGGGACGATGAAGCACTCGAAGTCTACGATCCGGCAACCGACACCTGGACCACCAGGGCGCCGATTAGTGACGGTAGAACCGGAGCTGCAGCCGGAGCGATTAGTGGAAAACTGTATGTCAGTGGTGGAGGATCCGGAATCACAGGGATATTTGATCCCGAAACCAACAGCTGGTCGACAGGATACTACTGGTCTGCCTACGAGTGGGCTTC
>CAZFHZ010000173.1:4499-5330 GCA_964519015.1 uncultured Gemmatimonadota bacterium | reverse complement strand
TCCTGCAGGTGGCGACCGCCTATATCGCCTGGGGGCTGCTGCCGCTCTACTGGAAGTTGCTCAAGACGGTCTCGCCCCCCGAGATCCTGACCCACCGGATCGTCTGGTCCTTCCTCTTCCTGGCCCTGATCGTCACCATGCGCGGGGAGTGGCACCAGGTCCGGATGGCCTTCCGGCCGCTGCGCAGCCGCCTGCTGATAGTCGGGACCGCCCTGCTGATCGGCGCCAACTGGCTGCTCTACATCACGGCCATCAACACCGATCATGTGGTGGAAGCCAGCCTGGGCTACTACATCAATCCGCTGGTGAGCGTGCTGCTGGGGGTGCTCGTGCTGCGGGAGCGGCTCGAGCCCCGCCACTGGGCGGCGGTCGCCCTGGCCGCGGTCGGAGTAGGTTGGCTGACCTTCCGCTTCGGCCGGGTGCCCTGGTTCGCCCTCGGTCTGGCGCTCACCTTCGGCGCCTACGGCCTGCTCCGCAAGATCGCCCGGGTCGGGGCGCTCACCGGGCTGCTGGCCGAGACCGGGCTGCTCAGCCCGGCCGCCCTGATCTACGTCGGGCTCCTCTCCGCCCGGGGGGTCGCCGCCACCGGTACCGCCCCGGTGGGAATCCACGCCCTCCTGATCTTCGCCGGGGTGGTCACCTCGGTCCCCCTCCTGCTCTTCCTGGCCGGAGTGCGGCGCATTCCCCTCTCGCTGACCGGCTTCCTCCAATACATCAGCCCGACCTTCACGTTTCTGCTCGGCGTTTTCGTGTTCGGGGAGCCTTTCACGATCGACCACCTGGCGGCTTTCGGCCTGATCTGGACCGGGCTGCTGCTCTTCTCGCTGCCAG
>CAZFHZ010000173.1:0-4489 GCA_964519015.1 uncultured Gemmatimonadota bacterium | reverse complement strand
AGAGCGTCCTATCGCCGAAGGATTACCGGGGGTAGGCTGACGCCCATGCTCCACCTGACTCTGCCCCAGATCCGCCACCTGGTCGGACCGGCCGAGGCCTACCAGGCCATGCTGGGCGCCTTCTCCGCCCTGGCCCGGGGGGAAGTGCACCAGCCACCCCCCATCGGGCTCGAGCTGGACGATCGCCAGGGGGAGGTGCACCTCAAGGGGGCCTACGTGGCCGGCCAGCCTTTCTTCGCCTTCAAGGTCGCTACCGGATTCTACCGCAATCCCGAGCGGGGGCTGCCCACCGGCTCGGGGGTAATGCTGGTCTTCGACGCCTGGACGGGGCAGCCAGTCGCCCTGCTCCAGGACGACGGCTACCTGACCGAACTGCGCACGGCCGGCGCGGGAGCGCTGGCCGCCGACCTGATCGCTCGCCGAGAGGCTGACACGATCGGTCTGGTGGGCGCGGGAACCCAGGCCTACTTCCAGCTGGAAGCGTTGGCACGGGTCCGGACCGTCCGCCGGGTCCTGGTCTGGAGCCGGACCCGGGAGCGCGCTGAGGCCTTCGTACGGGGGATGGCCGACCGGGTGGGCGCCGTCTACCGGGTCGTGGGAACTCCGGACGAGGCGGTTACGGAGGCCGACCTCGCCCTCACGCTCACCCCCAGCCGGCACCCCCTGGTGTCGGCCGACGCCCTCCACCCCGGCCTCCACCTGACCAGCGTGGGGAGTGACGGCCCGGGCAAGCGGGAACTGGACCCGTGGGTGCTCCGCCGGGTGGACCGTTTCTTTGTAGACGATCTGGAGCAGTCGGCCACCCGGGGGGAGCTTCAGCATGCCCTGCGGGCCGGGACCCTGACCCGCGAAGAGGTCACCGGCACGCTCGGGGAGGTGGCGGCGGCGCTCAAGGCCGGCCGCACCACCGACGACGAGGTCACCCTGTGCGACTTGACCGGGGTGGGAGCGCAGGATGCCGCCATCGCCTCACTGACCGTGGAGCGCGCCCTGGCCGCGGGAGTCGGTGCCCGCCTGGAGTGATCCTCAACGGCCCGGCGGCAGTGGGGGCTTCTGCTCCTTGGGGATCGGGCTCCGGTAGGGCTCTCCCTTCGTCTTCTGCTGGAACTCGGCCTGGGCGGCAGCGATCACCTCGGGGGAGACGAGCAGTTCGACGGCTGTCGCTCCCAGCACCTTGGCCGCCGTAACCACCGTCGTATGCCCGATGCTCATCCCGCCACAGGCCACGATCGGCCAGGAGTGCCCGGGGGATCCGATCGGTGAGGAAACCACCGTGATCCGAGCCGTCGGGCAGATCCGGCTGACCTCGGCCACGTCGGTGGAACCCCCTCCGGCCGGCTGCTCCTCGGCCGGCATCTCCTCGATGGTGGTGGCCAGTCCCTTCTCCTCCACCCCCAACTCGCGCTGGATGGTCCGGGCGAAGGCTTGCTCCTCCTCGGTCCAGATAGGGGGACCCACCGCGTGCAGGTTGCGGTCGAGCAGCTCGGTGAGCGGGCGGTTGAGCAGGTAAGCATGGACCCCGGTGAGCAGGGTGACTTTGAAGGTCGTCTGGGTGGCCATGGCCGCCCCCTCGGCCGCCTTGAGCACCCACTGGTAGGTTGGTTCCACCCCGGCCCGGTCCTTGTCCCGCACGTAGTACCAGACCTTGGCGTAGGCGGGGACCACGTTGGGGGCGCCGCCGCCGTCGGTGATCACGTAGTGGATCCGGGTGGTGGGCACCACATGCTCACGCAGCATGTTGACCGCATAGTCCATCAGCTCGACGGCATCGAGCGCACTCCGCCCGTGCCAGGGGTCCCCCGCCCCGTGGGCGGTCTTGCCGAAGAACTCGACGATGAAGTTGTTCATGGCCTGGGAACTGGAGAAACCCACCCCGGTCTCGGTGCCCGGGTGCCAGTCGAGACAGACATCGAGCCCGTCGAAGACTCCCGCCTTGGCCATGTAGACCTTGCCGATGACGGTCTCCTCGGCTGGACAGCCGAACAGGCGGATGGTCCCGGTCAGCCCGTTGCGGACCAGGACCTCCTTGGCGGCCAGTGCCGCCCCGACGCTGCCGACTCCGAACAGGTTGTGCCCGCAGCCGTGACCGGACGCCCCCTCGGTGATCGGCAGGCGCTGCGGAGCGGCCACGTTGCTGAGCCCGGGCAGCGCGTCGAACTCGGCCAGGATCCCGATGACCGGCCGGCCGCTCCCCCAGGTGGCTGTGAAGGCGGTGGGCATCTCGGCCACCCCCCGCTCCACCCGGAAGCCCTGGCGCTCCAGGTAGTCAGCCAGCACGGCGGCCGAGCGCACCTCCTTCAGGCTCGTCTCCGCGTAGCGCCAGACGGCATCACTCAATCCGGCCAGTTCGGTCGCGTGTGCGTCCACCACCTCCCAGGCCTGCCGGCGCAGGAGGTCGACCTGCTGCGCGGCGGTCCCGGCCGGTAGCAGCAGGGCCGGGGAAAGGAGGATAACAGTGGAGAGAAGGAAGGCTGTGCGATCGGGCGATTTTGGCGTCATGACGTTCCCCTTCAGGCCGGGATGGAGGGCGGCGTCTTCCCAAGTGGCAGCCAATGTCCAGCATACCGCCCCCCCGTCGGCACGTGCATCCCTCAACTGGCCGGGGAGGGAGCGGACGGCTATCCTCAACAACAGCCGGCAACCCTAGAGCGGCTAGGGTCGTATCTTGGGTAATGACCGGCCCGCCGAAGCCCGGCGACCGGCCAGCCCGGACACCGCCCCCGCGGGGCCTCACCGACGAGGATGTGATGCACCATCGGAAGACTGCGCTCGCCCTGGCCGCCCTGCTGCTCCCGGTCCTGCCTTCGACCTCCACCGCCCAGAATTCGGGGGAGGCCTTCATCCCGCTGAAGACCGATACCGCACCCGTCATCGACGGCCGTCTGGATGATCCGGTCTGGAGCCGGGCCCCCAGCGAGACCGGCTTCAAGCTCTACGCTCCCGACTACGGAGCGGACATGCTGGAGAACACAGTTGTCTGGTACGCCTACGATCAGGACAATCTCTTCTTCGCCTTCCGCTGCTCCGACAGCCGCCCCGACCTGATCAAGACTTCGGTGACCGCCCGCGACCAGATCCGGGCCGACGACTGGATCTGTCTCAACCTGGATACTTTCAACGACCACCAGTCGCTCTACTGTTTTTACGTCAATCCGCTGGGCATCCAGATGGACAGCCGGTTTACGGCGGTGGGCGAGGACATGAGCATCGACTTCGTCTGGTATTCCGCCGGACGGATCGACGACCAGGGGTTCACGATCGAGATCCGCATCCCTTTCAAGAGCATCCGCTACACCCGGGATGACCCGGTCGAGATGGGTATCATCTTCGAGCGGTTCATCAGCCGGCTCACCCAGGCGGGGACCTATCCGGCGCTCGACCCCCGGCAGGGGCCAAACTTCCTCACCCAGACCCGCCCCCTCCTCTACGCCGGCATCCGGCGATACACGCTGCTCGAGCTGCTGCCGGCGGTGACCTACGGTGCCACATCGGAACAGGCGGACGGGAGACTCTCGTCACTCGGGGACGAGCGCACCTTCAGCCTGACCGGCAAATACGGCCTGACCTCCCACCTGGTCCTGGACGGTACCTACAAGCCCGACTTCAGCCAGGTCGAGGCGGACGCCGGGCAGGTCGACTTCAACCAGCGCTACGCCCTCTACTATGAAGAGAAGCGCCCTTTCTTCCTGGAGGGGAGGGAGAACTTCGACTTCGCAGGCAGTGAGGCCGGTGAACCTCTCACCTCGGTCGTATACACACGGACGATCGAGAAACCGGTGTTCGGGGTCAAGCTGACCGGCAAGGTGGGCGCTCGCAACACCTTCGCCGCCATCTATGCGGCCGACGAGCCGTTGCCCGACCCCATCCTGGGTGACCGGGCCGGGGCCGCCGTCCTGCGCTACAAGCGGGCGCTCTCCAACGACAGCTACGTGGGGGGCTTCTACACGGGACGGGAGGTGGAAGGGGGCTTCAACCGGGTCTATGGTGCCGACGGGCAGATCCGCCTGACCTCCTCCAGCATCTTGGGATTCCACGGCTTCCACTCCTCCACCCAGGAACCGGACTCGCTGGGTGTGGACGGACATGCCGTCTCGCTGGACTACCGTTTCAGCGACCGGAACCGGATCGTCAACGTCAAGGTCCAGGACCTCTCCACCGGTTTCGACACCTGGACCGGCTACCTGGTCCGCAACGGGCTGACCCGCTACAAGTTCGGCTTCCTGCCCATGATCTATCCGGGTTCCCCCCTCGTGCTGCGCATCGATCCGTTGATGCACAGCATCCATCTGCGCGACCACGAGAGCGGGCTGTGGGAGCGGTACAACGCCTTCGACCTGCGCCTGCTGCTGCCGCGCTCAACGGTGTTCCAGGTCGGCTTCTCCGCCTCTAATGAGGTCTGGCAGGGGCGGCATTTCGACACCGGCCGGCTGCGGATCAGCGCTTCGAGCCAATACACGCGGCAGATCTCTCTGGCCGCCAGCTGGCGCCG
>CAZFHZ010000172.1:0-5370 GCA_964519015.1 uncultured Gemmatimonadota bacterium | reverse complement strand
ACTACCATCCTGCCCAAGGCATCGTGCTGGACACCGGGACCACGCCGGAACTGCTGATCTTCGACCTGAAGGGGGAGCATGTCAGGACGGTGCGGATCGAACTTCCGGCCGAGCCGGTCACGGAGGCCGACCGGGAGACGGCCCGCCGTCTCTACCGGCAGCTCGTGGATGAAACGGAAGAAGCTCTGAAGGAAATGGCACGTTCCCAGATGGAGAGCCTGGTCTTCGCCGAACAGAAGGCTCCGTGGGGTGGGGTGGAGATCGACGATGACGGCTATTTCTGGCTGCAGGTGCCGGTTCCGTTCGTCGGGCGGGACAGGCAGGCGACGCTGGCCTACCGCGTGCTCAGCCCCCAAGGCGAATACCTGGGCATCACCCAACGGCCGGCCGGAGCTTCCCACGGCATCTCGCACGGACGGCTGCTCATCCTGGAGGAGGATCCGGAGAGCGGGGCGATGGTCCCGACCGTCTACGCCATCCGTCCGGCCGTACCGGGGCTGCGCTACCCCTGAGTCCTGATGCTTACGTCACCCGATCCGATACAGGAGCGACGCGGATATCTGTCGTGCTGCTTCAGACGCACCCTTCCTCATGGTCCGGTCGGCGACGGAACCGAAATCTCCACCCCAGCCGTTCTCCCATGAGAGACCGGTGATCACCTCGGAAGTATGTGTGTTGATCAGTCGGGCGGTCACGATCTGAGGCTTCCCGTCCCAACCGATCATCGTCTTCACGATCAGCAGGGCATCCACGCCGCCGTTCCTGAGACCCTCCAGACCTTCAGGACTGTTGATCTGGTAGTCATCGATACCGAGCCGGCGGGCGATCTGGATGGTCTGGTCGGGATCGAACACCCTGAGACGCCCGTTCCTCAGGTGCAGGGCGATCTCCTCACCCATGATTCCTCCCTGGGGATCGATCGCGACACTCCCGACGGGAGGTCCTGAAGGGGGCGTATGGATCATCTCGGTCAGTCGCGCACCGGCACAGCCGGTGGCTGTGAGGATGAGGGTCGCCATCAGGATGATGGAGGTCGATCGATTCATACCCTGCCTCCTGTCGTCGTCGGATATACCGGTACTCACCTGCAGGGAGTGCAACACTTGTGCCAGAAATGAGTTGACCATTGGAGCCCGTAATCACGCAGTTTCCAGCAGGGAGCGGGATCGCAAGAAGGAATGCTGTCCCCTCAGGGGAACGCATTGTGTCCCTGATTGGGGACAGCATCCTTCCCAGGAAGAAATGCGTGGCCTTAAACCTTCCCGGAGGACCTCGGCCGGCGACAGGAACACTCGCCGGGACATCCCGTATCATCGGGAGAGCGATAGCCTCACCGGCTGCTCTTTCAATACTTCCTCACCCGGGATCGGGATCATGATGAAAACGCGGAAGGTGTCGATCGGACGGCTGGTCTGGGTTCCGGGCTTGTCCGTACTACTGCTGCTCGCGGCCTGCGATCTGGCCAGCGACCTGACCGGGGTCCGTTCGATCGACTATTTCGCCTCGGCCGAGTTCGCCTACGAAGAAGCGGTCACCGGGTCGGCCGTCTTCCGGCTGATCGGTATCAACGGCTCCATCGAGATCACAGGTGTACCGGGACTGGACACGCTGAAGGTCTGGGGCGTGCGCCGGGTTGGCTCGGACACCCAGGAGGATGCCGACTCCCATCTACCCTTGCTCGAGGCCCGTTTCAGCCGGTTCATCTCCTCTCTTCAGGTCGAGACCATCCAGCCCGGCGACACGGAGGGGCGATCCTTCATGGTGGAATACCACTGCCTGGTCCCGTCGGACTGGGAGATCCGGGTCACCAACATCAACGGAAGCATCCTAATCTCCACCTTCGAGTCCGAAGTCACGGTCGGGTGCATCAACGGAGACCTCGACCTGATGGACCTCAACGGTCCGTTCGACGTCGCCTTGATCAACGGTGGGATCCACCTGGATGGGGTCGAGGGTGAAGGAAACCTGGTGGTCACCAATGGCAGCATCACCGGTCAGATGGCCCTGACCGCCGGCGGAGCACTTCTGGCCTCGACCGTGAATGGTGTCATCGCTCTGGCCGTCCCGGACACGATCGGGGCCGAATTGACCGTCACCGTGGTGAACGGGACCATTTCCGTCACCGGACTGCCGCTCACGACGGTCAGCAGTTCAGCGACCTCCCTGAACGCACTGATCGGAGACGGCTCCGGCCGGATCACTCTGGCCGCCGTGAACGGCACGATCGCACTGACCGGATACTGACGCTACTTCTCGAAGACCACCTGTCCCCCCACCACCGTCAGCACTACCTCGGTGCCGGCGATCTCCTCGGGGTGGCGCACGATATCGCGGGAAAGCACCACCAGGTCGGCCCATTTGCCGGGAGTGACGCTTCCCTTGACCCCCTCGTCGAAGGAAGCGTAGGCCGAGGCGAGCGTGTAGGCACCGATCGCTTCCTCGACGCTCAGCTTCTGCTCGGGGTACCAGCCGTCGGGGTGGGCACCGTCCAGGGTGCGGCGGTGGACGGCGGCGTCGATCCCCAGCAGGGGGTCGAGCGGGGCCACCGTCCAGTCGGTACCGAAGCAGAGCCGCGCTCCGGCCTCCAGGAAGGTGCGGAAGGCGTAGGTGGTCCGGCCTCGCTCCTCCCCGACCCGCTCGATCGCCCAGCGGCCGTCATCCACCGCGTGATAGGGCTGCGCACTGGGGATCACCCCCAGCTCGGCGAAGCGCGGGAAGTCCTCGGGACGGACATGCTGGGCGTGTTCGATCCGGAAGCGGCGGTCGCGAGGTCCGTTGCGCTGCTCCGCTTCGGTGTAGGCATCGAGCAGCCAGGCCACGGCCCGGTCGCCGATGGCGTGCACGGCCACCTGCAGCCCGGCCGCGTCGGCGGCCAGGATCTGCTGCCGCAGCTCCTCGGGAGGGGTGATGAAGATCCCGCGGGTGGAGGGATCGTGGGTATAGGGCTCGAAGAAGAGGGCGGTGGAGGAGCCGAGCGAGCCGTCCACGAAGCCCTTTAGGCAACCCACCTTGATGAGATCACGGTCGGAGAAATCCTGTCGCAGGCCGAGCCGCTCCAGCTCGCGCCAGCGCGCCAGCGGCCACAGGCCGTTGATGCGGGCGGTCAGCCGGCCGGCGGCCAGCAGGTCCTGGAAGATGCGCAGCTCGCGGGCGTCCAGGCTCATGTCGCTCAGACTGGTCACCCCGACTCGGCGGGCCTCGGCCAGGGCCGCTTCCAGGGCCGCCCGAACCTCGGCCTCCCCCGCCTCGGGCATGACCCGGTAGACCAGCTCCTGAGCCGTGTCCTTGAGCACCCCGGCTGGTTCCCGCGACCCGGCCCGGCGCACGATCACCCCTCCCTCGGGGTCGGGGGAGCGGGCGGTCACGCCGGCCAGCCGCAGGGCCAGGGAGTTGGCCACCGACATGTGGCCGTCGTAGCGGCTCACGAAGACGGGGCGGTCGGGGACGTAGCGGTCGATCAGGGCGGCAGTGGGCAGCTCCCTTCCCGGCCAGCGGTCCTGGTCCCAGGTCCCGCCGGTGATCCAGGCGCCCGGCGGCAGCCCGGCCGAATGGGCGGCCAGCCGCCGACCGAACTCCTCCGGGTCGGCGGCGTCCTTGAGCTTCACCTCGCTCAGTGAGAAGCCCCCGGTCAGGAAGTGGGTGTGGTCGTCCACGAAGCCCGGCAGGAGGAGCCGTCCGTCCAACTCCACCACCCGGGTCTTCGGACCGATAAGAGCGGAGACCTCGGCGTCGGAGCCCACCGACAGGATGCGCCCCTGCCAGACGGCCACCCCCTCGGCCTCGGACCGGGCCGGATCCACCGTCCAGACGTGCCCGCCGCGCAGGACCAGGTCGGCCTCCACCGCCGGACGGGCGGCGCAGCCGGCCAACGCCAGGACGACGGCCGCCAGCAGCGGGATGGAGAACAGGGGGGCGGGCATCAGGCTCATGACGGCCTCCGGGCCTGGGGTGTAGACTGGGAGCGACCGGTTCCGAGAACGCCCCACCGCAGGACTATAGGATGAGAGAGTTCCGCCGGGACAGCGGCAACCGCGCCCTTGCCGGGCGGGTGCCGGGAGAAGCGTGGAGAAAGGAACGCGAGCGCCCTTCCCCGGTACTCGCCGTGCTTCCCATGCTGGTGCTGGCCGGCGTCGGGGGATTCTTCGCCCGCTTTCCGGCACCCCCGGAGCCCTCCGCGGTGCCTGACGGTCCCGCCTTGATCGCCCTGCTGGCCGGGATCGGTCTGCTGCTGGGATTGGCGATTTACGGATTGCAGTTGGCCCGTTGGCGCCGGTCAGCCGGCCTGCCCCTGCCGGCGCTCGTCGAACGGATGATGCGCTGGGAAGAGTCCGGCAAGGCCAAAGAAATCGAAATCTGGAGGAAGTACTCATCCGCGGGGCCGGTCCGATGGGTTATCCGTCGAGGGCTCATGCCTCTACTAACCGCGGCCTTCAGCGCTTTTTTCTTTGCCCTTCTTCTCAACTGGCTGAGTGGAGATGCCATGAGGTGGGCGTTCTACTTCACCCTCCTGATCCTGATGTTTGTGGAGAGACTTCTTTCAAGTGTCATCGAGTGGTACCGAATGCGACGCCGCTACGGTGGAATGTCCCGGGCGGCCGGATGAAGTGGGACTTGAGCCGTGTCGGACGACTCGGTTACTTCTTAGTTGTCATCGGCCGGTCGCCGGTGCGTCACCGACAGGTTTCCCCTGATGACCGCTGGCCATAACAGAAACGCAACCCGGAAGAGTGCCATGCCCTACGACCTCAAGCTGTTCACCGGGAACTCGAACCTGACCCTGGCCCGCGAGATGGCCGAATACCTGGAGACGCCGCTGGCCGACGTCGAGATCAAGACCTTCGCGGACGGGGAGATCTTCGTCAAGTATGCGGAGAACATCCGGGGAGCGGACGTATTCATCGTCCAGTCCACCAACAGCCCGGCCCGGAACCTGATCGAGCTCTTCCTGCTCATCGACGCCGCCCGGAAGGCCTCGGCCAAGCGGGTGACGGCGGTCATCCCCTACTACGGCTACAGCCGGCAGGACCGGAAGGACCAGCCGCGGGTGAGCATCTCCTCCAAGCTGATGGCCGATCTGATCACCAAGTCGGGGGCCAACCGGGTCATCACCATGGACCTGCATGCCGCCCAGATACAGGGCTTCTTCGATATCCCGGTCGACCACCTCTACTCCGCCATCGCCTTCTCCGCCTTCTTTAAAAGGATGCACATCCCGAACCTGGTGATCGTGGCTCCCGATGTAGGCTCCATTCGCATGGCGCGGGCCTATTCGAAGCGGCTGGGGGCGGCCCTGGCCATGATCGACAAACGCCGGCCGGAGCCGAACGCGGTGGAGGTGATGAACATCATCGGTGAGGTCGAGGGGAAGAA
>CAZFHZ010000171.1:0-5448 GCA_964519015.1 uncultured Gemmatimonadota bacterium | reverse complement strand
TGGTAGGTGCGGGCCGAGAGGTGGTAGGCCCGGGCCGCCCGGGCCAGCAGGCGCCGCGCTTCCTCTTCCGGGGCGGGCAGGCGGCGCAGGTGGGCCGGCCCCAGGGCGGCGTTCAACCGCGGCTCGGGACCGGGGACGGCATCCCGCCGGGCTTTGAGGCCAGCCAGCCGGGTCCGGGCCCGCTCCCGGGCGGTGGCCACCCGGACGGCCACCCCGGCACTCGGTTCCCCCTCCCCCCGCTCCAGGGCGTCCACCTCTACCGCCGGCACCTCCACATGGAGGTCGATCCGGTCGAGCAAGGGTCCTGAGATCCGGTCGCGGTAGCGTTTGACCTGTAGGGGGGTGCAGGTGCAGGGCCGGACCGGGTGCCCCCGCCAGCCGCAGGGACAGGGATTCATAGCCGCCACGAGCATGAAACGGGCCGGGAAGAGGTGGGTCTGCACGCTCCGCACCAGCAGGATGCGTCCCTCTTCGATCGGCTGGCGGAGGGTCTCCAGGATGCGGCTCGAGAACTCGGGGAACTCATCCAGGAAAAGCACCCCGTTGTGGGCCAGGCTGACCTCCCCCGGGCGGGGGATCCCCCCGCCGCCGGCCATGGCCGGACCGGTGATGGTGTGGTGGGGGGCCCGGAAAGGGGGACGGGTGACCAGGGGGTAGGCGGGGTCGAGCAGGCCGGCCACGCTCCAGACCTTGGTCGTCTCCAGACGTTCCTGTTCCTCCAGCGGGGGGAGGATCCCCGGCAGGCGGCGGGCCAGCATGCTCTTGCCCGCCCCGGGTGGGCCGGTCAGGAGCAGGTTGTGGCCGCCGGCAGCGGCGATCTCGAGCGCCCGGCGGGCCGCTTGCTGCCCGGCCACGTCGCGCAGGTCCTCACCGGTGGCATCAGGAACGGCCATCCCGGGCGGATCGGCCGCCGGCAGTTCCCCGGTCCCGTTTAGGAACTCGGCCACCTCGCGCAGGCGTTCGGCCCCCCGCACCTGGAGTCCGTCCACCAGCGCCGCTTCGGCGGCGTTGGCCCGCGGCACCACGATCCCCTCAAGCCCAGTCATGCGGCAGGCCAGGGCGATCGGGAAGATCCCGGTCACCGGGCGCAGGTCCCCGTCCAGGCTCAGTTCCCCGGCCAGCGCCCACTCCTCGAAACGCCCCTGGTGCACATGTCCCAGCGCCCCCAGGATGGCCGCCGCCAGAGGGAGGTCGAAGCCGCTCCCCTCCTTGCGCAGGTCGGCCGGGGCCAGGTTGGCCACGATCTTGCGCATCGGCAGCACGTAGCCGGCGTTGCGGATGGCCGAGGTCACCCGGACCCGGCTCTCCCGCACCGCCCCTTCGGCCAGCCCGACCATGACGAAGGCGGGTAGCCCCTGGGTGATGTCCACCTCGACCCGGATGAGGTGGCCGTCGATGCCGATCGTGGAGGCCGTACGGGTCACCGCCATCATCGCCTCTCTCCCTTCCCTGCGCCCCGGGGGTTCGGGGGATTCATCTGGTCGTCACCGGGGCCCGCTCCTATCATCGCGTGACTATGGACGCTCTCTCCTGGCCGGCCGTCATGCCCAACCTGGCCGCCCTCCTCGCCTTGCTGGCGGCTCTTCCCTACGCCCTCCTGATGATCCGTTTCGGGGCCGGGGTGCGCCGGCTGCTCGACCAACCCCTCCCCGAGCCCGATCCGGACACCCTCCCCCGGGTGAGCGTGGTGGTGGCCGCACGCGACGAGGAGGCCGCCCTGGGCTTCCTGCTGGTGGAACTGGTGGCACAGGACTATCCCGAGGAGCGGCTCGAGGTGGTGGTGGCTGACGACCGTTCTGCGGACGGCACGGCCGCCCTGGTCGAGGAGTTCGCCCGGCGGCATCCTCACCGGGTCCGCCTGGTCCGGATCGAGGCCACCCCCGAGGGGTGGACCGGCAAGAAGTGGGCCCTGGAACAGGCCGTCCGCTCCGCCCGGGGGGAAGTGGTGCTGGTCACCGACGCCGACTGCCTGCCGGGGCGGCAGTGGGTGGCCCGGCTGGCCGCTCCCTTCGCGGCCGATCCGGAACTGGGACTGGTGGCCGGAGCGGTCGATTACCGGGAGGCGGACGGCTGGCGCTGGCCCCGGCGCCTGCTCCGGACCGAGTTCGTGACCCTCTCCCTGGTCGGGGGCGGTTCGCTCACCACCGGTTTCCCGCTGGTGATCTCGGGCCAGAACCTGGCCTTCCGTAAGCGTCTCTTCGAGTCGGTGGGAGGCTACCGGGAGCACGCCGATATCCCCTCCGGGGACGATGTCTTCCTGCTCTTCGCGGCCGCCCGGGCCGGTACTCCCTGCGACTATGTGCTGGCCCCCGAGGCGGTCGTAACGACCACCCCGCCGGCCGGGTGGGCCTCCTTCTGGCACCAGCGTGCCCGCTGGGCCTCCAAGGGGGTGCGCTACCCCCGGGGGCCCTTCCTCTTCTCCCTGCTGGTCTGGCTCCTCCACGCCCTGCTGCTGGTGGCCGGGCTCGGCCTGCTCCTGGTCCCCCGGGCCGCGACCGCCGTCCTCCTGCTGGCCACCCTGCTGATCAAGGGGGCGGGCGACCTGGCCCTGCTCCGCCCGGGCCGCCGGCTCGGTCTGACCGGGGTGGAGATCGACTACCTGACCGCCCTCCCCCTCCACATCCCCTACGTCACCCTGTTCGGACTGGCCGGGGCGCTGGGTCTTTTCCGCTGGAAGTAACCTGTTGCCGTATATGAGATAATGCAGGCACACCTCGAGCACTGCATGAGACCTCGGGGGGCTGCGTGTGAGGGGGGCGGAGGGTCCGGTCAGGCTTCTTCGGAGCCCTCCAGGGGGACCGGGTAGTTACCGCTGAAACAGGCGTCACAGACCGGGGAGACCTCCCTGGCGGCGGCCAGCAGACCCTCCCGGCTGAGGTAGCCGAGGGAATCCACCTCGAGGTAGTCCCGGATCTGCTCGACGCTCATCCGGTTGGCGATCAATTCATCCCGGGTCGGGATATCCACTCCATAATAGCACGGGTTGGCCACCGGGGGGGAGGAGATGCGCAAGTGGATCTCGCGGGCCCCGGCGTCACGGAGCATGCGGACCAGCTTGCGGCTGGTGGTCCCGCGCACGATCGAGTCGTCCACGACCACCACCCGCTTGTCCTTGAGCACCCCCTCGACGGCGTTGAACTTGACCCGCACGTCGAAGTCGCGGCGGCTCTGTCCGGGCTGGATGAAGGTCCGGCCCACGTAGTGGTTGCGGATGAGCCCGATCTCGAAGCGGAGCCCCGACTCGGTGGCGAAGCCGAGGGCGGCCGTGTTGGAGGAGTCGGGGACCGCGATGACGATATCGGCCGCGGCCGGATGCTCGCGGGCCAGTTGCTTGCCCAGCCGGCGGCGCACCTTGTCCACCTTCTCCCCGAAGATGCGGGAGTCGGGCCGGGAGAAGTAGACGAACTCGAAGACGCACGGATTGGTCTGTTCGGCCGCTTCGAGCTGGAGGCTCTTCATCCCGTCATCCTGGAAGACGAGCATCTCCCCCGGCGCGATCTCCCGGATGAAGCGGCCCCCCAGGATGTCGAAGGCGCACGATTCGCTGGCCAGCAGGTGGGCTCCGTCCAGCTCCCCCAGGCACAGGGGACGGAAGCCGCGCGGGTCACGCACCGCGACCAGGGCCTGCTCGCTCAGAAAGAGCAGGCTGTAGGCCCCGCGGACCTGGCCGAGCGCCTCCCTGATGCGCTCCTCCAGGCGGGAGGCCTGCGAGCGGGCGATGAGGTGGAGGATGATCTCGGTGTCGGTGGTGGTCTGGAAGATGGCCCCCTCCCCCGTCATGCGCTCGCGCAGGGGTCGGGTGTTGGTCAGGTTGCCGTTGTGGGCCACCGCCAGGGCGCCTCCCCGGAGATTGACCCGGATCGGCTGGATGTTGGCCAGGTTCGAGGCGCCGGTGGTCGAGTAACGGGTATGCCCGATGGCGCTGCGGCCCGGGAGCCGGTCGAGCACCTCGGGGCGGAAGACGTCGTTGACCAGCCCCATCCCGCGATGGGTCCAGGTCCGCTCCCCGTCACTGGTGACGATGCCGGCCGACTCCTGGCCGCGGTGCTGCAGGGCATAAAGGCCCAGGTAGGTCTGGTAGGCGGCCGCCTCGTGCCCCACGATGCCGAAGACCGCGCAGTGATGTCCGATCCTTTCCACGGCCATCTAGGCTCTCACCGCTTCCTTTTCCGCGTTTTCCGCGTCTTCCGGGACCAGCGCTCCGGCGCGGGTTCGGGTACAGGTTTGGGTTTCGGTTTAGGTTCGGGTTCCTCTTCGGGGGGAGCCGGCAGGAAGTCGATCTGCCGGCTGGCCCGGTCGACCCGCAGCACCTGGACGTTGATGCGGTCTCCCAGCCGGTAGACCCGGCCGGTCCGTTGCCCCACCAGCCGGTAGCCCTTCTCCTCGTAGATGTAGTAGTCGTCGTCGAGCTCGGACATGTGCACGAGCCCGTCCACCAGCAGCTCCTCGAGTTCCACGAACAGCCCGAAGTGGGTGACGCCGCTAATATAGCCGGGATATACGTCGCCGACGTGTTCCTCCAGGAAGGCGATCTGCTTCAGCTTGACCGATTCCCGTTCGGCCTCCATGGCCGCCCGTTCCCGGATGGTCGACTGCTCAGCGGTGCGGCGCAGCCACCCCTCCAGCCGGTCGAGTTCGGGGCCGGCCGGGGCCCGGTCGCGGTAGCGGCGGAGGAGGCGGTGGGTGACCAGGTCGGGATAGCGCCGGATGGGTGAGGTGAAGTGGCAGTAGGCCTGGCTGGCCAGGCCGAAGTGCCCCCGGTTGTCCACCGAGTAGACCGCCTGGCGCAGGTGGCGCAGCAGGACCTTGTTGACCAGGGCCTCCACCGGGGTCCCCTCGACCTGCTCGAGCAGGCGGCTGAGAGCGGCCGGGGTGGTGTGCGCCCCCTTCTTCAGGTTGAAGCCGAGGGTGGCCAGGAACTCCCGGAACTCCTCGATCCGCTCCGGGTCGGGGGCCTCGTGGATGCGGTAGAGGAAGGGGAGTTTGAGGTCACGCCCCCAGCGGGCCACCGCCTCGTTGGCCAGGATCATGAACTCCTCGATCAGACGGTGGCTCTCCAGGCGGGGGCGCTGGTGGAGGCGGACCGGGTTGCCGGCCGCGTCCAGTTCGATGATCGGTTCGGGGAGGTCGAAATCGATGGTCCCCCGCTCCATGCGCCGCTTGGTCAGGAGCCGGGCCACCCCGGCCATCTCGAGCAGGGCCTCGACAATCCGAGGGTCGGTCACCTCCTCGGTAGCCCCTCCCCGTTCGATGACCGCCTGGGCCTGCTCGTAGGAGAGGCGGGCCTTCGAGTGGATGACCGAGTCGGCCAGTTCGGTGCCGATCGGCTTGCCCTGGGCGTCCAGCCGCACGAAACAGGAGAAGGTCAGGCTCTCTTCATCGGGGCGCAGGCTGCAGGCCTCGTTCGAGAGCGCCTCGGGGAGCATCGGCACCACCCGGCCGACCAGG
>CAZFHZ010000170.1:0-5550 GCA_964519015.1 uncultured Gemmatimonadota bacterium | reverse complement strand
CGGAGAATCCGCGGTGCCGCGCCCTGGCCCGGCGGTGGTACCTGTGGAACGGCTCTCCGTCCGACTTGGAGCTCATACGGTTCTCGCTGCGGCGGGATCCCGGCTATCGTAATCCGGCTCAAGCCGAGCAGATAGAGTCGGCGACCATCCGAGATTACCGGATCGCCTGGGCGTCGCCGGGCGATGCTCCAATCCTGCGCGCGTCCGCCGAGGAATTGCTCTGCGATCTCCAGGGGGAGCGGGAAGAGATCCGCCGCCTGGCGTCCCGGATGGAAGCCGTCCGGACCGCCGGTGAGCAAATCAAAGGTGGTGACGTCCCCGGACTAGACGAGATCGAACGGCGCCGGATATGGAATCTGGAGCGAAGGATATCGGAATTCGACCGGGTACTCCTGCGCCTGGCGGAACTGGGAGACGTCGCGGCGATTGATATCTGGGAACGATCCCGCTTCCTGCCGGGTGCATTCAGTTCTATCACCCGGGATCCGGCCGGGCTGTGGGCGCGGGCGATGCCGCTGCTGCCCCACCTCGCGGCACTTGGTGACCCGGGTCTGGGCTATCTGGTCAATCTCATCAACGATCCGTTCGAAGATGCCCGGCTTCGCTTTCAGGCGGCGGCCCTGATGGTGCAGCACGGCCGCCGGGAATACACGAGCGAGATGCTCCGCACCTGGTGGAATCAGGTGCATGGCGGACCGCGGAGCGGGCCGGAAGCACTCTTCTGGTGCCGCCAGGCCACGGCCACTCTCGTCGATTTGGCCCGCCGGGGCGAGACGCGAGTCGCCGGTTCCATGATCCTGAACGCCCGCACCCAATTCGAATCCCGGTCCGCCTGCTTGTCCGCTCCGCTCTCGGGCGACGGACTCGGGCTATGGTTCTGGAATACGGAGATCATCCGGGCGCTCGCAGAGGCCGGCGGCGCCCCTCCGGTCTGGAGTCTGACGGTCTGGTCCGATTGGTGGGAGCGCGCCCAGCGCGAGCTGCTGGCGTCGATGCCGGGCGCTTCACCGGACCTGTCCCTGGTTCCTACATCCAGATCTATTCCCGCCTACTCTTCGGAAGGATCCGACCAATGATGCTGCTCTGGAAGGAGTGGACGAGACTCCGCGGCCGCATGATGGGACTTACCTGGTTCTACTTCCTGACCGCTTTCCTGGTGCCGCTGCCAAGGATCGAGGGTCCGCTCTCGATATTCCAATTGCCCATCCTGCTGTGCGGCTGGGGCGCCGCGATGTTGCTCATACCGGCGATCATGGGGATGGATGCCTACGCCGGCGAGAGAGACGAAGGCACGGAGGTCTTCTACTTCAGCAAGCCGATCTCCTTCGGTCGGATTCTGCTGGCCAAGTTCGGGACCCGGTTCATGGCGACGCTGCTGGCCGGTGCGCTCGTCATGGCCGTGGTGCTCTTCCGCCTGGATGCTACGGGAGCCGAACTCCACCTGGCCACTCCCCCATTCGTAATCTGGTCGGTGGTGGGGATCGTGGTCGTCGCCCAGTTGCTGGTGCTGGCCGTCACGATGACCGTCTCGGTCCGTGCACCCTATCAGAGCACCGCGTTGATCGTGGGGGGCGCCCTCGGTGGGGTGCTTGCCGCAATCCCCGTGATTCCGTCGCTCTGGAGAACGGCAGTACTCCAGGACCTCTGGGGAGTCTTCTGGCTGCTGCTCCTCGGCTCGGTGATCGTCTTCGCGATCGGCTCCCGGCTCGTCGGTACCCGCCAGATCTACGGAGGAGGCGCATGAAACGCCATTCCCTGGCCTGGAAGGAATACCGTGAATCCATCCCCATGGTTCTGCTGACCATGGGCTTCATGATCGCCTATGTCCTGCGCCCGGTCTTCATGGGCGGACTGGACAAGGTCGACTTCGGAAGCTGGCAGAACGGTCTTTTCTCCAGCGGCGCGGCCGTGCTCTTCTTCGTGGCCGTGGTCGTGGGCACCATGGCCTATGCGGTGGAGGAGGAGCGCAACACGTTGGAGCCGCTGCTGGCCAAGCCGCTGTCGGTCAGACAGATCTTCCTGACCAAAGTCGGCGTGCGGCTGGGACTGCTGTTCGTCGGGGTGGGTTTCCTGGCGGTGATGCTCCTGGTTGCAGGTGCCTGGGAGATCCGGGAGCCGCGATTCGCGCTGAGCGGTCCGTACCGCTGGTTGAGCGCCGCCTCCCTCGTGGTTCTAGGATTCGGGCTCGGGCTATATGGTGGAAAGACGCGCCGGAACCAGACGGTCGCGGTCGTGGTGGCGATCACTCTTTTCGCGGCCGGTTGGGTACTGCTCACTTTATCGCCGGTCGCCGGTCTGTTCGAGACCGCCGGCCGGGGCGAGTTTCCAATCCGACCCATCATCCGGGCCGTGCTGATTCCCCTGACCGCGGGCACCGGTGCGATCGCCCTGGCCTGGCGGGAACCACGCCACCGGGAAGTTCGGATCCCGGCGATTCTCGGGATCGCCGTCGGACTGGTTGCTTATACGAGCATTCTCCTGGTGGCCGCCGGCGCTCTGGGGCGGTCGTATCCGCTGGCCGGCGGCTTCCGGCACCTGAGTACCTCCCTGGACCTGGGATCCGATGATCCCGAGCAGGTGATCACGGCCCTGGAGACACGGTTGAAAGAGGCCTACGAGCGGTTGGACATCACGGACGAGGATCGGGAGAACTTACTCTGGATCGTCTGCAGCAGTGTTGTGGATCGGCTGGCCAATTCCGATCAGACCAGCCTGCTCATGAACGAGCCCAGGCTCCTGCGTTACGACGGCTATGAGGGGAGAATCATGCCCGCCGAGCCGCTCCTGCCGGAGGAGCGGGATCTCGCCGCCGCTCGCAGCCCGGCCTGGATCGCCACGATGCTGGAACGGATGCGTTCCGGTGATTTCAGTATCATTCATCGGATACTTGCCCTGCATCTGGCGGGGGTGGCCGACCGGCCGGAGCATACCGAACTCATTGCCGCCTATCTGCCGGCGGACCAGCCGATTGAAGTGCGAACCACGGCGGCCCATATGCTCCTCGGCCGGAAGGACCCGAGGGGCGAGCGGACCCTGCTAGCGCTCTACGATGAGGCTCCGAAGCAACTCAACAGGGTCATATACTGGACGGCGGGGGCTCACCCCATGGGCCCCGAAGCCCGACCGCTGTACGAGGGTTGGTCGAAAAGTACCGATTCCCGCTACCGTCTGAAGATGGTCGAAGAGTACCTGATCGGTCTGGGTGATCCCGCCGATCTCGACCGGATTCGTCTCCTGCGCTGGCACCAGATTCCCGTCAGTCGGCGTCAGGGTGCAACGCCCGCCTCGATCGACGTGGATGACGTCCTGCTGGCCTGGGCCGGTGAAGGGCGGCTGCCGGAACTCCGCCGGGCGACACACGATCTGATCACTCACCTGCAGGACCTGCGGGGAAGGATCGAAAGCTACCGGTTGCCGGACGAGCGGATTCGAACCCCGGAGGAACGGAACCGCGAACGCGGACTTCGCGAGGACTTCCGAAAAGGCGGCGACCGCCTGCGCCGTATGTTTCTCCGGCTGACTGAACTGGGGGATCCGGAGGCGGCCAATATCCTCAGCCGGAGCCTGGACCTGCTCGAGCTGCTGCCGGTCCGGGGTACCTACTACGAGATGTACGGTCTTATCGCACAAAACCAGGTGCTGCCCGCCCTGGTGCGTATCGGTCAGCCTGGCCTGCAACTGCTCGCCGAGATCGCGGGCGATACGACGCTACCCGCCGAGACCCGGTTCCAGGCAGCCGTCCTATTGGCGAATGAAGGTCACCGGGGGACGGTCGACGTGGCGATCGAGCTGTGGCGCCGGGGAGTGAACGCCACGAGTGAATCCGTGGAAGGATCCCCGGAGTACGTGCAGTTCAAGGCGAGACACATCTTCTGGACACGGCTGGCCCAGGGTGCGCTCAGAGATCTTGCCGCTGCAGGGAACCGCGCGGCGGCCGAGGCACTGATCGAGAACGCCGACCTCTGGTTCGAACGCGGACACACCTTCGCGGAATCCGGAGGGTTCGACGTGGCGGGCACTTGGTACTGGAATACAGAACTCGTCGATGCCTTGATGAAAGGGACCGGTCAGCGTCTGGGGTGGGGGCTGAAGTCCTGG
Organism: uncultured Gemmatimonadota bacterium; assembly: GCA_964519015.1. Taxonomy (GTDB): domain Bacteria; phylum Blakebacterota; class Blakebacteria; order Blakebacterales; family CAYUVJ01; genus CAZFHZ01. Next base: position 1,452 of record CAZFHZ010000170.1, on the reverse strand, counting down.
ATCCGGTGGCGGGAACGGCAGATTCGACGCTGACGTGAGATCGACATGCGAGTCGAGGCCGACACCATCACTGACGCCTATGTAGAGAAATGACCCACCCGACCACCCCGCACAATCCGCAGTTCGTGCTCAACATCACACACTGGCTGGCCGGGATACTTTGACGAGACCGGGAACCCAAGGGGCGGAACCGGTCCCGCGCTCATTCGTTGGGGAAGTAATCAAGCCTGCTGCCGACCCGAGACGGTGAGGTCACCCATGCGTCTCTTCGGTATCGTTGCGACCGCCTGCCTGCTGGTGGCGATGATCGCCCTCCCCCTGGGCTGGCGGGACGTCTTCGTACTCCAGGATTCGATCAGTCCGATCGAGTGGCTGATCCTCATCGGTCTTCTGCTGGAGATGGTCTACATCCTGGTCACCCTCATCCAGCGTCTGGTCCGGTCGAGGCAGGCCGACTCCGATGTCTGGAATGCCGTGCTGCTGGTGCTGGGAACGGTCTGCCTGCTCCTCTTCGCCGGTCAGAAGGTGATGCTCGACGAGATCGCCCGGGAGATGCGGCATGGCATGGAGACCACTGGGGAATGGCTGATCCTCTACGTGGCTTTCCTGGTTCAGTTGACTTACAACGTCGGAACGCTGCTGCATTCCCGGAGTCGCCTGGCGCTGCCGGCCTAAGGGCCCAGATCCGGGTCCGGCTCCGGGTCCAGTTCAGGATTTTCCTCCGTCGTTCCCCTGCCACCGACAGCCGTGTAGACTGACAGGATGTCCCCCGGTCAACACCCCTCCCGGAGGTGTGCCATGCCGCGCCTGTCCCGTCGCTCCCCGATCGTCCTGCTGTTGCTCACCCTGGCCCTTTCCGCCCTGGCGGCCGGCTGTTCCAGTGGCCGGGGGCCGACGGTGGCGGTCTCCTTCGATGGCTCGGTGGCCGATCAGCCGCTCGACGGCCGGCTCCTCCTGCTGATATCGGCCGATGAATCCTCCGAGCCCCGTTTCCAGACCAGCGCCAGCTCTCAGTCAGCCCAGGTCTTCGGTCTGGATGTGGAGGGACTGCGACCGGGAGAGGAGGCACGCTTCGACGCCTCGGTCTTCGGCTGGCCGGTCGAGAGCCTGGCCGACCTCCCGGACGGCGACTACTGGATCCAGGCGGTCCTGCACCGCTACGAGACCTTCCCGCTGGCCACCGGGCAGACGGTCAAGCTCCCCATGGACCGGGGAGAGGGGCAGAACTGGCGGAACGCCCCGGGTAACCTATTCAACACTCCGCAGCAGTACCGGATCGGGGAGGGGGGCCCGGGCCGGATCCGGATTGTGCTCGACCAGGTCATGCCCGCAATCCCGGAACCGGCGGATACCAAATACATCCGTCACGTGAAGATCCAGAGCCGGAGGCTCTCCGAGTTCTGGGGGCGGCCCATGTACCTGGGGGCCTACGTGCTCCTCCCCGCCGGCTTC
>CAZFHZ010000169.1:0-5569 GCA_964519015.1 uncultured Gemmatimonadota bacterium | reverse complement strand
AGGCGGGTACGAGCAACGACGGCACCGGCAAGCCCCGGACCCGTTCCTCCGGCAAGACGACCTGACCGAGTCCGGCCGGGCGGGATGAAGGAAGCGTCGCCTGCCGGGTGACCTCTCTTCCCGACCCGCCGAACCACCCTCACTGAGGTCGCAACACCGGTGTCCCGCATCCACGTCCGGCCCTACCTGCCCACCGATCGAGAAAGCGTGTTGCCGCTCTATGAGCACTACTGGGGTGCGGGCGACTCCGCGGCCGTAGCCCGGCACTGGGATTGGCTCATCGATCGGCCCGCAGGTACCCCGGGTCCCACCCCACTCGCCTATGTGCTCGAACGGGAGGGCCGGTTGGCGGGAGTTGCGGCCGGCTTCCACAGTCCCCTCTATGTCCATGGACGGGCCTTCCCGCTCTTCTGGATCGTCGACTACCTGGTGGAACCAGGCGCGCCGGGCATGATGAGCGGGCTCCGTCTCGTGGTCGGCTTCGAGCGCTTTCGCTACGATCAGCTCTGGGCGGGCTTCGCCCTGCCGCTCACCGAACCGCTCTGGCGACGGGCCACGGGGAGGGAGGGCGTGCACGTCCTGTCCGGTTTCGGGCTCCTCGTACGTCCTTTGAGCGCCGCCTATCTGGCCCGGCGCTGGGACTCGGGTGGGGTGGCCGATCGTCTCCGGATCGGGCTCGCCGCCCCGCTGCTCCGGCTGCGGGAAGGAGTGGTCCGCCGGCGCGCCGGACCTGGAGAGGAGGGCGTCATTATCCGGCCGGCCGAGCGCCTCGACGCTCGGCTGGATCCCTTCTTCACCCGGGTGATGTCCGAGTACCCCCTGATCACCCACCGGGATTTGGCCTACCTCGACTGGCGCTACCGGGACCACCCGGCCCGGCGCTATCGATTCCTCACCGCCGAGGAGCGGGATGGCTCACTCCGGGGATACGTCGTGTTCGCCGTGGACACCGAAGCCACGGGGAACATCACGGGCCGGATCTCGGACCTGCTGACGGCGCGGGGCGACGATCGCGTGCGCCGGTGCCTGGTCGAACGGGCGGTGGCGGAGCTGCAGCGGGAAGGGTGTGAGGCGGTCCGGATCCGGGACCCGGGATTGCCGGAAGTGTGCCGCGAGCTGGGACGGGCGGGCTTCTTACGCCATCTGCAGGGCGCGGAGACCTTGTTCCTCTACGACCGGGCGGACCCGGACATCCCCCGGGACCTGGTCCGGGAACCGTCCAACTGGTATCTGACCTACGACCGTTCCTACGAACTGGGCGATCTCTGAGCCGCGGTCAATACCGCTTCCTGATCCCGCCAGACGCCCCGCAGGACCGACAGATCCCCGGCGGCGGCGGCAGCGTGCAGGCGGTCTCCCAGCCGCTGGGCCTCTTCGCTCAGAAACTCCCGTATCACGGGGTAGTGGGAACCGCAGAAGAGATGGTCGAAGCGGTCCAGCTCGGCGTCGGTGAAGGCATGGGTCTCGCCCGGATCCAGGGCGGCATAGAGGGAAGCTCCGGCATCGAACCGGATCCAGCTGTCCTCCCGGCGGAAAGCGTAAGGGCGGAAGGGATCGAAATCGGGATGCTCCTCCATGAGCTGTTCGATGCGGGAGCAAAGCCGGGCGGCGTCGGGCACCCACAGGAACGACGTATGCAGGCGGGGCATGGCCCGGCTGGGACGGCCCGAGAAGGTGAGATCATGGAACGCAGGCAGACGCCGGCCGGCCAGCAGGGCGTCGAACACCAGGTCGTCGCAGCGTTCCCAGAAGACCACATCCGGGTCGACGAACACCAATTCCCCCTCCCGGTCGGCGATAAGACCGGCCAGAAGGTCGTGGTGAGAAGTGGCCCGGATCCGGCGGAACCGGCAACCATAGCGGCGGGCCAGACGGGCGAGATGGCGGCGGGCGGCCGGCAGACTGTCGTTATCGATGACTTCGACGACATCGTCCGGGAAGCCGGTCCTGAGGGTCCGGAACACCATCTCGGAACCGTAGAGCTGGCGCAGGTCACGACACCAGGTGATGATGAAGACGGTACGTCCGGGCATGTTGGCCTCCTGGACCTGTTCGAGGAGCATCATGGACGAATGTCCCATCTGCCGCAACCCCGCCGGTGAACGGCTCCACCAAGCCCGAGAGATGATGTTCGGACTGCGGGAGCGTTTCACCTACCGGGAATGCACATCCTGCGGGACCCTGAGCTTGATGGATCGGCTGGAGGATTCCGGCCGCTACTACCCCTCCGAGTACTACAGCCGGGTTGCACCCCGGATCCCACGGGGAGGCTGGCGCCTCTCCCTGCGCCGGAAGAGGCTGGAACAGGCACTGGGTCGAACCTCGCTCCTCGGCGCACTCCTGGCTCGTCTCCGGAGGGGCCCCTCTTTTGCCGAATGGCTGAAACGTAGCGGGACCGGGCCCGACGAACCGATCCTGGATTTCGGCTGCGGCCGGGGTGACCTGCTGCTGGAGATGGGAGCCTGGGGCTGCCGCGACCTGACCGGGTATGATCCGCTGCTCGAGGCGGATATCGAACTCCCCTTCGGTATACGCCTGCACCGGCAGGAGCCTCCCCCTCCGTCCGGCGGCTGGTATCTCATCATGCTTCACCACGTCCTGGAGCACCTGGCCGAACCGGAGGCGACCCTGCGCGGCCTCACCGCCCAACTCTCCCCGGGCGGTACACTGCTGGTCCGGGTCCCACTGGCCGACTCACACGCCTGGCGCAGCTACGGTGTGGACTGGGTCCAGCTCGATGCCCCCCGCCACCATTGGATCTTCACTCGCCGCAGCCTACGCAATCTGGCCGAACGGTTGGGGCTGGAGGTGACCGGACAGACCGACGACAGCACCTCGTTCCAGTTCTGGGGAAGTGAGCAGTACCGGCGGGACATCCCGCTCCACGATCCCCGCTCGGCCGCGCATGATCCCCTTCAGCTCTTCACCCCGACCGAACTTTCCGGCTGGGAGACACTCACCTTGGAGTTGAACCGGAGGGGGGAGGGGGACCAGGGAATCTTCTACCTGCGGCGCTGCTTCAACCCTTCTGCTGTTTCTGTTCGATCTTCGCCCAGGAATCCTTGAGCGATACGGTCCGGTTGAAGACCGGAGCGCCGGGACTCCCGTGGCGCGTGTCGGCCACGTAGTAACCCAGCCGCTCGAACTGGTAGGGGAGCCCGGGCTGGGCTCCGGCCAGTGAGGGTTCCAGCCGGCAGCCGGTCAGCACCTGGAGCGAGTCGGGATTCAGGTTGGCCGTGAAGTCCTGCCCCGGCGGCACCTCGTTCGGATCCTCCCTGGTGAAGAGCCGGTCGTAGAGGCGCACCTCGGCCTCCAGGGCGTGGGGGGCCGAGACCCAGTGGAGAGTCCCCTTCACCTTCGTCCCGTCGGGGGCCAGTCCCTCGGCGTCCGGCCGGGCGTGGGTGCAGCGCAGCTCCACGGCCTCCCCGGCATCGTTCTTGACCACCTCGTCGCAACGAAGCAGGCCGGCCCAGCGCAGCCGGACCCAGCGGCCCGGGGCCAGGCGGAAGAACTTCTTGGGGGGATCCTCCCGGAAGTCGTCCCGCTCGATGTAGAGTTCGCGCGAGAAGGGGACCGGGCGGCTCCCCATCCCGGGATCGTCCGGGTGGTTGGGGAAGGCGATCTCCTCGAAATGGTCCTCGGGCAGGTTGGCGAGCACGACCTTGAGGGGCTGCAGGACGGCCATGGCGCGGGGGGAGCGCTTCTCCAGGTCCTGCCGCAGGCAGTATTCCAGGAGCTGGACGTCAACCAGGCTGTTCGCCTTGGCCACCCCGATCCGCTCGCAGAAATCGCGCAGGGCCTCCGGGGTATAGCCCCGGCGGCGCAGCCCGGCGATGGTCGGCATGCGCGGATCGTCCCAGCCGTCCACCAACCCTTCGGTGACCAGCCGGAGCAGCTTGCGCTTACTCAGCAGGGTGTAGGTCACCTCGAGCCGGGCGAACTCGAACTGGCGGGGCGGGGCGGGCAGCTCGAGCGCCTCCAGGAACCAGTCGTAGAGCGGCCGGTGGTTCTCGAACTCGAGCGTGCAGATCGAGTGGGTGACTCCCTCGATGGCGTCCGACTGCCCGTGCGCCCAGTCGTAGGTGGCGTAGAGGCTCCAGTCGTCGCCGGTCCGATGGTGGGTCTCGTGGCGGATGCGGTACATGATGGGATCGCGCAGGTTCATGTTGGGCGAGTCCAGGTCGATCTTCGCCCGCAGCACGTGGGTGCCGTCCTCGAACTCCCCGGCCCGCATCCGGTGGAAAAGGTCGAGGTTCTCCTCCACGCTGCGGTCCCGGTAGGGGGAAGCGCGCCCCGATTCGTCCCAGCCGCCACGGTGAGCCTTCAGCTCCTCAGCGGTCAGGCTGTCCACATAGGCCAGGCCCTTCCGGATGAGCAGCTCGGCCCACTCGTAGAGTTGCTCGAAGTAATCGGAGGCGTAGCGGACCGGTCCGGCCCACTCCCCACCCAGCCAGCGCACGTCCTCCTGGATCGACTCGACGTACTCGGTCTCTTCAGTGATCGGATTGGTGTCGTCGAACCGCAGGTTGCAGGCGCCCCCGAACTCGCGGGCGATGCCGAAGTTCAGGTTGATCGACTTGGCGTGCCCGATGTGCAGGTAGCCGTTCGGTTCCGGAGGGAAGCGGGTGATCACGCTCCGGCAGCGACCGCTCTCGAGGTCGTCGGCCACGATCTGACGGACGAAATCCTTCTGGGCCATCGCGCTGCTCCATGGGTGCGCGGGGAGGGGGGCCGATCCTCGGCGCCCCGTCTGCGAGGGGGCATGATGCGGGAGGACCCCGGCGGATTCAAGACCGGATTGCGTCCTCCGGTCCCGCCGTCTCCTCCTCCTCATAGGCGCGATCCGCCTCCAGCACCCGGGCGAGTTCGCGGACTTCCCCCTGCAATCGGTCGGACCAGTCTACCAGGATCCGGTCGGTCTTCTCGTCGACCGCCCCGTAGCCTTTCATCACCCGGGCCTTGCACTCCTCCAAGGCGATCCCGGAGTAGTCGAGGCTGACCAGGGCGCTGTGGATCACGTCGATCGGCCGGGCGGCGTTCTCGGGGGGGAGCCGCTCGAGCATCTCCCGGAGGTGGGCGCGGATCTGGTCGTAGATGGGTCTCGCCCGCCGGATCGTCTCCTCGGTCGCCTTCCCCTGGTAGCGGGGCACCAACTCGTCCCCCGGCCCCTGGGTCATCAGCGCCCAGGCCTCGGTGAGCAGGCGGTCCACGTAGCCAAGGGTAGTGAAGAGGTGCCGGCGCTGGGCCTCGGTCGTCTCCAGGTGCTGGGGCGGTTCCATCTCCTACGGACTCCTCATGGCAGGCTGGGGTGGATCGGATGTCGTCAAACAACCGGAGCGGTGGTCCGGAGGCAAACGCCGAAATGACGCCCGGCCGACCCGGTTGACTTACCTGGCCGGCCACCGCATGTTTACGGGGCTGTTCGTCCAGAGAGATCCCGGAGAGGTGGCCGAGTCGGCTGAAGGCACTCGCCTGCTAAGCGAGTGAAGGGCTTAAACCCCTTCCGTGGGTTCGAATCCCACCCTCTCCGCCAGCTTACACACCGTTCAAGCGCACTGCGGTGTGATGC
>CAZFHZ010000168.1:0-5624 GCA_964519015.1 uncultured Gemmatimonadota bacterium | reverse complement strand
TGCGGAAGAGCAGGCTCTGGCTGGCCGTCTGCCCCGTCTGGTGGTCGGTGACGGTCAGTTCCAGCAGCCAGGTCCCGGCCGGCACTTCGCTCATGTCCACCTGCAGCCACTCCCGGGTGTCCGCCTCGATACCGTTGCGGTCGGTCTTGGCCGTCAGCACCGAGCGTCGCCGCCCCGCCCCCACCAGGCTCCGCAACCCCTGGTAGAGCCGGGCCCCCAGACCCCCCTCCTCGGGCGCCTCGGCCACCGCGTAGGCCACCTCGTAGTCGGTCGCCCCGATCGGGTCCTTCTTCAGGTTATAGACCTCGTAGTAGATGAAGAGCGGCTGATCGGTCTGGAGCGCCCGACCCGGCAGCGGCAGCACTTCCAGGTTCCCCCGTACGAACCGGCCTTCGGTCCCCCGCGGTACTTCGCGGATCGCGGCCGCCGGCAGGATGTCGCTCACGGACAGCTCGGTGCCGGAGTAGTCGGGCACTTCCACCAGTTCCTCGGCCGCCCCCCGCCGCCCCGAGCCCGGGTCGAGCAGCAGGGTGGTGATCCGGTAGGGACCGGGAGCCACTTCCAGCCGGGTGGCGTCCACGAAGAGCGGGACCCCCCGGATGGTGACCTGGGGCACCGTCTGCAGACGGCGCGCCCGCTCCCCCGCCCGGGCGACATCCTCCCAGCCCGGGGTGTAGATGGCCACATCCACATCGAGGGTGGCATAGACCCCGGTCACCGAGCGGAACTGACCGAAGTCGTCGGGGAGCAGCGCGAAGGCGTACTCCACGGCCGTCTTCCCCCCGCTCCCCCGGAAGGTGAAGACCCCGTCCATCGGGTCGACCAGTTGGATCTTCTCCTCCTCGGTCGAGAGGGTGGGCATCTTCAGCTCCATCCGATCGACCACCATCCGGGAGCGCACCCCCTCGACGATGTAGCGGCCCCGGTTGGTCGGGTCCACGAAGTTCAGGTCGATCCCCCGCTCGGTGTAGACCCAGCGTTCGGGAGCGTGCTCCTGAGCCCCGTAGGCCACCTCCTCCCCCGCCGCGCTCGTGAAGCCGGGGCGCTGGCCGAGCTGCATGCGTTCCTTCGTCTCGAGTTCCTCGATCATCAACGGCAGGCCGAGCTCGTTCTGGAAGTCGCGGCGCTTCTTGATGAAGTTCGGGTCGTCGTCGAAGAAGTCCATGGCCAGGTTGATCCCGCGGCCGCTGCGGGCGTCGGGAGGCCCGTATCGCACGTAGAAGTCGCCGCGGGGATCCCACGGCCAGGTGACCTGGCCGAACTCCAGCCGGGCGTAGGCCACCCGGATGAAGTGCTCGAGCAGGCGCTCGTTGACCACGGTCTTCGGGTCGGGGTCGCGCGTCGACCAGTAGTGGTCCCAGTAGGTGCGCATGGCCGCCGCTCCCAGGCCACTGGCCTGGGCGATCTCCTCGGTGGAGAGGACCAGCGAGAGGTCGAAGAAGAGGCCCCGCTCCTTCTCGTCGATCACGCCGAAGTAGCGCTCGAAGATGGCCATGGCCTCTTCGCCGTCTCCCTTACGCCAGTAGGCGCCGGCCAGCCAGGGATAGGCCTCTACGTACTCGGGATGGGCGGCCACCAACGCCTCGCCGGTGCGTACCGCTTCCGCGTATTCGGCCCGCTCGACCTGGATGCGGAGCAGGTCGCGGCGAGCCTCCAGGTGGCCGGGGAAGGCATCCGCCTGTCGCCGGAAGGAGGTCTCGGCTCCGGCCGGGTCGCCGTAGTAGTCGCGTTGCAGCAGGCCCTTCTGGTAGGCGGCGTCGGGGTGGCTGGGATCGAGCGCCAGCACCAGGTCGAACTCCTTGAGCCCCTTGGCGACGTTCTCCCGGCCCAGGTCCCCCGGGGCCAGGCGCATGTAGGCCAGACCCAGTTGATAGTGGACGTCCGGCTCGATCGGCAGCTTGGCCACCGCCTGGCGCAGGTACTCCTCCGCCCGGGCCGCCCCGGTCGGCTCGGCCAGCAGCGCCTCCCCCATCCCCGCCAGCGCCCGGGGGTGCTCGGGGTCCACGCGGAGGACGGCTTCGAAGCAGCTCCGCGCTCCGGCCGCATCCCCCCGGGCCAGCAGGGCGCGCCCGGAGTCGACCAGTGCGGCTACGGCCCCCCCCTGCCCCTGCGGGAGCGGAGCGGCCCCGGCCGGTGAGGCGGGAGCGAGCACAAGCTGGAGGAGCAGGAGGATCAGGAGTGCGATCGGTACGAGGAAGCGCGACCCCGAAGTACGACTCAGGCGGCTCGGCATGGGCTCACCTCTCGGTGGATCGCTTCGCAGTGGTCGTCGACCGGCGGTTAGGGCTTCCCCCTCCGAATACACCCACCCCCGAAGGGCGCTTCAGGAACGCTCCGGGGGTGCGCCGGCGACCAGCAGGCGATGGATCTCCTCCAGCGCCAGGTTCTGGGCAGCCAGGTGGTCGAGGATGGCGCGCACCTCCTCCTCGGCCTTCTGGTTGATCTCGTAGTCGTTGTGCGCCTCGAGCCGGTCCATCTTCGTCTGGCGGTTCTGACTCATCATGATCATCGGCGCGGTGTAGGCGGCCTGCAGGGAGAGGACCAGGTTCATCAGGATGAAGGGGTAAGGGTCCCAGTGCCTCACCATGGCGGTCACGTTCAGGATCACCCAGATGACCAGCAGACAGGACTGACCGATGATGAAGGGCCAGGCCCCGACCGTACGGGCCACCCAGTCGGCCGCCCGCTGTCCGCGTGTAGCCTCGGCCTCCAACAGTTCGTTGACGTTGCGGATCTCGGGATGGTGGTGTTGGAACGGGGCCGGGAATCGGATCGCTCGCACGGGATTCCTCCGGTTTGAGATGGTTCTTCAGCGGACGGCCGGCGCCAGCAGCACCCGCAGGTGCTCCCGCTGGGCCGGCGTGGCGTCAGCGCGCACCTCCAGCTCCCACTCCCGGTCGGCCGAGAAGCGCAGGCCGTACCAGTCGAGCGCTTCCGTATAATCGAGTTCCTCGGTCGAGCCGATCACGCTCCGGAACCACGTCCCCAGGTCGGTGCCCGCGACCTCGCCGGCGACAGCCTCGAACTCCCCGGGGGCGAAGCCGTGCTCCCCCCCGTAGCGCTGATAGGCCAGCCGCATCACGTCATCAAAGGTATGGACACCGCCGGTGAGCCGCCGGATCCGGGCGTCGAGCAGGAAGCCGGCGACCTGTCCCTTCACGTAGTAGCTGACCGTCGAGGCGCTGGCCCCTACTCCCGACATGCTGTTCTCCCAGACCCCCAGAGAGGACTGTTCGAGCGACTGGAGCAGCCGCCCGGGGGCGTTCTGGAGCGACCGGATCTGGGCGGAGAGGGCGGCCAGGAACTCTTCCCGGGTGGAGCGCCCGGCCCGGGCCACGAAGAGGTCGCCGTAGTAGGAGGTGATCCCCTCGGAGAGCCAGAGGCTGGCCGTGTGGGGCGGGTTCTCGTAGTCGAAAGGCCCCAGTTCGACCGGACGGAGCCGCTTCACGTTGAGGGCATGGAAGTACTCGTGGGCCACGAAACCCAGCCAGGAGTGGTAGCCGCCCGGGCGCCGTCCCAGCCCGGCCGGTCCCCGGCGTCCACCAGCAGGTGGGGCACGCCGTCCACCTCGAAGGTATGCACCTCGAGGTCGCCGGCCACGATGGGGGAATCCACGAGTGTGTCGTAATCGGGGGCCCGGTAGTGGTCGGGCCGGCCATCGGGGGCCGGATCCAATCCGGTCATCACCCGCGGCCAGGTGGGGGGCCGCTCCAGCCGGACCTCGTGCGGGCGTCGGACGCGATCGGCCAGCGTGATGAAGGTGGCCGCCCCGTTGAACACCCCCAGGTCGTCCGAGACCCAGTTCGTGGTGACCGAGCGCTGGCGACAGACCAGGCGATAGGTGACCATCACCTGGGGCACCCCACCGGTGGTGATCCGCCAGCGGTTGGGCCGGGGCTGCTCCACCGGCAGCACTCCTCCGTCAGGATTCCGGGCCGAGAGGTCGCGCACCCGCCCGGCGTAATCCTCGACCCGGTAGAAGCCGGGGGACCAGACCGGCATCATGAGCTCGATCGTTGCCTGCCCACCGGTCGGGAACCGGGCTTCGACGACCGCCAGCTGGGAATCGGGCGCCGGGACGCGCAGCGTGTAGATGATCGCCTCGGGCGCCTGGCTCGGGGCGGCCGGGCAGCCGCCGAGGACCGGGACGAGCAGCAGGGCCGGCAGCAGGAGCCGCGACCACCCGCGCCGATGCCTCGTTCCGACGGTCATCTCAACCCACCTCCTTCTTCACGCGCGCATCACCGCGGCACCCGGACCGTCCGCTGCAGGCGGAGGTCGCGGGAGGAGGCACCCACCGATACCCTCCGGCGGCCCGGGGCGAGGACCCAGTCGTGGGCGGCCACCGACCAGTAGGAGAGCTCGCGCGGACCGATCGGGATCGTGACCGTCACTTCCTCACCGGGATCGAGTTCGAGCCGGGTGAAACCGGCCAGGTGCTTGAGGGCCATCGGGACCGGCGCCGGGCGTACCGGTCCCAGGTAGACCTGAGGCACCTCCGCACCCCGTACCCGTCCGAAGTTCTTGAGGCGGAAGCGGACGACCAGGCCCTCCCCCGCTGCCTCCACCTCCAGGTCGGAGTAGCGGAAGTCGGTGTAGGAGCGCCCGAATCCGAAGGGGAAGAGCGGTTCGATGTGCTCGGTGTCGTACCAGCGGTAGCCGACCAGGATACCCTCGGAGTAGGCCCCCAGCCCTTCCACTCCGGGATAGCGTTCGGGGAGGGCCACCGGGGTGTCCGCCTCGCGGCGCGGGAAGGTGACCGGCAGCTTCCCGCCGGGATTCGCCTCCCCGAACAAGAGGGCCGCCCCGGCTTCGGCTCCCTCCTGGCCGGGATACCAGAGCAGCAGGACGGCGTCGGTGCGGGCCAGCCAGGGCATGAGCACGGGCGCCCCGACGTAGAGCACCACGACCACCGGTCCGGCGGCCGCCGCGGCGACCGCTTCAATGAGTTCGTCCTGCCCCTCGGGGAGGGCGAGCGTTTCGCGGTCCCGCCCCTCGGTTCCCTCGCAGTGGGCGTAGAGGATCACCGCATCCGCAGTCCGGGCCGCTTCGGCCGCCTCAGCGACGGCCTGAACGCGCCCGGCCGGCGTGATCCAGGCCAGCCGGACCTGGGCCGGACTGGCCGCCCCCGCCTCGAAGGTCAGGCTCAGCTCGTGCCGCTCCCCCGTCTCCCAGCGCAGCCGGGTGCCGCTGTTGGATAGACCACCCGAGGTCGGGATGAAGGAGGAGCCGCCGAAGCCGCCCCGGCCACCGACGCGGCGGCCATCGATCTGGAGGCTGGCCCGGCCGCTCAGGGTCTGGACCTTGATCTCGTAGTCGCCGCTCTCGGGGACGGTCAGGGTGCCCGTCCAGGTGAAGGAGGAACCCGCCGGGAGAGCAGCCCCTCCGGTGTAATCCACCTGCGGATCAACCCGGATCCGGCCGTCGGCCGCCGTCCGGAGCAGTCCGCCCGGCCCCTCCCCCCCGGCCGGGATAAGCGCCCCGGCGGGGATGGGAATCCCATCCCGCTCGATCCCGGACCGGTAGCGGACCGTGGTCCCCGGCCGCACCCGCCGGCTGATGGCCTCCAGGGGGGGCTCCGCGCTCCGGTAGGGGACCTGGGCGCTCCCCCCGCCACCGACCAG
>CAZFHZ010000167.1:0-5667 GCA_964519015.1 uncultured Gemmatimonadota bacterium | reverse complement strand
AGGCGAAGGTCATGGCCACCGCGGCGATGCCGCCGGTGTTGATGACCAGCAGCTGCGTCCAGCCGTAGAGGAAGGCGGGGAGCAGCCCGAAGCCTTCCTTTAGATAGACGTAGCCGCCCCCCGCCTCGGGGCGGCGGCTGCCCAGCTCGGCGAAGCAGAGGGCGCCGATGATGGCCACCCCGCCACCGATCCCCCAGGCCAGCAGGACCAGGGGAGTGGTGCCGACCCGCTGGGCGACGATGGCCGGGTTGATGAAGATGCCCGCCCCGATGATCCCCCCCACCACGACCATGACGGCATCGAAGAGGCCGAGGCGGCGTTCGTAGCTGGTTCTTGGTTCGGGCAAGCGGGCCGTCCGGTCGGGGTCGAGCGTCGGGCGGTGGGGAGCCTACCCCTTCCCGCGTCGGTCGGCAACCCGGGAGCGACCGGAAACCGATCCCGGGGGCAACCTTTCCCCGCCACCCTCCGTAACAAGTAAATAACCACCAACATAACTTGACACTCAACATAGGTAGGCGGGCGGCCCGACCTTTCGAGCGCCTGCGGGATAATCTGAGACCCATCATGGCCAAGAAGACCCAATTCAGTCTGGGGACCGTCATGGTCCTGCACGCCCTGGCCCGAGGCTGCCGCTACGGCTTCGACATCATGGAGGATACCGGGCTGACCAGCGGCACGATCTACCCCGCCCTGGACCGGCTGGCCGGTCTGGGGCTCGCCCGTTCGGAATGGGAGGACGCCCGGATCGCCCGGCAGGAGAAACGTCCCGCCCGCCGCTACTACCGGATCACCCCGGCCGGGGAACAGGCGCTCGCCCTCGCCCTCGAACGCTACCGCTCCCTGGCGCCGGTCAAACTCGGAGCCCGGATCCACCCCCGGACCACCTGAGACGCATGTCCCCCCGGCCCGACGACGACCACCCGCTCCCGTTGCGATTCCGGCTCAGCCGGCACCTCATCCGATTGGCCGGCTCGCTGGTCCCCTACGAGGACCGGGCCGACTGGGAGGCGCAGTGGACGGCCGAACTCATGCACCGCTGGCAGCGACGGGAAGAGGTGTCCCGGAAGCGGCAGTTCGCCGCCCGCAGCCTGGTCCTCTGGTCGGGCGGTGCTTTCTTCCACGCCTGGTATCTGTTGCGGAAGGAATACACGATGGACCTCATCGGACAGGACGTGAAATTCGGCCTCCGTGCCTTGAACCGCAGCCGGGGCCTGGTCGCCATCGCCGTGCTCTCCCTCGGCATCGGCATCGGTGCCAACACGGCCATCTTCAGCGCGGTGGACGTCTTCATGCTGCGACCCCTTCCCTATCCCGACACCGACCGGCTCCACACGGTGTGGACCGTCAATCCCGACCGGGGGTGGGGACAGACCTCCTTCACCGTCCCCGACTTCCTCGACCTCAAGGCGCAGAGCCGAACCATGGACCTGTCGGCCTTCCACGGCGGGACCTTCTGCCTGTCGGGGGACTTCGAAGCCGAACGCCTCACCGGACGGTACGTCACGCCGGACTTCTTCCGGGTCCTGGGCGTGCCGCCCGCCGTGGGGCGGAGCTTCGTGGCCGAGGAGGGCACGCCGGGGCACGAGCGGGTGGCCGTCATCAGCGACGGACTGTGGAAGCGTCGCTTCGGCGGCGATCCCGACATCATCGGGACGACCGTCCTGCTCGACGGCATCTCCCACACCCTGGTGGGCGTGATGCCGCCCCGCTTCTGGTTCCTGACACCGGGGGAGGACCTCCTCGTACCGCTGGCCGTCACCGGGGAGGAGTCCCGGGAAAGCCACAATAACGTGGTCCTGGCCCGGATCCGGGACGGGTTCAGTCGGGAGCAGGCCCTGGAGGAGGCCCGGGGCATCATGGAAGGGATCGGCCGGACCTATCCCGAGAGCAGTTCCGGCCACAGCGCCATGATGCTCACGCTCCACGAGCAAGTCTTCAACGAGGGCTTCCAGGCGGGGACCCTCATCTCCACCGTGGCGGTCGCCCTGGTGCTCCTGATCGCCTGCGCCAACGTGGCCAACCTGCTGCTCACCCACGCCGCCGGCCGTTCCCGCGAAGTGGCCCTGCGGGGGGTCCTGGGCGCCCGGCGCAGCCGCATCGTCCGGCAGTTCCTCACCGAGGCCGTCATGGTGGCTCTGCTGGGAGGTGCCGTGGGCCTTTGTCTGGCGGTCTTCGGCATCCGCGGACTGACCGCCATCATGCCGGCCGACTTCCCCATGGTCTACGCGATCGGTCTCAGCGGCCGGGTCCTTTTCTACACCCTGGCCGTCACCCTGCTCACGGGGATCATCTTCGGGCTCGCCCCCGCCCTCCATTCCGTCCGCACCAACCTGGCGGATTCCCTGAGAGAAGGCGGCCGGACCGGCTCCGGCACTCAGGGGGGACGCCTCCGGAAGTCCCTGGTGGTCTCGGAGGTCGCCCTGGCCCAGGTGCTCCTGATCTCCTCGGTCCTGCTCGTGCAGGGTTTCGCCCGGATCCGCCTGGCCGACCTGGGCTTCGACCGCCGCGACGTGCTTACCCTCCAGACGCTCCTGCCCGAGGGCCAGTACACCGATGCGGCTGCTGCGAACGACTTCTACACCCGAGTCCAGGAGCGCCTGTCCGCCCTGCCCGGCGTGGAGACGGTCGGAGCCGCCACCAATCTGCCCATCCAGGGGATCTCGGGTACCTACTACGTCCTGGAAGGCCAGGACTTCCAGGATCGGGAGCTCCGGGGGATCGTGGGCTTCAAGTACGTCCTGCCCCGCTACTTCGAAGCCTTCGACATCTCGCTGATCCGGGGCCGGGACATCCAGGATTCCGACCGGGCCGGGACCCCCCCCGTGGTGGTCATCAACCAGGCGCTGGCCCGGCGCCACTGGCCCGACAGCGACCCCATCGGCCGGCAGATCGTCATCGGCTCCGGCCCGCGGGAGATCGTGGGAGTGACGGCCGATACCCGCGACGACCGGGGGGACGTCGAGCCCATACCCATGATCTTCCTGCCGGCCCTGCAGAGCCGTCAGCTGTTCATGGCCTGGGCGATCGAGGCTTCCGTCCCCCTCCACACGCTGGTCGAGCCCGTGCGCGCGGCGGTCCGGGAGGTGGATCCGGGCGTGCCGGCCTACGACGTCATGCCCATGGACGATCTCATCGAGCAGAGCCTGGGGGGTGACCTCATCATGGCCAGGATCATGATCGCCCTGGCCGTGATCGCGTTGGCGCTGGCCCTGGGGGGGGTCTACGGGGTCATGGCCTACAGCGTCTCCCAGCGGACCCGCGAGATGGGCATCCGTCTCTCCCTGGGCGCCCGGCGGGCGGACGTCCTGGCCCTGGTGGTCCGGCAGGGATCGTGGCTGGCGCTCCTGGGCATCCTGATCGGCACCGGGGTCGCCCTGGGCGCGACCCGGGGTCTCGCCCGCTTCCTCTACGGGGTCAGCCCGTTCGATCCGGTGACCTTCTCCGGCGTGGCCCTCCTCCTCTTCCTGGCCGGCCTGGCGGCCACCTGGTTCCCGGCCCGCCAGGCCACCCGGGTGGACCCGGCGGTGGCGCTGCGGTTGGAGTAGGCGTCCCCTCAGACCACCTCCTCGACCCAGGCCAGGTAGGAGGAAGGAAGGGTGTGCGCCAGGTAGAGCAGGCCGGCCGGCAGGATGGCATCGAAGGGGATGACGCCGTGGTTTCCGGCCACCGCCGCCCCGAACAGGGCCAGCAGGCAGAGCACGCTGAAGACCGCGTAGGAGAACCGGGCGGCCAGCAGGGTCATCTCGACCTGCCGCTCATCCAACCCCTCCATCCGGGCATGCACGAGCGTCCACAGGCCGGTAGCCAGGTGGATCCGGTAGTAGCTGATGCCGACCACGACCAGCGGGACGAGCGCGGCCACCACCCGCACGACCTCCGACCAGCCCACCAGCGGGCTGCCGTACCAGAACACGAGCATCAGACCCAGCGCCGTATGGTTGATGATGACACCCGCCCGCCGCTGCCGTTTGGTCATGCCCATCTCATGCACCCTCCTTCTCTCTCCGGCCGTAGAGCTCCTGACTGAGCGGCTTCAGCGGCTCGGTCGAGAAGATCGCCTCCACCGGCAGCTCGAAAATCTCGCCGAAGGTGAGGGCCAGGTCGAGGCTGGGATTGTATTCCTCGCGCTCCAGGTAGCCGATGGTCTGGACGTTGACCCCGACCAGGTCGGCCAGCTCCTTGCGGGACATCCCCCGCTCGCTCCGAAGCACCAGGATCCGGTTGTAGAGCTTTCGCTTTTTCATATGGCTACGTTACAACAATAAGTAGTATATGTCAACCTTTATATTGTACATATACAACATTTCTCGCCAAGGCCCTCCCCTGCCCGGGTACGACCCGCCAGCATCAGGCCGGAGTCAGGCAAATCCTATGTCGCGACCGGGATGGAAGGAAGGCCGCTCCCGGCGGTATGCTGGGACGGCGTCGGATCCTCAACCAGGAGGCAGGAGCATGCGTGCCGTCGTCTTCACCGAGCATGGTGGTCCCGAGGTCCTGCAGGCGGTCGAACTGCCCGAGCCCGAACCGGGGCCGGGGGAGGTGCGCCTCCGGGTCGAGGCGGTGGCGCTGAACCATCTCGACCTGTGGGTACGCCGCGGCCTGCCGGGGGCTTCCGTCCCCATGCCTCACCTGCTCGGGAGCGAGGTGGTCGGAGTGATCGAGGCGCTCGGACCGGATGCTATACCGGAGCGCGGCCGTGGCCCCGACGGGATCCCCACCCTGCCCGGTCTCTACGGCGAGCCGCTGGCCGAAGGGCAGCGCGTGCTGGTGGCTCCCATGACCTCCTGCCGGCGCTGCGAGTACTGCCTCCAGGACCTCGACGGGCTCTGCGTGGAGGGCTTTAAGATCTACGGCTATCAGCTCCCGGGGGGCTACGCCGAGCAGATCGTGCGTCCGGCCGACGTGTGCATCCCGCTGGAGCCCGACGAGGACCCGGTGGCCTGGTCGGCGGTGCCGCTTACCTTCATGACCGCCTACCACATGCTCCACGCCCAGGCGGGCTTGCGGGCCGGTGAGACGGTGCTGGTCCACGCGGCCGGCTCCGGCATGGGCGTGGCCGGCATCCAGGTGGCCAAGCGGGCGGGCGCCACGGTTTACACCACCGCCTCCTCCCAGGAGAAACTGGAGAAGGGGATCGAACTGGGAGCCGACGTGGGGATCGACTACACCACTCAGGACTTCGTGGCCGTGGTGCGGGAACTGACCGACGGTCGCGGGGTGGACGTGGTTTTCGAACACATCGGGGCCTCGATCTTCGAACAGAACCTGAAGTGCCTGGCCCGCGGCGGGCGGCTGGTCACCTGCGGGGCCACCGCCGGCGCCGGGGTCAACCTGGACCTCCGCTACCTCTACGTGAAACAGCTCAAGCTGATCGGGTCCTACATGGGGGGCCGCCGGGAGCTGCTCGAGGTGGTCCGGGGGGTGCGCGCGGGCGATTTCAGCCCGGTGGTGGACTCCGTCTTCCCGCTGGAGGACGCCGCCGAGGCCCACCGCCACCTGGAGTCGCGTGCCCAGATCGGGAAGGTGGTGCTGGTGCCGTAGGGAAGTTACAGCCGGGCTTCTTTCTCCAGGCGGGTCTGGACCGCCTCGTAGACCTCGCGGGCGAGTTTCAAGGCCTCCTCGGCTTCCCCGCCGACCGGTTCTTCGGGCTCGCCGGGATAACGGAAG
>CAZFHZ010000166.1:0-5877 GCA_964519015.1 uncultured Gemmatimonadota bacterium | reverse complement strand
TCCAGCATACCGGCCCCAACCGTCTCCGTTTCCGGGCGGGGATCAAACCGATCCAGATCGCCCCCTACGACGGTGTCATCACACCCCGGATCGAGCAGGTGGGAGAGGTCTTCCGCCGGGCTGGACTGGACACCAACATCGTCGAGAACATCGATGACGTGATCTGGACCAAACTCCTCCACAATGCAGTGGTGAATCCGGTCTCGGCGGTCACCGGCCTCACCTGCCGGGAGCTTCTGGACGACGAGGACCTCCAAGCCTTCATGCGTAGTCTCTGCGGGGAGATCGTGGCCGTCATGAGGGCCAGGGGAGTGCCCATCATCGATGAGGAGGACCCCTACCGCCCCGTCATCAATTCACAGAAGGCGCTCGGCAAGAACCGTCCTTCCATGTGGCAGGACCTGGCCCGCGGATTTCGTACCGAGATCGATGCCCTGAACGGGGCCATCGTCACCGAGGCGGGACGATACGGCCTGCCCGCGCCTCTGAACCAGACGCTCGTCTGGCTGGTCCATTCCTACGAACATCAGAACCTCATGCGGAAACAGGAGATCGCCGAGACCCTGACGACGGTGGTCAAGCGGAGCCCCAGGCCGGTGGTGCATCCGACGAGCATGGTGGAGGAGGAAGGGATACCCTCGGGTCGCATACCGCTGGAGACCGCTCCGAAGTTGAAGGAACTCCAGCGTGTCTACTACCAGGACGTCCAGGCGGCGAGCGACGATCCCGACCGCATCGTGGCGTGGACATCGGGCACAGCCCCGGTCGAGATCATCCGGGCGATGGGCATGACCCCCTACTTCCCCGAGAATCACGCCGCCCTGATCGGAGCGAGCCGGCAGGCCAGCCGCTACATCCCACGAGCCCTGGCCGAAGGCTTCTCACAGTTCGCCAGCTCCGCCATGACCTGTGACATCGGGGCCATGCTCATCGGCGACAGCCCGCTGATGACGGTGCACGGGATCCAGGGACCTCCGAAGCCGGACGTGATGATCTTCAGCACGAACTTCGGGCACAGTCTGCTCAGATGGTTCGGTTATTACGGCAGCTACTTCGGTGTCCCGGTCTTCGGCCTGCATCCCTCTCCCGACCTCAGAGAAATCGGTGAGATCGAAGTCAACGCCGCCGCCGGGCAGATGGTCCGGATGGTGGATCGTCTCGAGGAGATAACCGGCCGCTCCATGGATGTCGACCGGCTGGCCGAAGTGGTGGACAACTCCACCCGCGCGGCCCGCCTTTGGTCACAGATCCTTGACCTGGCCCGGAACGTACCCTCCCCCTTCACGATCTTCGATCTTCTGGTTCACATGGCACCCATGGTGGTGATGCGGGGAACGACCGAAGCGGTCGAATACTACACCATCCTGAAGGCCGAACTCGAGGAGCGGGTTTCGAACACGTTCGCGGCCGTCCCCGGTGAACGGTTCCGTTTCTATTGGGAGGGGCCGCCTATCTGGGGAGCGCTCAGGTCGCTGGCCAAGCTCTTCTTCGACAACCAGATCGCGGTCGTCGCTTCCACCTACAGCAACATCTGGGCCTTCGATGGACTCGATTCCAAGAACCCGTACGAGAGTATGGCCCGGACCTATATCAGTATCTTCCCCAACCGTTCGGAGGATGTCAAAGCCACCTACCTCATGTCGCAATTCGAGCATCACGGTATCGATTGCGTCGTCTACCATGAAGGCCGCACGGTCCCTGAACACAGCAACGTCCGCTACGGTCTCGAATTAAAACTGCGCCGGCTGACCGGTCTGCCCTCCATCGTCATCGAAGCCGACTCGCACGATCTGCGCCTCTTCTCGATGGAGCAGGTGGAGAAACGTTTGACTGATTTCCTCGAGCAGTACAACGGCCTGCAGAACGCCCCCAAACCGGTGTCGGGCACCCGCTGAACCGGAGGAGCCGCCGTGACCGAGCCCAGAAGAGTGGTAGCCGGCGTCGATGTCGGCACCGAGTGCGTCAAGGCCCTCATACTGGAGGAAGGGGTAGGCATCATCGGTCGCTCCGTCGTACCCACCCGCGGATACTTCCAGCACCGGGTCAAGGAAGCCCTGGACGGTGCGCTCGACGAAGCCCAGATCGACCGCACCGACGTGAGGATCACCGCTGCAACCGGCTTCGGGACCGATAGGGTCCCGGACGCTGCGGTGATCATCGGGGACAGCTCCTCTCACGCCCTCGGCGCCTTTCACCACTTCCCGCAGGCCATGTCCGTGATCGACATAGGCGGACAGGACCCGAAAGTGCTCCAGGTGGATGGAACGGGGCGACTGGTGGAGAGTCGCTTCTCGCGGAAGTGTGCGGTCGGTATCGGCACCTTCCTGATGTTCACCGCCCGCCACCTGGACGTCCACCCCACCCGTCTCCAGGAACTGGCGTCGGAGGCGGACACGGCCGCCTCAATCGGCAGCTACTGCTCCATCTTCGCCGGCTCGGAGGTCCTGGAACGGCTCCTGGAGGGTGTGAGCCGGGAGGATATCGCGCTCGGCTGCATGAGGTCCGTGGCGGAGAGGATCTATGAGATTGGAGGATTCCAGGATCCGGTGAAGGTCACGGGAGGGGTTGCCGAGTATTTCCCCGGGGTGCTGAAATCACTCTCCGAGATCACCGGATTGACCATCGAAGCGGTGCCCGAACCGATCATGACCGGGGCCCTCGGAGCAGCTCTCAAGGCCCAGGAAGCATTGACCTAGCCGGACACTGAGATCACTGAAGACGGTCCCTACACGCTCTCTCTGGCCAGCAGGGCCGCGCCCAGAGCACCGCACAGCTGGGGCTCGGGCGGTGCGACCACCCTCCCCCGCACGTGCTTCGCCATCATATCGATCATGATGTCGTTGAAGGCCACCACCCCACCGGTCAGCACCACCGTTCCCTCCAAGGTGTCCATCTCGATCACCCGCCGGGCGATCGAGGCATAGGCGCTCTTGACCATGTCCTCCACCCTCTCCCCTTCCTTGATCCGGGTGAGGATCTCGGTAGAAGCGAAGACGGTGCAGAAACTGTTCAGGGCGATATCGTTCCGGGACTTTCGGGCTAGTCCGTTCATCCCATCCAGGGGGATCCTGACCTTGGCCGCGATCTCTTCCAGGAAGGTCCCCGTCCCGGCGGCACACTTTCGGTTCATCTTGAAACCGAGCCGTTTCCCCTGGTCGTCCAGTCTGATCACCTTGGTGTCCTGGCCGCCGATGTCGACCACCGTTATCGGTCCGGGGAAATAGTAGTAGGCCCCTCTGGCATGGCAGGCGATTTCGGTCCTCACGTCGTCGGCGAAGATCACACTCTTACGCCCGAAACCCGTGGCGGTGATGCGCCGGATCTCCTCACGGGCGACTTCGGCGTCCGCGAGGAGCGCCTGGAAGACCGATTCAACGGACGACTGAAGATCGGAGCCCAGGCGTTCGATGGACCGGCCTTCGATCTCCCTCTCCGCTCCGATCAGAACGGCTTTGATGAATGAGGTGCCCACATCGACACCCACGAAGCGTCCATCCATCGTCATGCCTTCACCCCTTAGACAGCCGGCCCGGGTTGACGCTAACATACGGTCCATGAGAGACAGACGACCACTGCACCGGATGGTCTCAGGATACCCGGGAATCCTACGATCTCCCATCGACAATGCCGTACAATAGCCATCCAGATATGAGGGACCAATATGGTCGAGAATAAGAGGCTTTTAAGAAAGAAGATCCAGGCTACGGGTGAGCTGTCCCGGTTGATGAGTGAGTACTACTACCAACTGGACGAGGCCGCGAGATCGACCGACCGGAAGGTGGCCTGGTGTACCAGCGTGGGCCCGGTCGAGATACTGCGGGCCATGGGATTCCAGGTCTACCTCCCCGAGAACCATGCGGCCATGCTGGGCAGCGCCCGCCTGGCCTCGGATCTGATACCGCACGCCAACGCCCTGGGCTACTCCCCGGAGATCTGCTCCTACCTGACCTCCGACATCGGGGCCTTCGTGCGGGGTATCACGCCCCTCTCCAAGGCCTACCCGGGGATTAATTCGGTTCCGAGGCCCGATGTCCTGGTCTTCAACACCAACCAGTGTCGAGACGTCCAGGACTGGCTCTCCTGGTTCGCTCGGGAGTTCCAGGTCCCGGTGATGGGCATCCATACACACTGCGGGGTGGCGGAAGTGACCGACGCCCATATCGACTCCATCGCCGCCCAGATGGAGACCCTCGTGGAAGCCCTTGAACCGATCGCGGGTGGGAGCATCGACCCCGATGAGCTCGCCCGGGTGATCACTCTCTCCCGCGAGTGCTCGCTGCTGTGGGAAAAGGTCCTCAACACGGCCGCCGCCATCCCATCCCCCTTCACTTTCTTCGACGGCACCATCCACATGGGTCCGGCCGTGGTGCTGAGAGGGACTGGAGAGGCGGTCAAATACTACGATCTCCTTCTGGACGAACTCCAAATGCGGGTGGAGAGTGGTGACGCGGCTGTGGAGGAGGAGCGTTTCAGGCTTTATTGGGAGGGCATGCCCATCTGGGGCCGGTTGCGGGCCCATTCGGAACTCTTCGCGCTCAACCGGGCCTGCGTGCTCGCCTCCACCTATTGCAACAGCTGGATCTTCAATCAATTCGACCCATCCGACCCTTTCAGGAGCATGGCCAGGGCCTACACCGAACTGTTCATCGTCCGTTCTGATGAGATCAAGGAGGAGTACATCAAGAAGATGCTCGATCTCTTCAAGATCGACGGGATCGTCTTCCACGACTCCAAGACCTGTCCACACAACACCAACAGCCGTTACGGGATGCCCCAGCGGCTGGAGGCCGCGACAGGAGTACCGAGCCTGACCATCAATGGTGACCTGAACGATCTGCGGTGCCTCAGCGACGAACAGACCGAGACCAATATCGAAGCCTTCATCGAACAGATCGCGGAGATGAAATAGCGTGCTGGAGGCTCTCTTCTTCCCCCGCTCGGTGGCCGTGATCGGAGCTTCCTCCAAGGAACTCTCCATCGGGAACCGGATCATCAAGAACCTGCAGGACTTCGGCTATACCGGCCCGATATACGCCGTGAATCCCAAGGGGGAGGAAGTCCGGGGATTGAAGTCCCACGTGACCCTCCTGGACGTGCCGGATGATGTGGAACTCGTCCACATCGTCATCCCGGCCCGGCAGGTACCGGGGACCCTGGACGATTGTGGGAAGAAAGGTGTGCGGGTAGCGATCATCAACTCGGCCGGCTTCAGGGAGGTCGGAGGAGAGGGTGAAGAGCTGGAAGAACAGGTGCTCGCCAAGGCAACGGAACACGGCATCCGCCTCTTCGGGCCCAACTGTCAGGGGATCATCAACACCGATCCCAGAGTGAGGGCGTACTGTAATTTCACGTTCACCCGGCCCATCGAAGGCCATATCTCCATCGTGGCTCAAAGCGGCGGTGTGGCCGAGGTCCTGAACCAGCGCTTCGCTGAGCTGGGCGTCGGCGTGCGGATGTATGCCTCCAACGGCAATGCCTGCGACATCTCCATCCCTGAGATCATCCGTTACTGGGGAACGGACGATCAGACCCGGGTGATCCTGGTATACATCGAGAGCCTGGCCGATCCCGGAGCGTTCCTGGAAGCGGCCCGCGAAGTGACCGCCGTCAAACCCATCCTGGGCATGAAAGCGGGCCGGACGGCAGAAGGAGCGAAGGCGGTCTCCTCTCACACCGGAGGCCTGGCCGGACAGGAGATCGTGGCCGAACTGCTCTTCAAGAAGGCTGGGGTCGTGTGCTTCCGGGACGAGGAGGAACTCTGCCAGGCGGCCGTGGCGTTCGCCTCCCAGCCGGTCCCCGCCGGGAACCGGGTCGGCCTCATCACCAACACGGGGGGCCCGGCCATCATCGCCACCGATGAGCTGGTCGAGGCGGGAT
>CAZFHZ010000165.1:2628-6025 GCA_964519015.1 uncultured Gemmatimonadota bacterium | reverse complement strand
GGCGAGGTCCGAGACCTCTTGAGCGGGGACGACTACGGCCTGGTGCTCATCGAGGAGGACCTGGTCGCAGGGCTGGACGAGCGGATGCGCAAGGCGGTGGACGCCAGCAACGATCCGCTCTTCGTCCCTTTCCCGAGCCTGGAGCCGGGGGCCTGGGAGCGGGACGAGCGCGCCTACCTGGGCGAGGTGGTGCGCCGCGCGATCGGATTCCAGATAAGGATCTGATCCGCGTCCAGTTACTGGGATTCATGAAGTATCGAATCGAACTAGAAACGAGGAACTTGGCGAGAGATCAAGGAAGACGAGGAAGGACGCGGAGACGTACAGGACGGTACGTCGCACAAAGCCTGACGAAGTCTGACGCAGAGATCTCGACAAGGGGCCGTTTCGACATGGAGAAAAGATGGCGGAACAGATCGTAGGACGCATCCAGAAGATCTCCGGGCCGGCGGTGATCGCCAAGGGGATGCTCGGCTCCCGCATGAACGACATCGTGCGGGTGGGCCGCGAGGGCCTGATCGGTGAGATCATCCGGCTGGACCGGGACACCGCCTTCATCCAGGTATACGAGGAGACCAGCGGGCTCTACGTGGACGAGCCGGTCACCAACACCGGTGCCCCGCTGGCCGTGGAACTCGGTCCCGGCCTGCTGACCGGCGTCTTCGACGGTATCCAGCGCCCGCTCAAACTGATCGAGGCCGAATCAGGCTCCTTCATCGCCCGCGGGATCAGCGTGGACACTCTCGACCGCGCGAAGAAGTGGACCTTCCAACCGGTGATCAAGGTCGGGGACAACGTGGCGGTGGGCGACATCCTGGGGACGATCCAGGAAACCCCCACCATCGAACACCGGGTCCTGGTCCCCCACGGGGTGGCCGGTACCCTCGACTGGATCGGCGAAGGTGAATTCACCGTCACCGAACCGGTGGCCCGGCTGAAGGACGGCACCGAGATCACCCTGCTGCGCAAGTGGCCGGTTAAAAGAGGCCGACCCTACGCCAAGAAGCTGGACCCGGTCGAACTCTTCGTAACCGGGCAGCGCATCTTCGACACCCTCTTCCCGATCGCCCTGGGGGGCAACGCCATCATCCCCGGCGGCTTCGGCACCGGCAAGACGGTGGTCGAGCAGCTCCTGGCCAAGTACTCCCTGGCCGACGTGGTGGTCTACGTCGGCTGTGGGGAGCGGGGGAACGAGATGGCCGACGTGCTCCACGAATTTCCCAGCCTGGAGGATCCCAAGACGGGCGGCTCCCTGATGGACCGCACCATGCTGGTGGCCAATACCTCGAACATGCCGGTGGCCGCCCGCGACGCCTCGATCTACACCGGGATCACCCTGGCCGAGTACTACCGCGACCAAGGCTACAATGTGGCCCTGATGGGGGACTCGACCAGCCGCTGGGCCGAGGCCTTGCGCGAGATCTCCTCCCGGCTGGAGGAGATGCCGGGGGAGGAGGGCTACCCGACCTACCTGGCCACCCGGCTGGCCACCTTCTACGAGCGGACCGGGCGGGTCATCACCCTGGGCGGGGAGGGGAAGCGGGTCGGCTCGGTCACCGCGGTAGGCGCGGTCTCCCCTCCCGGCGGCGACTTCTCCGAGCCGGTCACCCAGGCCAGCCAGCGGGTGGTGGGGGGCCTGTGGGCGCTCGACTCGCCCCTGGCCCAGCGCCGGCACTTCCCGGCCATCAACTGGAACCGCTCCTACACGCTCTACGCCGAGCGGCTGCGCAAGTGGTACGAGAAGAACGCCGGGGAGGACTGGTCCAGCCTGGTGCGCGGGATCCGCGAGATCCTGCAGCGGGAGGGGGAACTCCAGGAGATCGTCAGCCTGGTCGGTCCCGACGCCCTCCAGGACCAGGAGCGGCTGACCCTGGAGGTCGGCCGGATGGTCAAGGACTTTTACCTGCAGCAGAACGCCTTCAGCGAGGTCGACGCCTCCTGCCCCCTCTATAAGATGAGGGGGATGATGCAGGGGATCGCCCACTACTACCGGGCAGCCCGTCAAGCCATCCGGGACGGGGTGATCGTGGAGGACATCCTGGCCCTGCCACTCATGGAGGAGTTCGGCGACCTGCGGGAAGTGGTGGACGAACAGTTCGAGCAGGGCCTGAAGGCGTTCGTCGAGGGCACCGACACGAAGCTGGAGGAACTGCGCCAGAGCGTCCATGTCTGATGAGTGCCGGGTGTTACTGGATTTCGCTGGGGTTGAGGAAGGAGCATCATGACCGAACATAAGCGGGCATTGATCTCCGGTATCACCGGCCAGGACGGCTCCTACCTGGCCGAACTGCTTCTGGAAAAGGGCTACGAGGTCCACGGCATCATGCGGCGGGCCTCGCTCTTCAACACCGGTCGGATCGACCATCTCTACCTCGATCCGCACCAGGCGGGGGTGCGGCTCTTCCTCCATTACGGCGACCTGACCGACGGCACTTCGCTGCGCAAGATCATCGACGCGGTGAAGCCCCACGAGGTCTACAACCTGGGGGCCCAGTCGCACGTGAAGGTTTCCTTCGAGCAGCCCGAGTACACGGCGATGGCCGACGCCATCGGGGCGCTGCTCATGCTGGAAGCGCTGCGCGAGTACCGCCTCCGTACCGGGGAGGAGGTCCGCTACTACCAGGCCTCTTCGTCGGAGATGTACGGGCAGGCGGTGGAGACGCCGCAGACGGAGAAGACCCCCTTCCACCCGCGCAGCCCCTACGGCGTGGCCAAGGTGTACGCCTTCTGGCAGACGGTGAACCACCGGGAAGCGTGGGGGCTCTATGCCGCCAACGGGATCCTGTTCAACCACGAGAGTCCCCGGCGGGGGGAGACCTTCGTCTCGCGCAAGATCACCCGGGCCGCCACCCGGATCAAGGAGGGGCTCCAGGAGAAGCTCTACCTGGGCAACCTGGAGGCCGAGCGCGACTGGGGCTTCGCCGGCGATTATGTCGAGGCGATGTGGCGGATGCTCCAGCAGCCCGAACCGGGGGACTACGTGGTGGCCACCGGGGTGGCCCAAACGGTGCGGGAGTTCGCCGAGCAGGCCTTCGCCCGGCTCGACCTGGACTGGCGGGAGTTCGTGGAGGTGGACCCGAAATATTTCCGCCCGGCCGAGGTGGACGCCCTGCGGGGGGATGCCTCGAAGGCCCGCCGGGAACTGGGCTGGGAGCCGAAGGTGGACTTCGATCGGCTGGTGGCCATGATGGTCGAGGCCGACCTGGAACTGGCCCGGCAGGAGAAGACCCTGCGGCAGGCCGGCCACGACGTCGGCCGGAAGCGGGAACACGAATGACCGCTCCACGGATACCGGAAAATGTCCGTCCGACACCGGGAAACGTACGCCGGTTACCGGAAAAAGTCCGTCCGACACCGGGAAACGTACGCCGGTTACCGGAAAAAGTCCGTCCGACAC
>CAZFHZ010000165.1:0-2528 GCA_964519015.1 uncultured Gemmatimonadota bacterium | reverse complement strand
GTCCGTCCGACACCGGGAAACGTACGCCGGTTACCGGAAAAAGTCCGTCCGACACCGGAAAACGTACACCGGATTCCGGAAAATGTGTGTTCGGCACCGCAAAACGTACGCTGGTCACCGATGCGACAGGAAGGCTGAAGATGCCGTACCCGCTGAAGGGCAAACGCGTGGTGGTGACAGGGGGGGCCGGCTTTTTGGCTTCCCACCTGTTGCCACAACTGCGCTTGGCGGGGGCCGAGGTCGTGCCGGTGGACATCGCCGATTACGATTTGACCCGGGCGGAAGAGACTGCCTGGATGTATGGCGAGACCCGGCCGCAGGCGCTGGTCCATCTGGCCGGTGTAGTAGGGGGGATCGGCGCCAACCGGGAGAACCCGGGCCTATTCTTCTACGCCAATATGGCCATGGGGATCAACGTCATCGAGGGGGCCCGGGCCTACGGGCTGGAGAAACTCCTGGTGGCGGGCACGACCTGTGGCTACCCGAAGTTCACGCCGACTCCCTTCAAGGAGGAGGACTTCTTCAACGGGTACCCGGAGGAGACCAACGCCCCCTACGGGATCGCCAAGCGGGCGCTCCTGGTGATGGCCCAGAGCTACCGTGCCCAGTACGGGCTGAACGCGGTCTACGTCATCCCGGCCAACCTGTACGGGCCAAGGGAGAACTTCGACGAGGCCTCCAGCCACGTTATCCCGGCCCTCATCCGGCGCTTCGTGGAAGCCCGTGAATCGGGCGCCGGGTCGGTGACGGTCTGGGGGACGGGGACGGCCAGCCGCGAGTTCCTCTACGCGGAGGACTGCGCCCGGGGGATGGCGCTGGCCTTGGAGTACTACGACGGGGCCGAGCCGGTCAACCTGGGCACCGGTGAGGAGATCACGATCCGGGACCTGGTCGAACTGATCCGGAAGGAAGTCGGCTACCCGGGGCGGATCGAGTGGGATGCGAGCCAGCCGGACGGGCAGCCCCGCCGGCGACTGGACACCAGCCGGGCCCGGGAGCGCTTCGGGTTCGAGGCGCAGGTCGGGCTGGCCGAAGGGATCCATCGCACGGTCGCCTGGTTCGAGGAGCATCGACAGGAAGCCCGCGGGATCAAGGACTGAACGCTGGGCCTGAAGTCGGATCGGACCGGCGTCACAGCGGAGCACAGAAGACGGGCACGCGCAGGTGAAGCGTGTCCGACGGACGAGTAGACGAACTGAATAAGGAATATCGATGAGCCTGGTCTCACGCGAATACCGGACGATCAGCTATATATCGGGGCCGCTCGTGTTCGTTGAGCGGGCCGAGCAGCTCTCCTACAACGCCATGGTCAAGCTCGACCTGCCCGACGGGACCGAGCGGAACGGCCAGGTGCTGGAGGTCAGCCAGACCCACGCGGTGATCCAGGTGCTGGAATCCACCGCCGACCTGGACGTGCGCGACACCCGCATCCGGCTGGAGGAGGAGGTCGCCCGCCTGGGCGTGTCCACCGACATGATCGGGCGGGTCTTCGACGGCCGGGGCGTACCCATCGACGGCAAGCCGGCCATCATCCCGGAGAAACGCCTCCCCATCACCGGGGCGCCCATCAATCCGGTGACCCGGAACGTCCCCAACGACTTCATCCAGACCGGCATCTCGACCATCGACGGGTTCAACACCCTGGTGCGGGGCCAGAAACTCCCCATCTTCTCCGGCTCGGGATTACCCCACAACGAGATCGCCGGCCAGATCCTCCGCCAGGCCCAGGTGCTGGGAGGGGAATCGTTCGTCATCATCTTCTCGGCCATGGGCATCACCCAGCGGGAGGCCTCCTTCTTCGTGCAGTCTTTCGAGGAGAGTGGGGCGACCAGCCGGGTGGTTTCCTTCATCAACCTGGCCGATGATCCGACCGTCGAGCGGATCCTGACCCCCCGGATGGCCCTGACCACGGCCGAGTTCTTCGCCTACGAGAAGGACATGCAGGTGCTGGTCATCCTGACCGACATGACCAACTACTGCGAGGCGCTGCGAGAGATCGCCACCGCCCGCGAAGAGATCCCCGGCCGGCGCGGCTACCCCGGCTACATGTACACCGACTTGGCTTCCATCTACGAGCGGGCCGGGCGGGTGCACGGCCGCGAGGGTTCGATCACGCAGATCCCGATCCTCTCGATGCCCGACGACGACATCACCCACCCGATCGCCGACCTGACCGGCTACATCACCGAGGGGCAGATCGTGCTCAACCGGCAGCTCCACCGGCTCGGGGTCTACCCGCCGGTGGACGTGCTCCCTTCCCTCTCCCGGCTGATGAACAACGGGATCGGCGAAGGGAAGACCCGGGAGGACCACCGGGCGCTGGCCAACCAGCTCTACGCCGCCTACGCCCAGGGGCGGGACGTGCGCAAGCTGAAGGACATCGTGGGAGAGGACTCTCTGAGCGAGCGGGACAAGAAGTACCTGGCCTTCGCCGACACTTTCGAGGCCCGCATGGTCGGCCAGGGGGACGAGAACCGCAGCGTTCTGGAGACCCTGACGCTGGGCTGGGAGCTGCTCCGCAGCATCCC
>CAZFHZ010000164.1:0-6063 GCA_964519015.1 uncultured Gemmatimonadota bacterium | reverse complement strand
GTTGCTGTTCCGACCTGGCCCACATGTCCACTTCCGGAACCTTGAACTTCCAGAATTTGCCGATGCGGTGAGCCGGTAATCCCTTCCGGTCGATCCAGCGGTAGACCGTCTCTCGGACCACACCCAGATGCGTCGCGATCTCGCCGACCGAGTACCAGCGCTCCGCCAAGAGGCCCTCCGATCAAGGGAACGGATAGGTGATAGTCGCAATAAGTCAGTTAATATCAGTCATAGTAGGATTAAATCGGCTGCCTGTCAATCCAGGGTTGGATCGAAGACAGATCAAGGTAATAGTGCGCAACCCTGGAAGAAGCGGAAGCCCAAAACACCACTTGACGGGACGTGACCGCAGGAGCATAGACGTCCTCTCGCGCGGATGGGATTGACGGCACCCCATATAACTACTATATTCGCTATCGAATACGTTAGCTATCTAATATGGTCGATAGCAATGCCGGGAGGCTTCATGACCCTTTTGATCGATCGGGAATCGGAGGTTCAGCGCCTCCAGGAACTCGCCGGCGAGGGAGGCCGCCGCTTGGCTCTTCTCTACGGCCGGCGCCGGATCGGCAAGACCTTCCTGCTCAACCATGCCTGGCCGGAAGGTAACCGGATTCTCTATTTCACCGCTTCGGCCACCACACCGGAAATCAATCGGCGTGCCCTGATTCGGGAGGCCGGCCTCTGGTCGGGCGCCGATCTGCGCGAAGAGGATTATCCGACCTGGCGGACCGTCTTCCGCGCCCTCTTCGGACTCCTGCCCGAACGGCCGATCGTGGTCGTCCTCGACGAGTTCCAGTATCTGGCCTCCGACGACCGTGGACTGCGGGAGGTCGCCTCCGAGCTGAACGCCGTCTGGGAAGGGACCCTGACTCGTACCGGCGGGCTTCTGGTCGTGCTCTCCGGCTCGGCGGTCCATACCCTGAAGGCACTGGAAACCGGCGGATCCCCCCTCTTCGACCGCCTGGATTGGCGTCACCGGCTGCCGGCCTTCGACTATCACGATGCCGGTCTGATGGTCCCGGCCTACGCACCGCGCGACCGCATCCACGCTTATGCGGCCTTCGGCGGCACCCCCATGTACCTCGACGCCGTGGACGATTCCCGGCCGGTTGCGGACAACATCGTCGATCTGCTCCTGGCTCCCGGAGGAAAAGTCCGGATCCAGGTCGAGAGCGCCCTGGAGCAGGAAGAGGGACTGCGCGAGGTGGCCAAGTACCGGGCCATTCTGGCCGCCGTCGGGCTGGGCCGCCGCGAGATCGGCCTGATCGCCGCCGCCCTGGGACAGCCGTCGGATTCCCCGCTCAAACGCATGGTCAAGGAGCTGGTCCGCCTGGAGTATCTGGAGGAGGAACGCAATCCTGGAGCGCCACCGAACAGGCCCGTTCGTTACCGGATCGCCGACCCGGCCCAGCGCTTCTACTACGGCATCATCCTGCCCAACGAGTCGGCCATCGCCAGCTCCGGCCCCCTGGCCGTCTGGCGGGAACGCCTGGCCGCCGAGGCCTGGCCGTCATATGTGGGCCGGGAAGTGTTCGAGGACGTCGTGCGCCAGGCCTATCTGCGCTTCGGTCCCGGCCGCGGACTCCCCGCCGTCCAGAATTGGGAACGTTGGGAGGGACAAGACCGCGAGCGCCGCTCGCTCGAGATCGACGTGGTCGCCCGCCTGCTGGACGGACGCATGATGACCGGGGCGGTCAAGTTCCAGACCCGCCGCTCAGGGGCACGGCTTCTCCTCGACCATGTGCAGGCGCTGGAGCGTCTGGCGGCGAGCGGTCAGGGCTGGGCGCGCGAGGCGCTCGATCCCCAGGCCCCCTTCCTGTTCGTCTCCGCCGAGGGCTTCAAGGAATCCTTCCAGGAAGTCCGGGAGGAACAGGGCGCGCGCCCGGTCATCACCTGGACGCTGGAGGACCTTTTCTGAATCGGGAGCACCTCCGCACACCGGGCTACAGGTGGACAAGTCACCGGCAACACACCCGCCCGGCCTCGCGCAAACTTGACTGCCAGGCCAGTGTCAAGTGGCGAACTGGAACTGCAGGAACTTGCGGGCCAGTGGAGAAGGTCGATACCGCCGGGGGCTCGATTCCGAGCCGGGACCGGGTCGGCGGCGCGATTCCGCCAGCCCGAAAAGTCCCAACGGCCACAGAAGCAAGTACTCGAACACTTCGGTGGCCTGCTCGCGTCCCAGTTGACGCAGCATCGAGCCTCTCAGATGATCGGGGGCGAGCTCGTCGAATAGTTGCGCCGGTTCCCGCCACTGAGCTCCAAGCCTGCTCCATCGGAACAGCAGGTACCCGCTGGCGCACAGATATACCGTCATCCAGAAATCGACGTTGTTGTAGTCAGGCTCGGCGCCGAAGAAGGCGACGAAAAGCCGAGCCAGCAGATCACCCCGCCTGTTCTCCCCAAGAAGTCCTTCCGCCGTGCCGGTCAGACGGTACGCCCTCTTGTAGAGTCGAACCAACCCGGCATCCTGCAGGTTCTCGCGTAACTGGTCCGGATTCAGGCGATTCCGTGAAAACCACGCGCCCACCTTCCGGGGCACCCTCGCCGGCCGCTCCGCCTGACTCAACACGCGGCCGACAAAGATGTCCCGGAAGCGCTGCGGCAGCCGACGGTGCACGCCGGTGCGCTGGGATCCCATTTCGCGAAACATCTCAAGCATGGTCCGAGCCGAAAGCAGGTACGGGACCGTGTCGAGTTCTTCCCCGGAGAGAGTGGTGTTCAGTAGCAGCGGATCCCGCGGCCGACCTGTCAGGCACAGGCACAGGTCGGTGAACCGGCCGAAGGTGAGGCCATCCCTGTTGCGCATGGGGCGCCGGGCGAACTCCTCGATCAGGGCTTGTGCGGCCTGGTCCGCCCTCTCGGGATCTGTCACGTCCGGTTTCTGCAGCCGCCACCACAATTCGCTGTAGTAGGGCGCCGTCATGGTCACGCGCTCCGGCATCGCTCCCAGCCATCCAAGCAGATGGTCCCGCACACTGGATTCGTCCCGGTGGGCGAGGATCCAGTCTGTGCCGGCGGCTTGAAAGGACCCACGGTCGAAACCGGGCGGGGCCCACTCCACCATGTCCTCGTGCTCGGGATGGGCGGGATCGGCCAGGATGTCGCACAGGTCGGCAAATCCCCCCATACCGCCGCAGTCCTCCGGCGGCGGTCCACCGGCACCGTCCACGCAGTGGAATCTGGCTTCCTGATCCGTCCCGGTGATCTCTCCGGCGAACTCGATGTTCCAGATCCAGCCGTCCCCGAAATCGTACGCGTACTCCAATGTTCGGATCTCCCGGCTCCACAAAGTCTGCAGGCACTCGTCGCGCGCATCCTCCAGTGTCGGGCGCATCCCGTCTGTCCAGTCATCATCCACGTAGTCGGGGCGGCCGAACCGACGTTCCGCCGCGGTAAACTCGTGCAGATGATAGTCCAACCACCCCGTCACGCTCTGCATGGCCTCGTGAAGGTCTTCCAGGCTGGCATCGCGGGGCGCCAGCAGACGCCGCCACACCAGGGGATCGGAACCGACCAGTGTCAGGATCAGATCGAACATGGCGCCAGCATCCCCTGTGTTATTCACCTAGGCCGGGGGACGACATTCGGCCAATCCTCCCGGTCGAGCATCTTCATGAAGTTCCGTTTCCGCCGGTGCTCGGCGCGGACCGATTCGAGGTAGCGCTCGAACTCGGCTTGCTGATCCAGGCGGGTCATCGCCTCCTGAATCTTCTTCAGGATTGCCACGGCCTCACGGTACGCGGCGTTGTTCTTCTGGTTCAGGGTTTGCGGGATATGGCGCTGGTATATGGGGACGGCTTCGTCCGGGTGCTCACGAGCCCGTCGGTCCGCCAGTTCCATCCAGAGGCCATCGGAGCAACCCCCTTCACGTGCCGCCTGCCAGGCTGCCTCCACGTCCCCGTCCCAAAGAAGAACCTCGACCAGTCTAGAACCGTCCCGCCGGCGGGATTCAGTTCTCTCCCTGCCTGGCGAGCCCCGCACCGTTCCGACGGGAGACGGCCGGAGTAGATCAAGTGCTCTTGTCCTCCATTCATCCCAGCAGCCCGCCTTGTCGGCGTGGCGCTTCAAACCACGGTATCGCTCCAGCCCGGGCCAGTCCACGAAGTCCTGCCAGACGTCTTCCATCGCTTCGTTGTGCCGCTTGCGGCGATGATACTCGTCGGCGAGCAGTTCCCGCAGCCGGGAATCGGTCCGCTCGGGGAAGGCCGCAATCCCCTTCTCGGCCCACTCCAACGCCTGTTCGTGCATACCGGCCTTCTGGTAGGTCTCGGCGATCCGGTAGAAGTCGTAGGCAGTGGAGAGGCTGCGCTTCTTCACTTCCACCAGCGCTTCCACATCCCCGGACAACCGCGCCAGCGTCTCCATGATGCGGGTGATCCGGAACCGTCCGCCGTATCGGACCCGGTCATCGTCTCCGGGACCGAGCGGCCGCACATCCGCCCACTGCTCCTCTGCGCACTTCTTGTACGCGGCCAGTCCCTTCTTACCCAGAACGCTCCGATACGTCTCGGCGGCACCGCAGAAGGTGTCCCATTCGGTCTGGAGCTCCCATAGGAAAAGCCGCTTAGCGAGTTCCTCGGCATCCGGTCGGGCCTTCCTGCAGGCCGCCAGATGCAGGTCTTGGAGGCGCTCGCGGATCATGCCCAGGTTTCCGTCGGAGTCATCCACGCGCCCGAGCGCTGCTTCCACCGCTTCCAGGGCGTACTCGGACAGTACTACGACTTCCGAGGCGTGCCCCGCGCCGAGCAGTCCCTCGATCTCGTAGATCGCTTCTTCGATCCCCGCGGCGTACTCACCGGCGTGGTAGTAATCCACGAACTCGTCGGTATCCATGGCAGCATCCAGCGCCTGCCGGTAAGCGTCGAGATCCAGCCCCGTGGCGCGTGCACGGGCGACCGTCCGAAGCAACCTGCGGCGCAGGCGGTCGTCCTCATCCGCCTGGGCGAGGATCAGGTCCACGAGCGTGTCCGTAGCCTGACCGGCGAGCCAGGTGCGAACGTCGGCCATGGTGGCAGGCGGCCGCGAAGACATCTCCCGGTGGCTCATACTCCTGTCCGATCGTCACGCGTGCCGGAGTGAGGCAGACGGATCAGGGCTCACGGCAGGGACACGCCGCAGCGCTCGGCGATCGTCTTGGACAGCCGGCGGAAGTCTCGATAGCAGTCCTGTACGGCCGACGTGTGCCCGCCGATCGCCCCATCGGCGGGCTTCAGGAAGAACATGGGCTTGCGGGCTTCCTGGGCCAGCGGCATGAGACTTCGATAGTGCTTGAGCGTGGCCAGGCAATGCGGGTCTTTCCCCTTAGGGATCGATCCCGAATCCTTTCCCGCCAGAACCGCTTCGCGATAAACCCCCGGTATCCTGTCCATCCACCGTGCATACGCCTTGACGGGGCGGTCCAGGCGGACCGCGTGCTGCAGCACCACATACCCGCGCGGCATCATATCACCTTGCGGAATCCTCAGCTCCGGCACGGGATTCTTATGTCGTCGATCAGCCCACTCATCCCGCCAGCGCCGCAGCGTGGGCCCGAGGTTCCGTAGACCTTGAAGCGAGTAGAGGTCGGGGGCGAGTGGAATGATGACGTGGTCCGAGGACACCATAGCGGCCCGGTTCAAAGCACCCAGGTTCGGTCCAACGTCGATGAGTACGACATCCGCCTTTTGGGCAGAAGCTGCCTTCACCAAGATCCGCCAGAGGGCCGAGAGCACCCTGAATGCGCGTTCCTGACGGTCGAGACATTTCGGCCACAGCTCGGAGAGTTCATCTTCAGCGGCTGACAGTGAAAGATCCCCGACAATCAGACCGAGTCCGGGTGCCACTTCTTCTATCTGCGGATCCCCGATGTCCCCCGTACCATCCAGAAGCGGTTTTAATGCACCATAGATTGTGGTCTCCGAGCCCATCGTTTCCCATAATTCCTCCAGTCGGTCATCCTCCAGAAACATGCTGGTCAGATTCGCCTGCGGATCAAGATCGGCAGCGATCACGGAGAGACCCAGATCGGCATACATCCAGGCGAGGTGATAGACGAGCGACGTCTTGCCGACACCGCCC
>CAZFHZ010000163.1:0-6120 GCA_964519015.1 uncultured Gemmatimonadota bacterium | reverse complement strand
ACAACGCCTGGCGGGTCGATCTCAAACACGAGGCCGAGATGGGGAACGGATACCACTGAGACCCCGCTGACTCCGCGCCGGATCGCTACCGGCGCAACCCACGCCGGATAATGGCCGGCGCCACAGGAAGGCCGCTCCGACGACCGGGGCGGCCTTGGCTCATCCGGGAGGTGTTTTCCCCGGCCCCGCTCTGCACTACCCTGTCGGTATGCCCCCGCCGCTGGAAGAGGAACGCCACCTGATCAAAGTGGTGCTGGTCTGGACCGGGATCACCCTGGTCCTGCTGGCCGTGGCCATCGGCGTGCTCGTCTTCGGACTCTCGCTGCTGGTCTCGAGCGGCGGTCCGGGCGGGTGAGGCGATGAAACCCCCGGCCCCGATCCGGCTCGAGCGCCTCGATCCCTGGCGGCTGCGCATCCCGCGCACCGGGGGGATGCGCAACGAGGGACTCATCTACGCGGACGAACGGATGGGCCGAGTACTGGAAGGCGACCAGAGTCCCCAGCAGGTGGCCAACGTGGCCTGCCTGCCCGGCCTGGTCGGCCTGAGCCTGGCCATGCCCGACGTGCACTGGGGCTACGGCTTCCCGATCGGGGGGGTGGCCGCCTTCGACCTGCAAGACGGAGTGGTCTCCCCCGGCGGGGTGGGCTACGACATCAACTGCGGGGTGCGCCTGCTGCGCTCCCACCTGACCGAGGCGGAGGTGCGCCCCCGGCTCTCCACGCTGGTCGACCGGCTATTCACCCGCATCCCGACCGGGGTGGGGGCCCACCGGGAAGGTTACCGGCTCACCCCCGCGCGCCTGAAGGATCTGCTTATCGACGGGGCGGCCTGGGTGGTGCGGGAGGGTCAGGGTACCGCCGCCGACCTGGAGCACCTGGAGAGCGGTGGACGGCTCCCCGACGCCCGGCCCGACGCGTTGAGCGAACGGGCGATCCAGCGCGGTCTCGACCAGGTCGGCACGCTGGGCAGCGGCAACCACTTCGGTGAGATCGGGGTGGTGGACGAGCTCTTCGATCCGGCCGCGGCGGCCCTCTTCGGACTGGTACCCGGCACGGTCACCTTCATGATCCACTGCGGCAGCCGGGGGCTGGGGCACCAGGTGGCCGAGGACTACATGCACGAGATGGAGCAGGGGCTGAGCCGCTGGGGACTCGACCTGCCCGACCGCCAGCTCGTCTGCGCCCCCCTGGCATCCCCCGAGGCGGAGCGCTACCTGGGAGCGATGCGGGCGGCCGCCAACTTCGCCTTCGCCAACCGGCAGATGATCACCCATCTGGCCCGTCAGGCCTTCAGCGAGGTCTTTGAGCAGTCGTGGCAGGCACTCGGCCTGGAAGTGGTCTACGATGTCTGTCACAACATCGCCAAGATAGAGGAACACACCTGGCAGGGGCGGCCCCGCCGGGTGTGCGTGCACCGCAAGGGGGCCACCCGCGCTTTCCCGGCCGGCCATCCGGAGACCCCTCCCGACTACCGCGCCTGCGGCCACCCGGTCCTGATCCCGGGGGACATGGGGCGCTACTCCTACGTGCTGGTCGGCGAGCCCCGGGCGATGGAGGAGAGCTGGGGGAGTTCCTGCCACGGGGCGGGGCGCCTCTGTTCCCGCTCGAAAGCCCGCCGGGAACTGCGCGGCCGCCGGATCGATGCGGAACTGGCCGAGCGCGGGATCATCGTGCGGGCCCAGAGCCGCGGGGTGCTGGCCGAGGAGGCGAGCCACGCCTACAAGGACGTGGCCGACGTGGTCGAGGTGGTGGAACGGGCCGGGCTGGCCCGCCGCGTGGCGCGGCTGCGGCCGATCGGCAATATCAAAGGATGAGCCTCATGCACCGGACCATCGGCATCATCGGGGGGGTCAGCCCCGAATCCACCGTGACTTACTACCAGACCATCGGCCGTCTCCACCGCGAGACGACCGGGGGGCACGACTATCCGCGCATCGTGATCGGTTCGATCCCCTTCGGGCCCATCGCCGAAGCCTCCCACGCCGGCGACTGGAAGACCATCGCCCGGCTTATCCAGGCGGAAGGGGACGCCCTGGCCGCGGCCGGGGCGGACTTCCTGGTCATCGCCGCCAACACCCTCCACAAGGTAGTGCCCGACCTGGACCTGCCCGTGCCGCTGCTCTCCATCCTGGACGCGGTGGCGGTCGCCGCCCGGGCCCGGGGACTCCGGCGCCTGGGCCTGACCGGCACCATGTACACCATGACGGACGGCTTCTACGCCGACGGCCTGGCCGAACGGGACCTGGGGGTGGTGCTGCCGGAATCCGGCGACCGGGACGAGATCCACCGGATCATCTACGAGGAACTGGTCAGCGGGGAGGTGCGGCCGGAGAGCCGGGAGCGCTTCCGGGTGGCCGGTCTCCGGCTACTCGAGCAGGGGGCCGAAGCCGTCCTGCTGGCCTGCACCGAGCTGGAGATGCTGACCCGGGAGGGCCTGCCCGGGGTGCCGCTGCTCGATACCACGGCGGTCCACGCCGAAGCCGCCTGGCGGCTGGCCACCGGACGGGCCGACTACCCCCTGCTCGGCGGGACGGCATGATCGAACCGACCGGCCTGGGGGCGCTCTGGTACGTGCTCACCGGCGTGGTCGCCGGCCTGCTCGGGGCCCTGCTCGGGCTGGGGGGGGGCATCCTGATCGTCCCCATCCTGACCTTGGTGCTGAGGCTCCCGGTGCACATGGCGGTGGCCGCTTCCCTAGTGGCGGTGGTGGCCACCTCGGTCTCCTCCAGCGCCGGCTACCTCAAACGTGACCTGCCCCTGGTCCGCCTGGGGCTGACCCTGGAACTCTCCACCCTGCTCGGGGCGGTCGCGGCCAGCACGCTGGCCGGCTGGCTCACCGGGCAGGCCCTGGAAGCGGCCTTCTCCGTGCTGCTCTTCTACACAGCCTGGCATATGTGGAAGGGGCGGAAGGTGCGACCGGTCGAGGGGGACCCCGAGTACATACCGGCCACTCCGCTGGCCCTGCTCGGTTCGGCCGGGGCGGGAGCCATCAGCGGGGCGCTCGGAGTGGGCGGAGGGGTGGTCAA
Organism: uncultured Gemmatimonadota bacterium; assembly: GCA_964519015.1. Lineage (GTDB taxonomy): Bacteria > Blakebacterota > Blakebacteria > Blakebacterales > CAYUVJ01 > CAZFHZ01. The sequence goes on along the minus strand of CAZFHZ010000163.1, from coordinate 3,094 downwards.
GGTCCCCATCCTGAACATCCTGCTGGGCACGGCCATCCACCGGGCGACCTCCACGAGTACCTTCATGATGGGACTGACGGCCGCATCCGGTAGTGTGGCCTACTACCTGCGCGGGGATCTCTCCCTGGCCGTGGCCGCCCCCCTGGTGCTGGGGGTGCTGGTCGGGGGCCGGCTCGGCCCCCGCCTGGCCGTGCGGCTGGAAGCGGGGCCGCTGCGCCGGATCTTCGTCTTTGTCCTTCTCTTCGTGGCCATCCGCATGCTCTGGGGAGTGATCGCATGAACGATCCGAAAGAGCCCGGGAACCGGGTCGGGGAGCCCTCGCTGCGCCGTTCCCTGGCCCCGCTCTACCAGGTCGCCTACCTGCTCGTGCTGGCCGTGGTCGGAGCCGGCGTGCTGCTGCTGGCGACCGGTTCCCCGGCCGGTCCCCTGGTGGCGGGGATCGGCGTCTTCCTGCTCCTGGCCACGCCGGTGCTGGCCGCGTTGCTCGTGGGCGGCCGGGCGGCCGGCGGCCGCGACCGCCGCCTGCTGCTGGTCGTGGCGGGCCTGCTGCTCATCCTGGCCGGCCAGGTCGCACTGCAGCTCCTGATTACCAAGCGGATACCCCCGGGAACAGCGCTCCGCTACCCCGCCGCCACGCGCATCGTGGCCATCGGGGACCTGCACGGCGACCCGGAGGCCGCCCGGGCGACCCTGCGGCTGGCCGGAGCCATCGACGCCCGCGACCACTGGATCGGCGGCCGGCTGGTGGTGGTCCAGACGGGCGACGAACTCGACCGGGGGGACGGGGACCGGGAGTTGTTCGACCTGCTCGAGCGCCTTTCCGGTGAGGCCTGGCAGGCGGGGGGCGCCCTCCACCTGCTCAACGGCAACCACGAGGTGATGAACGCCCGGCTCGACCTGCGTTATCCGAGCGAGCGGGGTATCGCCGACTTCGCCGATATCGTGCCCGATCCGTCCGATTCCCTGGTGGCCGCCCTGCCGCCGGAGCGGCGGGGGCGGGGCGCCGCCTTCCGTCCCGGTGGCCCCTATGCCCGAATCCTGGCCCGCCGCAACACCGTAATCATCATAGGTGACAACGTCTTCGTTCACGGCGGCGTGCTCACCGCCCACCTCGACTACGGGCTGGAGCGGGCCAATCGGGAAGTGCGGGCCTGGCTGGCCGGGGAGGGACCCGAAACGGCCTACATCCACCAGCGCGACAGCCTGGTCTGGACCCGGCGCTATTCCGACAAGCCCGATTCGACCGCCTGCGTCGAACTGACCGAGGTCCTGGCACTCCTGGGCGCGAAACGGATGATCATCGGCCACACCATCCAGGACGAGGGGATCACTCCCCGCTGCGGGGATCGGGTCTGGTGCATCGACGTCGGGCTCTCCTCCTACTATGGCGCGACCGCCCCCCAGGTCCTGGAGATCCGCGGCGACCAGGTCCGCATCCTGCGCTGAGGCGTGATGTTCCACTCAGGCCGACGCCATCATAAAACCGTCCTCCGTATCCCGGTTTTGTGCCTCCTTCTCCTCACCTCTGCGATCACCGGGTGTAGCCGCACCGGAGATGCCCCGGAAGGCCACCGCTTCCGGCACTACGTGGAAGCGGGCGTGGCGGTCGCTCATTCCTCCGGGATCCCGAAGTACGAAGGGGAGATCTTCCAGTACGAGTCCCGGCTGGAGCTCCAGGAGGACGAGCGGGTCGCGTCCACCCTGCTGCTGGGCAGCCCCCCCTGGATCGATGAGGAGGGGAACTACTACGTGGCCGACCAGACCCCCTCCGATTTCCCCTCGGTCGCCCGGATCGCCGTGTTCGATTCCACCGGCCGGTTCCGCTACGCCTTCGGACGTCCCGGTGAGGGTCCGGGCGAGTTCCGCCATCCGCGCATCACGCGCCTCTCGGGCGGAGAGATCGATGTCATGGACATCGGCGGGTATCGCCTGCACCGCTTCACCACCGACGGCCGGCTCATCGAGACCGTCACGCTGCCCCGCACTTCCACCACCTTCAGTCTCGGCCTGGTCGTCCGACTGCCGGCCGGGGGGTATGCCGCGATCGGCTCACCGGTGCTGTTCTCGCGCAATGACCTGCCGAAAGAGGGGGACCGCCGGGACGACCTGCGCCGGATCACCGGGTATTCCTCGGCCTGGGACTCGCTCTGGAGCGTGGAGACCGGGATCGTCCCCGGTCCGAAGGTCATCCTCATCTCACGGGGTGAGATGAATCTCTACACTACCGCCCCGACCCCCTTCGCTCCGCTGCCCCAGGTCGCCTACGGGGAGCGACTGGGTTTCCTGCTGACCACCGGCCGGGAGCCCGTCCTGGACGGGTACGATGAAGCAGGTCAGCACCGCCTGAGAATCCGTATCGATCTCCCCCTCAGGCCGGTCACCGAGTCCGACCGGGAACGGGAAGCGGATGCGCTGCGCCGGCAGATGGAGGCCGCAACGGGTCTGGAGAGGGATCTGCTGAAAGAGCAGCTGCAGCAGATCGAGTACCCTTCGTCCAAGGCGTTCTGGGCCGAAGCAGGACGGAACGGGATCCAGTTCGACGAGAACGGTTTCCTCTGGATCCGACTTCCGGAGTGGGCGACGGAAGGGGAGGAGATGCCGCCCGAAGGAGGGAACGTGGAGGGGCCTCTCCGCCGCTACCTGGTGTTGAGTCCGGAAGGGGAGTACCTGGGTGTCACCACGACGCCGGCCCGGGGGGACTGCCGCATCACCCGGGGACGGCTGGTCTCGCTGGAGCGGGATCCGGAGAGTCAGGCGCCCCACGTCGTGGCCTGGCGCATCCGGCCGGCCGTGCCGGGACTCGGCGAATATCCGCCACGCCCCTGAGTCTCTTCGCCGCCCATCGGAAAAGGACTGCGCCGAGTCGGAATCCCGGACGGTGCCGTTTGCGACATCCATGGGGGTCGGATACGCTGCAGCATGGCCGCCACGCTGTTGTCCGGGAGAGTGAACATGTCACGATATCCGTCTCTGATGATCCGCATGGCCCTGGCCACCCTGCTGATCGTCACGCTGGTGTCGTGTGGTGATTCCCGAACCCGCCTGCCGGTCGAGCGCTATGCGGTCGATCCGCAGCGGCGTCCGAACATCATCG
>CAZFHZ010000162.1:0-6178 GCA_964519015.1 uncultured Gemmatimonadota bacterium | reverse complement strand
GACAATACCTTCCTTCCCGGGGAGCCGATGTATCTCTACTTTGAGATCGCGGGACTCGAGAAGGACGATGTCGGCGCCACCGACTACACCATCGCCCTGAGTGTCACGGAAGGAGAAAGTGGAGGGCTTGTTGAAGTCATCGCGGAGCTGTTCCGGGCGGCTGTGGGTCGGACGGACGAGCAGCGCACCGTCACCACCAGCTGGCGCCGGAGCGGTATCACCACCCGGACCGCGGAGAGCCTGCGGGTGGTCATACCCGAGCCGAAACTCCGAGCGTACCGGGTGACCCTCAGGGTCACCGACGAGGTGGCCAGGAACTCCTCGGAGGCGGCAATCGAACTTCGGATAAGCGGCCGGCTGCCGCCCGCAAGGAACTCTCTACACCGGCCTTGAGTCCTTTCCGGGGGAGCCCGTGAGGTCGCGCCCGGCAGCGGCCTGGTTTCGAACCGGGAGATCCGAGATGTGGGAATATGGTGGGATACGACGCCTGGCAGGGCGCCTCCGTCCGGTCGTCCTGGTGGGCCTGGTGGTCTCCGGCTGCGGCTCCCCGCCGCGATCCGGGGAGCGGGCCGCCGACGGACTGCTAAAACGACCGGAACTGCAGGCGGTGGTGGACCGTCAGGTGGCGCGCGACGGAGCCGGGCTGACCGCCCGGCTCGACGATCCCGATCCGGAGGTGCGAGCCCGGGCCGCCTTCGCGCTCGCCTCGGTCCAGGACGAGGGTGCTCTGCCGGCGCTGCGGCGTCTCCTCGAGGACCGCGACGCCGGAGTACGCGCCGACGCGGTCTTCGCCCTCGGCCAGTCGGCCGACTCCACGGCCGCCTGGGAACTCTGGCAGAGCTTCGAACAGGAACGGGACCCGGAGGTCCGGCGACTCATCCTGGAGGCGCTGGGCAAGATCGGCGGACCGGACGACCTGGGCCGGCTGGCCGGCCTGCGGGTCGCCGGTGAGGAGGAGGCGGCCCTGGCACTGGCCATCGGCCGCTTCGCCATCCGGGGGATCCACGACCCGGCCGCCGTCGAACGCCTCCTGGACGACCTGGACGACCGGGACCCGCTGGTGCGGCGGAACGCCGCCTACTACTTCGGGCGTTCCGCCCGGACCGGAGCCTGGGCCCCCCAGGCCGACCGAGTAAGAGCCCGGCTCGATGCCTTGGATCGGGACGATGAGGCCACCGGCTTCCTGATCCAGGGACTGGGGCGGCTGGCCGAGGAGGTGGACGGGGAACGGATCATCGAGCGACTGTATACCTCCGGCGACTGGCGCATCCGCGTGCTGGCCGTCCGGGCGCTGGCCGGCCGAGCCGGCGGCTCCGCCCGGGCAGCGCTGCTGGATGCCCTCGACGACGAGAAGAGCGCTCCCGGCGGGAGCGGCAGCGTCCACGTGGCGGTGGCGGCCGCTGAAGGCTTGGCCGGGATCGGTCAGCCCGAGGAGATGCTGACGACCCGGGTGCGGTCGTGGATCGAGGCGCATCCCGACGCCTGGCAGACCGGTGCCGCCCTCCTCCCGATCCTCATCCGGGGAGGGGAGAGCGGATTCGTGGAATCGTGGCTGGAGGGCCACCGGGAAGAGGCGGGCGCGCGCACCCGGGCGGTGGCCGCTCTCGGCCAGGTCCCCGGCCCGGCTGGGCTGGAGCGGCTGCAGGCCCTCGCCGCCTCGACCGATGTCGCGACCGCGGCGGCGGCGATCGACGCCCTCGCGGGCCGCTGGCGACGGGAGCGGCGGCGGCCGGAGGCCGACCCGGCGTCCTACGCCGAGGTCTATGTCGGCGCACTCCGCCGCCCCGATCGGGGGATCGTCCTCTCGGCGGCCGGAGCCCTGGCCGACAGCGCCTTCCGCCCGCTGGGGGCGGCCGATGCCCTGATCCGGTGCTACCGGCAGCTGCTCAGCCCGGGCGACGTGGAGGCGATGACCGCTGTTCTGGGCGCTCTGGGCCGGCTGGGCGACCGGGGGGCCCTGCCGCTGCTGCAGCGGGTGACCGGTGACCCCAACCCGGTGCTGCAGGAGGCGGCCCGGGGGGCACTCGAGCGGCTGACCGGTGTGGCGGCCGCGCCCTCACCGGCCGGGGAACCGGAATCCACGCCCTCCGTCGACTGGACACGGCTGGCCGCCTGGGGAGACCATCCCCGGCTGGTCCTGGTCACCCGCCGGGGGAACATCACGGTCGAGCTCGAACCACTGGAAGCGCCCCAGACGGTGGACACCATCCTCAGGCTGGCTGTCGAAGGGCACTACGACGGGGTTCCCTTCCATCGGGTGGTCCCGAACTTCGTGATCCAGGGAGGGGACTTCGAGCGGGGGGACGGACTGGGTGGACCTGGTTTCGCCATCCGCAGCGAGTTTACCCGGATCCCCTTCGAGCGGGGGGTCATCGGCATGGCCAGCGCTGGCAAGGACACCGAGAGTTCGCAGTACTTCATCACCCACAGCCCGCAGCCTCACCTGGACGGTCGCTACACGGCCTTCGGCCGGGTGGTGGAAGGCCTGGAGGTGGTGGACACCATCCGGGAAGGGGACCGGGTGGTGCGGGCGCTGGTGGTCACCGGGCCGGACCGGCCCTGAACGAACCTGAAGCGGTGGAGGAACGTGGATGCGACGTCATCTCTGGCTGGTCCCGATCACCGCCTGCCTGGTGGCGGGCGGCTGCGGATCGGACGGCGACCGGCAGGATAGAGGAGTGGACACCATGACCCTCCAGGAACGGCTGGCGCAGTACACCACCGTGCGGCTGGAAGCAGACCTGAGCGGACTGAGCGAGGCTCAGCGTCGGATGATCGGTCTGCTCATCGATGCCGCCGGGTACATGGACGAGCTCTTCTGGGTGCAGGCATGGGGCCCGCGGCAGCTTTTCATGGAGAGGCTCACCAGCGAGGATCAGCGGCGGTTCGCCGCCATCAACTACGGTCCCTGGGACCGGCTGAACGGGGACCAGCCGTGGCTGGAAGGGACGTCTCCGAAGCCGCTTGGCGCCAACCTCTACCCGCCCGACCTGACCAAGGAGGAGTTCGAGGCCGCCTGTGCGGCCGATCCGGCCACCGCCGAAGGTCTGCGCAGCCTCTACACGGTCGTGGACCGTGACCCGGGTGGCCGGCTCCGGATCATGCCCTACCATGTCATCTACCGGCCCGCCTTGGTCGCCGCCGCCGACCGCCTGCGCCAGGCGGCCGACCTGAGTGAGGATGCCGGTTTCGCCCACTACCTCAGGCTGCGGGCGGACGCCCTGGTCAGTGACAACTACCAGCCGAGCGACCTGGCCTGGATGGATAACAAGAGCAACCGGGTCGAACTGGTGATCGGTCCGATCGAGACCTATGAGGACCAGCTCTTCGGCTACAAGGCCGCGTACGAGGCCTTCGTGCTCCTCAAGGACCCGGAGTGGAGCCGCCGGCTGGAGCGGTACGCCCGCCTGCTGCCGGCCCTGCAGCGCCGGCTACCGGTGGCGGAAGCCTACAAGCAGGAATCACCCGGCGATTCCAGTGACCTGAACGCCTACGACCTGCTCTTCGTGGCCGGGGACTCCAACGCGGGCTCGAAGACGATCGCCATCAACCTGCCCAACGACCCTGAGGTCCAGCTCCGCAAGGGCGCCCGCCGGCTCCAGCTCAAGAACGCCATGCGGGCCAAGTTCGACCGCATCCTGGTGCCGATCGCTCGTCTGCTCATCGACCCGGCCCAGCGCCGGCATGTCACCTTCGACGCCTTCTTCGCCAACACCATGTTCCACGAGGTCGCCCACGGTCTGGGCATCAAGACGACCCTGAACGGGCGGGGCCCGGTACGGGAGGCGATGCAGGAGCAGGCCTCGGCGCTGGAGGAGGGGAAGGCCGATATCGTAGGTCTTTTCCTGGTGGAGCAACTGCGGGAGATGGGGGAGATCACCGACGGCGAGGTGATGGACAACTACGTCACGTTCTTCGCGGGCCTCTTCCGCGCCATCCGCTTCGGCGCCTCGAGCGCTCACGGGCGGGCGAACCTGACCCGGTACAACTTCTTCCGGCAGATGGGCGCCTTCACCCGCGATGAGACCAGCGGCACTTACCGGGTGGAGGAGGCCGCCACCCGCCGGGCGATCCGCGCCCTGAGCGAGCGGATCATCCTCCTGCAGGGGGATGGGGATTACGAAGGGGCGGTGCGGTTCATGGAGGAACTGGGCACCATCGACGCTCTTCTCCAGGGGGATCTGGCCCGGGTCGGGGCCGCCGGCATCCCGGTGGACGTGGTCTTCGAACAGGGTCGCGAAGTGCTGGGCCTGAGCCGCTGAGACGACCGGAAGGCTCCTGAACGTGGCACCCGACACCCTGCCCATCCTCCGGTTCCTGACCGGGAGCGCCGTCTCCGCCGTCGGCGAGCTCCCCTTCCTGGGGGAGATGGTCCTCCTCTTCCTGCTCGGTGGCGGCATCGTCTATCTCTGTCAGCGGCTGCGCATCGCCCCCATCGTGGGCTATCTGGTGGCGGGTGCACTGGCCGGGCCCGGCGTGCTCGGGCTGGTGCGCGAAACGGCCCTGGTGGAGCAGGCGGCCGAGGTCGGCGTTATCCTGCTCCTCTTTACAATCGGGCTGGAGTTCCGGCTCGAGAGCCTGCTGCGCATCATGCGGCAGGTCGTGTGGGGCGGGGGGCTGCAGTCGGCTGCCACCGCCCTGCTCACCCTGATGGTCCTGGCGGCGCTCGGGGTGCCTCTGCGGGTCGCGCTCTACACCGGTCTACTGGTGGCGCTCAGCAGCACGGCCGTGGTGCTGCGGGTGTTCAGCGACCGGGGTGAGGTGGAGGGCCCGACCGGGAGCGCCGCGCTGGCCGTCCTGGTGTTCCAGGACCTGGCCGCGGTCGGGATCATCCTGCTGCTCCCCTTCCTGGCCGGACCGGTCGGTGAGGTGGGTCGACTGGCCGTGGCGCTGGTCGAGTCGATCCTCATCGTGGCGGTGGTGTTGTTCGCCTCGCGTCGCCTGGTCCCCTGGCTGCTTGAGCGGATCGCGCGGACCCGCAGTCAGGAATTGTTCCTGCTCACCGTGGTCACCCTCTGTTTCGGGACCGCCTGGTTGCTCCATCTGGTCGGGGTGAGTCTGGCGCTGGGGGCCTTCCTGGCCGGCCTGATGGTCAGCGAGAGCCGTTACGGCCTGCACGCCTTCAGCCAGATGCTCCCCCTGCGGACCGTCTTCAGCGCCCTCTTTTTCATCTCGGTCGGTATGCTGCTCGACCCGGCCTATCTGCTGGAGCGGCCCCTGCTGGTGACCGGTGTCACGACGGCGGTGCTGGTCGGCAAGGCCCTGCTGGCTGCGCTCGCCGTATGGGCCACCGGGACGACATTGCGGACCGCGGCGGCGGCCGGTCTGGCTCTGGCTCAGATCGGCGAGTTCTCCTTCGTGGTCGAACGGGCCGGGGCGTCGCTCGGTCTCACCCCGGCCGGGCTGGGCGTGCCCGGCCAGCAGCTTTTCTTGGCCGTCAGCGTCCTGCTGATGGCCCTCACCCCGGCCCTGGTCGCCCTAGGCCCCGCCCTGGGTATGTGGCTGGAGCGACTCCGATCACGCCCCGCTTCCGGAGCGGCCACTGCGTCGATCGCCGACGCCGGGAAGATCACCGGCCACACCGTGGTGGTCGGCTTCGGCCCCGGGGGACAGCGGGTCTGCCGGGCCCTGCGCTTGGCCGGCATCCCCGTGCTGGTGGTCGAACTCAATCCCGTCCTGGCCTGCCAGGCCGAGGAGGAAGGCTTCCGGGTGCTGGTCGGGGACGCGATCCGCACGGCGGTCCTGGAGGGATGTAACCTGGAAGGCGCCCGGATGCTGGTGGTGGTCACCGGTGACCGGCTCGGGGCGCTTCAGATCACCCAGACGACCCACTTGCTGGCCCCCGAGCTGACGATCCTGGTCCGGACCCGCTTCCTGGCCGACGTGGAACGCCTGCATGCGGCCGGGGCCACACTGGTGGTACCTGAGGAATTGGAGACCGCCGTCCGACTCTTCGGGGCCGTCCTGGAGACCTACGGCTGGCCGCGGGAGAGTATCCGCGAACGGGTCCAGGCTCTACGGGCCGACGATTATCAGCGACTCAGGCGGGGAGCGGCGGGACCACTGGCGGGATCGTCGATGGACTCCTGAGCCGAGCTGCTTTTCCTGTTTCTTTCCCGACCGTTTTTATCCAACTTTTTAGGTCTTGTTCACACCGGGCCGGTCACCGACCGGCCCG
>CAZFHZ010000161.1:0-6186 GCA_964519015.1 uncultured Gemmatimonadota bacterium | reverse complement strand
GTGCACGGCAGACCCCTCAACACGCGGTAAATTTCGACCAGGTCTTCCCGGTAACCGATGCGCACGTCTTTGACGATACCGACGATCTCACGCCGAGCGGGCCCGGCAGTGATCACCCGATCCCCGATAGGGTCACGGTTGCTGTAGTAGCGATCTACAAAGCTGCGGGTGACGATCGCCACCGGCGGCACCGTGCCGTCGTCGGCTGAGGTGAAGAAACGACCGGTGACGACGTCGATGCCCAGTGCATCGAAGTAGTTCCCCTCCACCACCCGGAAGTTCGCCAGGTGCAAGTTCCGCTCTCCGGTCGCCCGGAATTCGCTGTCGATCAAGTACCCCCAGCTGTTGTAGGCGCCCTGCACCGGCAGACGCGAGACCGCCCCGACCGCACGCACTCCCGGCAGGCTCTCGGTCCGTTCGCGGAACTCACGGGCGAAGGCGATCCGTCGCTGCGGTTCCTCGATACTGTAGGCGCCGGTCGGCAGGCTCAGTTCGAAGGTGAGTACGTTCACGGGATCGATCCCGAGTTCGGCCTCCCGGAGTTTCCTGAAACTCTGCACCAGCAGGGCGGCTCCGATGAAGAGTGTGAGCGCCAGACCCGTCTGCACGACCACCAGCGTGTTGCGCAGGTAGCGCTGCCTTCTCCCGGTGCTGGCGCTGCGGCTCGACTCGCGCAGGGTGCGCTCGAGGTCGGGGCGGGCCGAACGCAGGGCGGGCAGCAGGCCGAAGAGGATGCCGGTCACGACGGCCAGCGCTCCGGAGAAGAGGAAGACCACCGTATCGAAACCAATATTGTCGACCCGCGGCAGGGCATCAGGCATCAGGGCCAGCAGGAAGCGGATGCCGCCGGAGGCCAGGACGAGACCGCCGCCGGCTCCCAGCAGGGCCAACACCAGGCTCTCGGTCAGCTGCTGACGGAGCAGGCGGGCCCGACTCGACCCCAGGGCGCTGCGGATGGCCAGTTCCCGCTCCCGCAGGGTGCTGCGGGCGAGCGCGAGATTGGCCACGTTCACGCACGCGATCAGCAGGACGAACACGACTGCAGCGAAAAGGATATAGAGCATGGTGTCGCTGCTGCCGAGGATCTTGTCGGTAAGTGGTACGGCCCGTACATGCCAGGCATCACGACCGCCCGGGAACTCCTCAGCGATCGCGGCCGAGATCGCGGTCAGCTCGGCCTGGCCCTCATCAACGCTGACCTCAGGCTTCAACCGGCCGATACCGCTCAGGTAGTAATTGTCGCGGCTGTTATTGGAGGCATGGGGGAAGCCGGGTGGCGGTGAGCCGGGCACCAGATTAAGCGCCATCCAGACATCGATCCGGCGCCCGAAGGGCTCGGAGAAATCGTGGGGCATGATACCGATCACCGGCCGGGGCTCACCGTCCAGGACGATGATTGAACCGAGGGCGGCGGGATCACCGGCGAAGTACTCCTGCCACAGCCGATGGCTGATGATCACCTCTGAGGTATCGTAGCGTTCCTCGGCCCGGGTGAAGACCCGACCCAGGAGCGGTCCGGTGCCGAGCACCGTGAAGTAATCGGCACTGATCGGCAGGGCGATGATGCGGCGCGGTCGCTCGCCGCCGGTGAGATCGAAGCCCATGAGCCGGTAATCGTAATAGCACGCCACGCCGGTCAAAGACGTTGCCCGCTCCCGCAGGTCGAGGAAATCCAGCCCGTTCAGATAGGTACTGCTCTCCTGACCGATCTGCCGGTAATCGAGTTTGACGAGCTGCCCGGGATCCTCATAAGGGAGGGGTTTGAGGACGACCCCGTTGAGGACGGTGAAGATGGCCGTGTTCGCGCCGATGCCGATAGCCAGGGTCAGTGCCGTGGTCAGGGTGTACTTCGGCTGACGGCGCAGGCCGCGCAGGGCGTGGCGCAGGTCATAGAGCAGGTTCTCCATGAGGTTCCCTCTCCGGTTGTTGCCGGCCTGAGATCGCTTCAGGTGCCGCCGGAAGCGGAGGCTGTCGAGGACGACCGAGGCGTCGCGCCTGGATTCGCCCAGCAGCCGGCTTCCCAGATAGGCGCCCAGCAGTGAGAGTCCTTCGTGCCAGTACCAGAGTCGGGCGCAGAGCGGGTTGTGCTGCGGCCGGATGCGCTCGAGGTATTCCTCCTCCAGATCGGCGAGCACCCTTTGCTGCTCGACCGGAGAGAGGAGGAGTCGAAGGAGGAAACGCACGACCAGCGGTGCCCGGGCCCTGGTCATGCCGAAGTACCGGGTTCAGTCATTCCGCATCGCCTCGATCGGATCGGCTCCGGACCCATCAGAGCTCGCCGAGGACCGGCTCAAGACCGGCCCAGAGTCTGTTCAAGGCTTCCCGGGCCTCGTTGAGGGCCCTGACGCCATCGGCTTCCACGACATAATACCGGCGGGCCCGGCCGCTCTGGACCGAGCGGGGGCCGCCCATCCACGAGCTGATCAGGCCCTTGGTCTCGAGCCGGTCGAGGGTCGTGTAGACCGCCCCGCGCGAGACATCACGGCCGGTGGCCTCTTCGATCGCCGAACGGATGACGGCGGCGTGGGCCTCCTCTCCGATCCTCAGGACCGCCAGTAGGACCATCTGCTCGAATTCACCGATGATCGAGGCGTTGCCCATAATACCTCCTTGATTGCCTACATTGTGAACGGAAGGACCGGACGATTAGTTGCATGGAAAATCCCAGCTCCCTGGGCAGGCCGTTCGAAGAAGGTCTTTATGTTTAGGATTACTGAGGTGGTCAGCGACGAGGTCATGTTCATCCGCAATCCGGAGCGGCCGGACAGGACCTGGACAGTACCGGGATCCTGCTCGGCTTCCTGCCGGAACAGGTCTATATGACCAGTGGGGATATCCCTCTGGCAGCCGGGGATACCCTGGTCTTCCTCACCGACGGGATCCTGGAGACGCTGACCGAAGACGATGTCACATCGATCATCTGCCGTGTCAAGGACGACCGGTAGGGTCCTCGAACCGGAACACCTCGATCAGGCTGCGCTTCCCTCCGTACCGGACCATCCCCGCGGGAAAGCCCCCGCTCCCGAACCGCTCGCCCGGTCCAGTATCTCAATCGTAACTTCGCCTTCCCATCCACCGTATTTCAAACAAACACCAAAGGGCGAACGCATTTAAAGATCCTTCCCTCCCCGTATGGAGGAATCCAAATGAATCGAGCCACTGTGGTGAGAAATCGGTGGGGGGTCATACTCCTGTTCGTCTTCCTGCCGGCTGCCGCAGCGGCCCAGGAGACGACCTTGCTGACCCTTCAGGCCGGTGGGTGTTTCAACCTGCCGATCGGCAGCTTCAACCGGTCCGACGGCGCCTGGGACCCGTATCCCCAGACCGGCTACGCCGGGTCCGGCACGGGATATGCGCTGACGGCGCTGGTCGGCGTCAGTTCAAGGATCTCGTTCTACGCCGAGTATATGGGCAACCGGTTCGGAACCGATGTCGATGAGATCACTATCGCCTTAGGGATCTCGCCCAGCACTAATCCCGACATCTACTACACCGCACCCATGATCGGAGTGGGGATGCGGGTCACCCCGTTGCCCCGGATACCGCTGCATCCTTACCTGCAGGCTGGTCTGACCCGGTACCGGATGACCATGAAAATAGAAGCCGTTAATCTGACCAATTCTGAGGAGAGCGATCGAATCAGCGGTTGGAATATCGGGGCTGGATGCCTGCTGCCCGTCGGCCCCCTCTCCCTTGATCTGGGGGCGCGCTACCACACGGCTCGTGTCTACAAGGACGATGAACGGCTGGGGTGGGACGCGAACTGGCTGGAGGCACGTCTCCTCGTTTCGGTCGCGATCGCACGGTGAACACCGGCGCCATGAGGGTCGGGCGGTCCACCTTCTGGTGGGTCACGGCTATGCTGTTTTGCGCCTGCTGTTCGGGTCCGACCCGCCCCGAATCGCTCCGCCCGATCATCGTTGAGCGCATCGACGGACTCACCGGGTTCGAAGCCGAACTCGACAGCCTGCGCGTCCTGCTCCAGATCCCGGGCCTGTCCGCGGCCATCGCTCAGAACGGGGAAATCGTCTGGTCCCGGGGATTCGGCTTGGCCGATGTGGACGCCGAACGACCGGCAACTCCCATCACGTCATTCGCCCTGGCCTCGCTCACCAAGACCTTCGCCGCAACCATCACCATGCAACTGGTGGAGGAGGGTCTCATCTCTCTGGACGATCCCGTCAGCGACTATGGGATTTTCCTGACCAGCGAAGGGACCATCCGGATCCGGCATCTGCTCTCCCATACCTCGGAGGGAGTTCCGGGCACCCAGTTCCGTTACAACGGAGGCCGATTCGCGGAACTCGATAAGGTCATCGAGCAGGCCACCGGGGAGACCTTCGCCCGTCGCGTCTGCGAGCGGATCCTGCAACCACTCGGCCTGATGCACACGGCGCCGAATGTCGCGGAACGCGCCAGCTTCGAAGAGTCGGGACTCGACCGATCATCCTTCATCACCAACATTACCGCTCCATACTGCTGGCGGAACGGGCGAGTCGAGCGGGGGAGGCATCTCGATTTCTTCTGCACCGCTGCGGGACTCATGGGCTCGGCGGAGGATGTCGCCTGCTATTCCATGGCGATCGACGCAGGCCAATTCCTGACCGCCGACACCTGGGCAGAAGTCTTCGCGCCGGCCCTGGACGGCGACGGCAATCTCCTGCCTTATGCCCTCGGGTGGTTCGTACACGTGCACGAGGGCATCAGGATCGTCTGGCATCACGGGTGGGGTCCGGCCGATTCCGCCCTGATCGTGCGGGTGCCTGAGCGTCAACTGACCTTCGTGGCCCTGGCCAACTCCGACCGGATGACTTCCTACCACAGCCCCGGCGTCGACAGCGACGTCCTCAAGTACGGCGCAGCGCGGCTCTTCATCGAATCCTTCGTTACCGGAAGCAGGCCCTTCCCCGTTGCCCCGGTGCGCCGGGCAGTATCCCCGCCGTGATCCCATGACCGATCGGATCCGAGTGCCCCGTACGATGTCTCCCGGCGTCCTCCGGCGGGCAGCCGTGTTTCTGCTGGTGATCGCGGTCTGGGTGTCGGGATGCGATCGGCCCGTGGGTCGGTCCGAGACCGAAGCCGAATTCTGGGAACGCATGGAGACGTTCGTTACGGAACGGATGAATCCCGCGGGTTCCGGATTCGGTTTCATCGTCATCCACGACGGTGCTGTCGCTTTCACTCGGGGGTGGGGGATGGCGAACATTGAGACGGCCGTCCCCTTCTCATCCGATACGCCGTGCCGGACCGCCAGCCTGACGAAACAGTTCACCGCCGTGGCGATCCTCATCCTCTACGAACGTGACCTGCTGACGCTCCAGACGCCGATCGTCTCGATCTTCCCGGAGTTCCCGGCGGCCTGGTCGGCCATCACGGTTCATCATCTTCTGACCCACCAGTCGGGGATACCCAACTACACCGCCATCACGGGAGACAGCCCGGAGGCCATCGACGGCCTGACGAACCAGGCGGCCCTCGACCTCGTCATGGCCGATCCAACGCTGGACTTCACTCCCGGGGAGCAAACGGCCTATTGCAATACCGGATACCTGATCCTGGCGATGTTGGTCGAACGACTCACCGGACAGAGCTTTCCGGACTTCCTTCATGACGAAATCTTCGAACCGCTGGGGATGTCCTCCACCTTCGTGCGACACGCGTCCTCGGTGGTTCCTTCGAACGTGGCTCAGCCATACAATGAGCAGAATCAGCGCTATCAGTACTCCCTGTACACTTATGGCCCGATGGGTATCTACACGACCTTTAACGACTACTTTCAATGGGATCAGGCCCTGTACACCGACCAGATCATCCGGCAATCAACCCTGGAACTCGCCTTCACCGGGTATACCGGCGGCCAGGATAATTTCGGATACGGGTGGATGGTCGGCCGTTACGACTCCTCACCTTCCTATCGTCACGGTGGATTCTCCACGGGTTACCTGAACTACGTTTACCGGGTGCCGGCCAGGCAATTCACCTATCTGTTCTTCTCCAACGGGGGTGTGTTCGCGAACGATGGCTTCGACACCTGGACCAGCGAACTGATGGATAGCATTTTCGACTTCTACCTGTAGTACATATCCTGACCTTTCAAGCGGGGGTGACGCCCATGAATCCGAAGAAACGGTATGCCCAAGTCTGGATCATGACTCTACCCGCGCTGGCGATCGGCCTCTTCCTGCA
>CAZFHZ010000160.1:0-6295 GCA_964519015.1 uncultured Gemmatimonadota bacterium | reverse complement strand
CAAAGGCGGCCAGCAGCGTGGCAACCGCTGTGACCAGCAGCGTGATGGCCGCCGCGGCCACCATGGACCAGCGGGCCGGTCGACCGCCCCGGCTTTCCCAGAGCGCCCACCCCCACACGATCACGAAGATAAGGGTCTTGTTGTCGGTCAGGTCCCAGCCGAGGGGGACACCGGTCCAGAAGGCGCCGAAGGAGAACTTCTGGACGAGGGGGCCCAGGATCATCCCGCCGATGAAGAGCAGGATGAAGCCCTGGAGGGCGATCCGCCTGGCCTGGTCCCCGCAGGCGAGCGCTTCGATACCCGCTCGGGTACTGAACATCAGGCCTACGAACATGAAGAAGATGTGAGCGAGCAGTACAACGGCCGGTACGTCCCCCCGGAAGCGGGTGACCGCAAAGTCCTCGGCCGGCAGCATCACGGAGAGGGATCCCCGGTCGAGTCGAACCCGGTAGTCGAGCTTGCCCGCCGGTGGCTGGTGGGGCAGGAAGCCCACCAGTTCCTCCCCATCGCGGGACATGGGATTCTCCTGCCACGACTCATCCAGCCCGTGTCGTTTCCAGATGAGCGTGCCCTGGATGTCCCCCGCGGGGACGGGGAGACGGATCTCCTGGTCCCCCACTCCGGGGTGGGTACGGGTCAGCTCGTACCGCACCACCACATCTCCTAAGGCCGCCCGGCCCTCCAGTTCATAGGTCGGTCCGGTACGCCGCTGGTAGGCGCCGGCGATGACCATGATGACGAAGGCGAGGACCCAGAAGAGGATCCGCCGCCGGCGGTCGAGTGGGGTCTCGGTTGCGGCACCTCCGTCCGGACTACTCATCGGACCCCAGGGTGGCCGGAGCCTGGAGCCCGGCGACCGTTTCGAAGATCAGTTCATCGCCCTGACGGGTCACCCGGATCGAACTCCCTTCCTCGAACCGCCCCTTGATGATCTCTTCGCTGAGCGGATCCTCCAGCAGCTTCTGGATAGTGCGGCGGAGCGGCCTCGCCCCGAAGGCCGGGTCGTATCCCTTCTCCGCAATCAGGCCCTTCGCCTCCGGGTCGAGGGTGAGGGAGAGCCCGCGTTCGACCATCCGGGTGTCGAGATCGCGGAGCATCAGCTCGATGATCTCGTCGATATGTGTCCGCTCGAGCTTGTGGAAGACCACGATCTCGTCGACCCGGTTGAGGAACTCCGGGTTGAAGATCTTCCGAGTCTCCTCGATGACCTTCTCCTTGAGCTTGTCGTAGCTCACGTTGGGGTCATCTGGCTGGAAGCCGAGCGAGCGCCCCTTGGCCAGGTCGCGGGTCCCGATGTTGCTGGTCATGATCAGGATGGTGTTCCGGAAGTTGACCCGGCGTCCCAGCCCGTCGGTAAGGTGCCCGTCGTCGAGCACCTGGAGCAGGATGTTGAAGACATCGGGGTGCGCCTTCTCGATCTCATCGAGCAGGATCACCGAGTATGGTTTGCGACGCACCTTCTCGGTGAGCTGCCCCCCCTCTTCGTATCCGACGTAGCCGGGAGGCGACCCGATGAGGCGGGAGACCGAGAACTTCTCCATGTACTCGCTCATATCGACCCGCACCAGGCTGTCCTCGTCGTCGAAGAGGAAGGCGGCCAGGGCGCGTGCGGTCTCGGTCTTCCCGACCCCGGTCGGGCCCAGGAAGATGTAGGAACCGATCGGCCGGTTAGGGTCTTTAAGCCCCGCCCGGGTGCGCTGGATCGCCCGTGTGACGGCCCGGATCGCCTCCTCCTGGCCGACCACCCGCTTCTTCATCTCGCTCTCCATGTTGAGGAGCTTCTCCGACTCCGAACGAGCCAGCCGGAAGAGCGGGATGCCGGTCATGCCCGAGACCACTTCGGCCACGTCCCCTTCGGTGACGTAGACCTTCGTCTCCTGGATGGTGGCCTCCCAATCCCGCTTGGCCTTCTCGAGCTCCTCCCGGGTGCGTCGCTCCCGGTCGCGCAGTTCGGCGGCTTTCTCGAACTCCTGGTTCTTGACGCTCGATTCCTTCGCCTCGCGGACCTCCTTCAGCCGGTCCTCGATCTCCCGGATCTCGGGGGGGAATGTGTACTTCTTCAGATGCACGCGGCTGCCGGCCTCGTCGATGACATCGATGGCCTTGTCGGGCAGGAAGCGGTCGGAGACGTAGCGGTCACTGAGCCGGACCGAGGCTTCGATGGCCTCGTCGGTGATGATGACGTGGTGGTGCTCCTCGTAACGCGACCGCAGTCCCTTCAGGATATCGATCGTCTGGTCGGGACTCGGAGCGTCAACCATGACCCGCTGGAACCGCCGTTCCAGTGCGCCGTCCTTCTCGATCGTCTTCCGATACTCGTCGAGGGTGGTGGCGCCGATGCACTGGAGTTCGCCTCGCGAGAGAGCCGGTTTGAACATGTTGCTGGCATCCAGCGTCCCTTCCGCCGAACCCGCCCCCACGATGGTGTGCAGCTCGTCGATGAAGATGATGATGTTCTTGGCCCCGCGCAGTTCACTCATCACCGTCTTGAGGCGCTCTTCGAACTGACCCCGGAACTTGGTCCCGGCCACCAGGGAGCCCATGTCGATATTGATGAGCCGCTTGTTCTCGAGCACTTTCGGCACCGAGCGGTCCACGATCTTCTGGGCCAACCCTTCCACGATGGCCGTCTTGCCGACCCCCGGCTCCCCGATCAATACCGGGTTGTTCTTCTTGCGCCGGCTCAGGATCTGGGCGATTCGCTCGATCTCCCGTTCGCGGCCGATGATGGGGTCGAGTTCCCCCCGCTCGGCCAGCGCCGTGAGGTCGCGTCCGAAATGGTCGAGGAAGGGGGTCTTCGATTTCCCAGGCTTGGCGTCCAGGCGCTCGCTCCCCTCCTCACTCCCGACCTTCTGGATCTCGTCCTTGATCATCTTGTAGTTGACGCCGAAGGCCGAGAGGATCTGGCTGGCTGAGCCATCCTTGTCCTTGACCAGGGCCAGCAGGAGGTGCTCAGTACCGACGAACTTGCTCTTGAGGGCGCGGGCTTCATAAGCGGCGATCTCCAGGACCTGTTTGGCCCGGGGGGTGAAGGGCACCTGCCCGATCGTCATGGAGCCGCCCACGTTGGCCGTCGCGTCTTCGATACTCTGGCGCACCTCGTCGAGGTCCAGCCCCAGGTTCTCGAGCACGTTCACGGCCACCCCCTCCCCGTCCCGGATGATCCCGAGCAGGAAGTGTTCGGTTCCGATGTAGTCGTGGCCGAGTCGGGCGGACTCCTCCCGGGCCAGCTGCATCACACGCTTCACGCGGTCGGTGAACATGTCGTTCATGCTAAGTGGTGCCTCCCCCTTCGGCGGCCAGTTCGCTGCGGACCAGGGCGGCCCGCAGGAAGTCCTGCTCGGCCGGATCGAGGTCCCTCCCCTCCCACCTCGCCAGGTGGCCGGGGAGCATCAGGACCTGCAACTTGTTCAATCTATCTATTAGGACGCCCGACAGCACGTTCATGTTCAAGCCGAGTCGGACGGCACTGATCAGGTTCAAGCCCTCCCGGACCGAGAGCAAGCGGGCGCTGCGGAGCGTCCCGAGTGCCCGGTGGAGCTTGTCCTCGGTCTCGGACCGGGCCTCGGTCCAGAGTGTGGTACGGGCTTTCCGCTCGGTCTCGACGACCTGTCGGACGACCCGATCCACCGATCCCAGTACGTCAATCTCCGAGCGTCCCAGGGTCATCTGGTTGAAGACCCGGAAGAGGTTGCCGTGCACGGTGCGTCCTTCCCCATAGAGCCCGCGCACGTTCATCCCCACCCGCACGACCCCCTGGAGGACCGCTTCGGCATCGGCGGTCAGGACCAGGCCGGGCAGGTGGAGCAGCACCTCGGCTCGCAAACCTGTGCCGACATCGGCCGGAGAGGTGGTCAAGAAGCCCAGGTCGGGGCGCCAGGCGAAACGGAGCCGGCGGCCGAGCTCGTCATCCAGGCCGTCGACGATCCGCCAGGCCTCCTTCAACTCATCTCCTCCCGACATGGCCTGCAGCCGGAGGTGGTCGGTGCCGTTGACCGTGGCCGAGCACCGTTCCCCGGGACCGACGTAGATCCCCCGCGGACCGGTCCCTTCGACCAGGGAGGGTCCGGCCAGTCGGCGTTCGACAAGAAGACGCCGGTCCCACTCCGATAGTTCCCCCAGGTCGAGCCATACCCCCCCGGCCAGCGCTCCCACGCTCTCCTCCAGGGCCATCCGCACCTCCCCTTCGATGGTCTCCCGTTCCTTCAGGTCAGCGTGCTGCGGGAAGCACCGACCCGCCAGGTCGCGGGCCAGCCGGACTCGGACGGAGAGGAGGATCCCCTCCCCCCCGGCCGGCAGCCAGCCCGGCGGGTTCTGGATCCACCCCTGCAGCCGCTCCCCGGCCTCCCCGGTGGGATTCATCTGGCCGGGTCCTCCCGCCGGCGGAGCCGGTCACGGAGCCGGGCCGCCTCCTCGAAATCCTCTCCGGCCACCGCCTCCTCGAGCCGACGCCTCAGCGCGGCCGGTTCCTCCTCCCCTCCAGCGGCGGCCGGGGGGGCCTGGTAGCTCTTCCCTAGGTGGTCCCCAGAACCGTGCATCTTCACCAACACCCCTTTCAGCGGTCCGGCGAAGGCCGAATAGCACTCCCCGCAACCCAGCCGGCCCGTCTCGCGGAACTGGCGCCAGGTCCAGGCACAGGCAGGGCAGCTCAAGGGGTCGTCGGGATCGGGAAGGGGCTCCCCGCTCCCGGGTTCGGGGGAAGGACGGACGTCGAACCGCTCCTCCAGGGGATTGCTCAGGTCGGGGGCCTGGATGCCGCGCCGCTCGACGCAGGGGCGGCAGAGGTGCAGGACGGTGCGGGTACCTTCCGAGACCTCCGTGTAGACGACCGTGGCGACCCGTTGGCCGCAGTCCTGGCAGAGCATGATCGGCCTCCCGGGGTTCGAGGGAGGGTTGGACAGGACGTGCTAGCGGGAGTGGAGCCGGCCGTCGCACAGCTCCAGTACCCGCCCGGCTCGGGCGGCCAGGTCGGGGTCGTGCGTGACCACCAACAGCGCCTGCCCCTCCGCGGGACCCATCTCCCAGAGTACCTCGTGGAGCCGTTCGCTGCTAGCCCGGTCCAGGTTGCCGCTCGGTTCGTCGGCCAGCACCACCCGGGGGCGGTTGACCAGCGCCCGGGCGACCGCCACCCGCTGCTGCTCCCCTCCCGAGAGCCGGCCGGGACGATGGTGCGCCCGCTCCCGCAGACCTACTGCAGCGAGGAGGGCGTCGGACCGCTCGAAGGCCTCCTCCCGGGTCAGGCCGGAGATCAGGGCGGGCAGGGCCACGTTCTCGCGGGCGGTGAAGTCGGGAAGGAGATGATGGAACTGGAAAATGAATCCGACCTGCCGGTTGCGGACCTCGGCCAGCGGTTCGGAGGGGAGACGGCCCAGGTCCCGTCCTTCCAGGACCACGCTGCCGGCATCGGGCCGGTCGAGCGCGCCCAGGATGTGGAGGAGGGTGCTCTTCCCGGTGCCCGAGGCCCCCACCACCGCGACGACCTGGCCCGCCTCGAGGTCAAGGTCGACCCCCTTGAGCACCTCCAGGGTCAGGTCGGCCGAGGGGAAACTCTTGAAGATCCCCCGGGCGCTCAGCACAGGAAGGCGCTCAGGCATCGCGGATCGCCTCCACCGGCACCAGCCCGGCCGCCCGGTGGGCCGGGTACCGGCTCGCCAGATAGCAGATGAGCAGGCTGAGCAGGGTGATCAGGAGGAAGTCGAGCGGCCGCATGTCGATCGGTACGGCGGAGATGAAGTAGACGTCGGGGGGGAGCGAGATCATACGCCAGCTTTGCTGCGCCCAGCAGAAGCCGTAGCCGAGGATGAGCCCCAGGAGGGTGCCGACACCACCGACCAGCATCCCCTGGGTGATGAACACCCGCTGGATGCTCCCCCGGGTGGCCCCCATCGCCTTCAGGATGCCGATCTCACGGGTCTTCTCCAGCACCACCATGACCAGGGTCGAAACGATGTTGAAGGCGGCCACCAGGATGATCAGTCCCAGGGTAATGAACATGGCCCACTTCTCGATGGTCATCCAGGAGAAGAGGTTCTGGTTCAGGTCGATCCAGGTCTGCACGTAGTAGGGATAGGGGAGGAGCCGGTCGATGGCCACCTTGAGCCGATCGGCCTTCCACATATCGTCCAGCTTGACGGCGATCCCGGTGACGTCCCCGCCGATACCGGTCAGTTCCTGGGCCGCCTTCAGCCCCAGGTAGCAGTAGGAGACGTCGTATTCGTAGAGCCCCGACTCGAAGACACCCGTCACACGGTAGCGCCGGATGTTCGGGGAAGCGAGCAGGGTGAAGGTGGAGGAC
>CAZFHZ010000159.1:0-6550 GCA_964519015.1 uncultured Gemmatimonadota bacterium | reverse complement strand
CCACGACCGGGAACGAATTCAATGTCCGACACCCCGTTCAAAGGAGATTCGGTGCTCCACTGTCCGTTGCCCATTCGCAATGGTTGAGTAAGCCTGAACACGGGCGTCTCGAGGCGGGCGATAGTCTCACCTTCCGGCGTTTTCAGGACAGCCTTTCTGAACAATCCTTTGCCTTTCGCCACGAACTGATAAATGGCCACTTGTATCCCATCGGGCGCTGTATAGATACGATCGGGGAGGCCGTCTTTCCCCGCCGTGAACGTAGTAAGCCGAACCAGGGTGCCATCACGTGAGAAGAGGGACAACCGATTGAGCGGTCGGTCGAAAACCGAGACCAACCCATCCTGGAGGGCGATGATTGTGGGAGCGACATATTCACCCGGTCCCTGCCCTGAACGGCCGATCGGATGAACGAATCGCCCCTCCTGGTCGAACAGTAGAATCCGGGACTTACCGGTACCCCCCTCGACATCCATGACATAGAGCATCCCGTCCTCATCGATACCCATCCATTGTGGACGGACCAGCAGACTCTCTTTTTGAGACTCGTCTTCCTGGATCCGAACGGTATCCGCAAAGGTGAAAAGTGGTTCATTGTTCTTGGGACCACCGAGATTCTCGGCGATGGTGACACCGTTCTCCTCTCGTATCGAGAAGGTGTGCTCGGTCGGTTGAACTTCCTTCTGAGAACAGGCGGCCAGGAACAGGATGGCATAGACATAAGAGAAGGCGACCGCTCTAGCGCAGTCCGTGTCGACCGTGGGATGAGAACGCTTATGATGAGTGCGCATACTGGAACCGCCCATTACGCAGGAAGGCGACCGTGGCCCGGATCACCTCCGGGTGGTTGCAGATGAAGGTATGGTGGGCATCCACCACCAGGAAGTCGGCCATCCCCTCCAGCCGGGTGCTCGTCACCGCGACCGTCCCGTCGTGCTCGCCGCCGGCCGTCTCCATCAATCCCAGCCAGGCTGAAGGGTTGACCGGGTGGAAGCCTCGGCGTCCGGCGATGATCCCGAAGGGGAGCGGCGGCACGCCCAACCCCTCCAGGTCCAGGGCCTCGGCCCGGAAGTCCTCGGTCGGCCGGCCGTAGATCCAGCCGGCCACCGGGTGGGCCCCGAAGCGGACGGCCAGCCGGGCCCCCCGGTTCGGCGGGGCGATCATGACCAGCCGGCCCAGCGGGAAGGGCATCTCCTCCTGGAGCGCCCCCCGGATGATCAGCGCCCCGAGCGAATGCCCCACGAAATGGACCGGCTCGGCCGAGGGCCCGAGCCCGCGCAGGCGCTCGACCATCCCGGTCACATGTTCGGCCAGGCGGAGACGCCGGGAAGGATAGCCCCAGGCCAGGGCATCGAAGCCGGCCCGCCCGAGGGCGCGTCGTAGTCCGGACATGCTCCGGGGGGTGCGCAGCAGCCCGTGCAGCAGGATGACCCGCGAGCGGGCCGGGGCTGGTTCATCCATCGCCCCGGGCTCCGGGCAGGTGCGCGATGCTGTTGGCGTAGTAGTGGAGCACCTCGGCCTCGTCCGGGACCGTCCGGTAGAGGCCGTCCCGCTCCTCGACCAGGTGGCGCAGGGTGAGCATGCGCAGGCCGACCGTCACCGCGTAGTCGCGGTCGCTCCGCGGGATGTAGACGTGCCCCCCCCGCTCCTCCAGCCGCCGCATGCGCTGATGCACCTCCGCCTTCAATTCCAGGGCGCTCACCGCCCGCTCCCGCTGTTCGAGCAGGACGGTGGCGACCAGCGCCACCGGCAGAGCCGGCACGATCGTCCCGACCCGGCGCATCAGTTCCGCGCCCAGGTCGGCTACCTCTCCCCGCATCCGGTCGGTATCCTCCACTTCGAGCCTCCGGTCCCCTTCCCGGAGCCAGTCGCGGAGGGAGAGCGGCGGGCCGAAGTTCACGCAGGCGTACCCGAAGCGGTGCCATCCCCCGCGGAGCATCAGGAGGAAGTTGTGACCCAGGAAGGACACGGTCCGGGTCGCCGCGCGCAACCGCCCCCGCTTCGGGGCCTGCGGGTCGAGCCGGAGGAGCAGGCTCCGGTCCTCCAGGACGCGGTCGTAGTTGATCCCGACCGGGATGAAGACCAGGTCCCGCCCCCGGGCCGGATCGAAGGAGCGGAGCATGTAACTGAGCAGACCGAGTTTCGGGGCCCCGAGGGTGCCGTCGCGGCTCAGCCCCCCCTCGGGGAAGAGCGCCTGGACCACCCCCGCCTGGGTGGCCATGGCCACGTAGCGCTCCAGGACCCTCCGGTAGAGCGGATTGCTCCGGCTGTCCCGCCGGATGAAGTAGGCCCCCATCGAGCGGATGAGCGACTGGAGCGGCCAAGTCCGGGCCCACTCCCCCACCGCGTAGGAGAGCGCCGTGCGGGCGGCGGCCAGGTAGGAGACCAGGATGTAGTCCATGTTGCTGCGGTGGTTCATCACGAAGACCACGCTGGCGTCCTCCGGGACCGCCGCCAGCCCGGCCTCGTCGGAGTAACCCAACCGGACCCGGTAGATCGACTGGGCGAAGCGCCGGGCCACCCAGCAGCCGATCCGGAAGTAGAAGTAGGGATTGAAGGCGGGGACGATCTCCCGGGCGTAGCGCCCGACCTCCCGCATCAGTTCCTCACGCGGAGCTCCCTGCTCCCGCGCCAGCACTTCGACCGTCTGCATGACCTCCGGGTCGAAGCTCAGCCGGTCGATCAGGACCTGGCGGCGGGTCAGTTCGAAGGGGCGGATCTTCAGGTGGAGCCGGAGGTTCAGTTCATCCACCACCCGGTTGACCCGGGTGCGCAGATAGCGGCGCACCCCCGGCAACAGCAGGCGGTCGAGCACCGCCACCAGCGCCAGCACGAGCAGGAGCAGGAAGAGCCAGAAGGGCAGTTGAACCGGTGAACCCATGCCGGGAGTCTAGCCGTCCGTTCGTGGCGGTGGTAGCGCTCTTGCCGGTAGGACGACTCGCCGTCCGTTATCCGGACAATCGCTCGACCATCGGCACGATGACCGCGATCGCGGCCAGTACCACGAGGACAGCCGTAAAGAGCTTGTTGCGGGCGCTATAGGTGTCCAGCAAACTCGGGTCGTAGTATTTGTCGACACCCTGGTCTCGGTACATGGCCATAATGCCGGTGAGGAGCATGGTGCGGGTCTGGCGGCCGGCGGCGAGCGCCCGGATCGAGAAGGCATTGATGAGCAGGGTGGCCAGTATGAGGATCGCCAGGATGAAGTCGCTCCCCCCCGCCTGCCCCTCCGGATTGTGGGCATTCGAGGCCACTCCCCAGTTGATCCCCAGGACGACCAGGTTGAAGAGTACCGCACTGACGACGAAGACCGTGTCGGTCCGGGAACTCTGGTCGAGTTCCGAGACGATGTGATTATGGACCTCGATCAACATGGTGTCCTCCTACCGCTCGTGCCGTTGTTCCCGCCATCGCTGTATCGCCGTGGAGTGTCGCCGGTAATGACCGTAAGTGTCCAGTCGCAAGCGGCGGCGGAAGCGGTTCTCCCCGCTGAACTGCGCTTCCGGGACGCTAAGGAGGAAGTCGAGCAAGCGCTGGTGGGTCTCATCCCGCTGCCGCAGCACCTTGGAGAGCGGCAGGTCCCGGTCACCCCCGGCACCGTCATCTCCGACTCCGTCAGGCCGGCGTAGGAATCAACGAGGGCCTCCCAGGCCGTATCCAGACGTCTCAACAGTCGCGCTCGGTCCATCTTCCCCTGCCCTCTCAGCACTCCGCGCAACCACTCGGCCGGCAGAAGGCGTGTCCGCAACCTGCACTGTCATCTCTAGCTTCTGGAAACATGTGAGCTTAGTGCTCGGGGAGTACTGTTACCGATGTCCCTGGTTTTCCGCGTCCCTCTGCAATCGAACATGCAGGGCAGCATCTCATGCATACCCCTACCGTACGAATCCTAGAGGAACACGAGCGATCCGGGGGAAGTCGCCCCAGACAATACTCCAGAACGCACCATCGGACGCGATTGTCCATGCACCGGTCCGTGCTCCCGGAAGAAGTGCTTCGCCAGGGATCGTTGTCAGCCAGCGGCCCTCGGCAGAGAAGATGTCGTAGTACATAGTCGATTCGATGTCGGGAAGCCCGTTTGGTAAGGTCCCCACTGTCTTTCTCCTATATAGCTGAACCATTGTCCTACCGTCCGGCAGGACCGCGATCCTACCAACGGTACCACCCTTGGGGGCCATTGAAGTCCCGAATGGACCGAGATCCATTTCTTCTGGCGGCCCCAACCAATCGACACGGCGTCCGAAGATCGCGATGAGTTTCCCGTCGTTATCGTACTCCTGGATCTCGTACGGGTAGCTCACTGAGACAAACAGATGACTGTCGGTTGCAGCGATGTTTGCCTTTACGCTGAACCGACTGTTTGCCCACGGTTCCTCCGTGTAGAGGCCCCCAACTTCAACTTGAACGTCCCCCGTACCGACGTCGATTCCAAAGACGCGATCCGGAATGGAACCTGCGAAAGCAGTCGCCCACAGACGGGTTCCTGATAGCGCTAATTGATCGCAGGTAGTCTCCGGATGTAGATCTCGAACGTATTCACCGTCCTCTGTGAAGAGTGTGATCCGTTGATTGGGACCATCAGCGATCAGAATCCCCACCTGTTCATTCCAGGCGGCCCCGAATAGGTCCCGGAATTCAGCCGGTCCACTGCCTAATCCTCTGCCAAGCGACAACACCTCGCCGCCAGGATAGAGCACCTTGATGTCAGGCGTCCTATCCTCAAGTACGATGATACTGTTTCGCGGTCCCGGACCTACTTGGATCGGACTGATCCAGGCCAGAGGATGCTCTGCGGGCCCGTCAACACCGTAGAACTCAGGTGTACCGATACGGAAGAGACTCTGCCATTCCTTGAATTCTGGTTGATTGCTGATCAGGGATTGGACTGGACCAGTCTCTTGATTCTCGTGGCCGCCAGTACAACCGTAGGCCAATACCAAAACAGGTAGTACAAGTAGTGCCCAACGCCGCATTGTAACCCTTTTGCCAGTTGGATCCTGTGCTGCCTCAAGTCATCCTTGAACTCCGTCGAACCCGAAGAACTCCAGTGCAGCTGTCACTTCTCACATGAGGTTCTCTCACCTCCTTCTCAAATGTCCTCACGTTGTTCCATCGCGAGTTCCCGGACGGCAAGGCGGCTGCCCTGCCATCCCCGCCGGGTCTTCTTAGCCCCGTAGACGAGCCAGCCGAAGAGCCGGACCGCCGCCCAGTAGAGGTAGCGAAGCGCGAACTCGGATTCGGCCATCAGGCGCAGGAAGCAGGCGTCCGCCTGGCGGCGATTGACGGGTGAGTCGGCCTGCAGGAACTGGTAGAGCGCATCGTGCACCATGGAGGCGAAGTAGGTCTTGGGACGTCCGGTCCGCGCATGCACGACCCCGTCGGACGTGCCGATGAGCAGGTCGAGGAAGCAGAACTTGGGACTGCATCCGTTCCAGGCATAGCCGCGGGTGACCGTGATGCGCCCTCCCCGCTCGAGGATCAGGCGGATCGCCCCCCGCTCGTCCCGGAAGACCATGTCCTCGTCTATCTCCAGGCCGGAATCCCATCTGAAATTATCATCGGCCCGGTAGAGCCACTTGACGCTGTTACGGCACATGGCATTCCCTATGTCTGTCCGTATTTATCGTCAGTGATCCGTTCCAGTTGAATTATGCACCGTTCTTCACACTCTACCTGTAGAGGAATCCCGGAATCGTTGACCTGGCCCGGTACATAATGAAATCAACCGCGCCGGTATCCTTGTTCTCGACCACACTCAGGAGGTGTCCTCGCGAGATCCGGGATGTATTCACCGGCCAGACAGCGTCACCAAGGTACTCCCCTTCGGGACTTATGAGACGAAGCGTCCATTCATGCTGGGTGGCTGGATCCCTCAAGTAGTCTCGATGCTTCATCAACCAGATGAAACCATTGTCATCGAGTACAACTCCTGGCCAGTAGGCTTTAGGATCGGCAAATTCGAGGAGCCGACGAGAGTTCTCATAGTAACTCTCAAGTGTCTGCCCTTTTGCATCCCTTACCCGCTGGTCCCAGAGCCTCCCTACGGCCTGTATCTCCTCCGCGGTGGGGTGTTCCACCGGAAGCTCCAGCTGCATGATCCGCTCCACCGCCCCAGTCGGCGTGATCCAACGAAGTTCCGGAAGGTCACTGTGATAGCTCAGAATACCTCGTTCGGGATGGAAGATAAGTTGGGACATCGGACCGAATACAATGCGTGAATAACCTACTCCATTCCCATGTCTGAACCATTTCCCGATCCGGATGCGACTAGAAGCAACTGTCCCAATTGTGTCGCCATTGGCTGCCAGAAATATTGTCTCTTGCCAGTAATGAGTTTCGCTGCCGGTGGATTGGATCTGGTGATAATAGTACAGGAGCATTCCACTCTGGCTGAGAGGATGGATCTGAAATGGCGCAGCCGCACCAGGTGGCAAGGATGTGATTGAGACGAGCGTGCCATCCGTCCTCAACAGGGTCGTCCTCATGAGCCTGTCGTCGAACACGGCCAGCACATCGCTTTGAGCCCACAACGGAATGAGTGCCTGGAATT
>CAZFHZ010000158.1:0-6587 GCA_964519015.1 uncultured Gemmatimonadota bacterium | reverse complement strand
TCTGGACGACCTCGTCTACGGCCGGCACTGGCGCGGGCAGAAAGGGGAGGGAGCATGAACCGTCCGGTCACCGAACCCACCCGCTGGTCCCGCCTGCGTGCCCGGGTGCGCGGCGGATGGACCGGCCTGACCTTCTGGCTGGCCCGGCTCGTCCCCTCGGTCCGGGCCCGCCGGGGCGCGGCCGCCGGGGCCTACCTGGCGGTGCTGCTGATCGCCGCCTGGAACGGGACCCTGCTCCGCAACCACTGGGGGGCGGCTCCCGACGCCCTGCTGATGGCCCTGATCACCGCCGCCTTCCTGGCCCTGGCCACCGTGGGGGCGACCCTGGTCCTCTCCATCCTGGCCCGGCTTCCTCGCTGGACCACGGGGGCCCTGGTCGGGGCCGTGGTAGTGGTCCAGAACCTGCTCCAGCTTCCCGGCCGGGGGACCTCCCTCCTCTTCTGGGTCGTGGTGATGCCCGCCCTGGTCGGCGGGGGGCTGGCCGTGCTGACCGGTCCGACCTTCCGGGACGCTCCCCGCTTCAAGCGCATTCTGGTGCCTGCCCTGCTGGTGGTGGCCGTCGGCGCGTTCACCTGGCTTTTCATCTTCCTCTTCCAGAGGGGGACGGAGGAGGGACTGCTCAAGGTGACCGAGGCCGTCCATGAAGAGATCCCGCTGCTCGAGTTGCCCGACCCGGGGGAACCGGGACCCTACCGGGTACACACCCTGACCTACGGCAGCGGTGACGATGTCCGGTCTGAGTTCGGGGACGAAGCCGACCTGAAGACCGTGCCCATCGACGCCAAGCCTTTCGTCAATCGGATCAAGGGGTGGAAGGCGAAGCTGCGCAACCGCTACTGGGGCTTCGACCGACGGGCCTTCCCGATCAACGGCCGGGTCTGGTACCCACAAGGGGAGGGGCCCTTCCCCCTGGTGCTGATCGTGCACGGCAACCACTCGATGCGCGACTACTCCGATCCCGGCTACGGTTACCTGGGTGAGCTGCTGGCCAGCCGGGGCTTCATCCTGGTCTCGGTGGACGAGAACTTCCTGAACGGGGACTGGACGGACAACTACCGGACCGAGAACGACGCCCGGGGCTGGGTGCTGCTCGAGCACCTCAAGGTCTGGCGGGACTGGAACGGCGATGAGGGGAATCCCTTCCAGGGGAAGGTCGACCTGGACCGGATCGCGCTGATGGGGCACTCGCGGGGCGGTGAGGCGGTGGCGGTGGCGGCCGCCTTCAACCGGCTGAGCCACTATCCCGACGACGCCAATGTTTCCTTCGACTACGGTTTCGCCATCCGGGGAGTGGTGGCCATCGCGCCGGTGGACGGCCAGTACCGGCCGACCGACCAGTACACGCCCCTCTCCGATATCGACTACCTGCTCCTCCACGGCTCCCACGACGGCGACGTCTCCTCCTTCTCCGGGGACCGGACCTGGAAGCGGATCGTCCTCTCGCCGGGCAGCCGGGAGTTCAAGACCTCGCTCTACGTTTACCGGGCCAACCACGGGCAGTTCAACACGGTCTGGGGGGACTCCGACTGGGGGATGCCGGGGGGGCTGATGCTCAACCGCAAGGCGCTCCTGGAGGGCGAGGAGCAACGCCGGGTGGCCCGGGTCTGGATCTCCGGTTTCCTGGAGACGGTCCTGCACGGCCGGGCCGAGTACCGGCCGATGTTCCAGGACTGGCGCCGGGCCCGGCAGTGGCTGCCCGAGACCTACTATATCAGCCGGTATGCCGACGCCTCGGTGCGCTACGTCTGCGACTACGGCGAGGACATCGACGTGACCACGGGCACCCTTCCGGGTACCCACCTGGAGGGGGCCCGGCTGGCCACCTGGCGGGAAGAGGATATCGGCTTCCGTTCCGGCTCCTCCCTGCGTGACAACCAGGCGGTCTACCTGGGCTGGCGTTCGGCTGCGGCCGAAGAGGACTCGACGTCCGGCGAGGTCCCCCTGGCAGCGGCTCCGGACACCCTGCCGGCCTGCTACCGGGTCACCCTCCCGGCCGGCCTGGCCTCGACCTGGCGGCTCGATAACACGTCCTCCCTGGTCTTCTCGGCGGCCCAGGCCGACGAGAAGCCAAAGAAGCCCGATGAGGATGATGAACTGGCCGAGAAGGCCAAGAAAGAGCGTGATAAAGCAAAGAAGAAAGCCAAAAAGGTTCAGGAGTCAAAAGAGAGTCTACAAGAACAACAAGAAGCTCATGAGAACACGACCACTTCTAAGGACGTACTTACGAGTAATGAGGAGCAGGAAGAATCCGATAAGAAGGCTGATAAAGAAGATAAGCCGGTAGAGCCACTGGATTGGACGATCGTATGCACGGATGCGCAGGGTGATAGTTCTGAGGTCGCTCTGAGCACGTTGTACCGTCTTATGCCCCCTTTCAAAGCTCGTTTCACCCGCCTGAAGTCCATGGAGCGTCGTTACGGGAAGTCGAGCGAGCCGGTCCTGCAGACGATCACGATCCCTCTGGCCCGCTTCCGGGCGGCCAATCCCGCTTTCGATCCCGCCCGGCTGGTGGCGGTCGGCTTCCGCTTCGACCGCTCGAAGGAAGGGGTCGTGATCGTGGACGAGATCGGGTTCCGAACCGGTCCGGGGCGCTGAGGGGGCGATGAGCGCAGACTGCACGAACTGCCGCACCTACGTCTGCCGCCTCGGCCGGACCGACGGCGGGGGGGATGAATGTCCAATGGCGGGACCCTTCCCCGACTTCGACTGGCTCTATGAGGACGCGGAGGATCGTCGGCGGGCCTTGGTCGCGGCCCGGATCGAGGCGGAAGGATACGGACGTTGGACCCGCGTGAAGGAGACCCGGACCTTCATCCAGCGCATGGGCTGGTTGAGGGTGGGGATCGCCCACGGTCGCGACACCGGGCGGGAGGCGCACCGCTTCGCCGACCTGCTGGCCCGCGACGGAGTGGAGGCGGTGCTCCCCTGGGAGGGGGAACCGGAGGATCCCGGAGCCCAGGCCCACCACTTCGCCCAGGCGGGGACCGACCTGAACGTCGTGGTCGGTCTGCCGGTAGCCGACGAGGTGGCCCTGCTGGCCGCCACGCATGCCCCGGTCACCGTCCTGGTGGCCCGCGACGTGCGCCTGCGACACAATCCCGCGGCGGCCCTCTACACCAGTCCGAGCTACCTGCACGATGCCCTCTACGCCGAGTCCAATTGTTTCCGGCCGCCCCCCGAAGGAGCCGAGGGGCCCAGCCCGTCCACCCTCTCCCGGGGGATGGCGGAATGGGAGCAGGAGCGTATCGCCGCCGGCCGCCCCCCTTGCCGGCTCGAGGAACTGATGGTCTTCGCCGGGCGGCTGGGTGCCGGCCGTATCGGTCTCTCCTTCTGCGTGGGGCTGCGGGAAGAGGCCGCGGTGCTGGGCCGTATCCTGGAGGCCAACGGTTTCCAGGTCACCGGGATCTGCTGCAAGGCGGGGGCGGTTCCCAAGGAACGGCTTGGTCTGACCGATGCCGAGAAGGTCCGCCCGGGCACTTCGGAGTCAATCTGCAACTCGCATGCCCAGGCCGAGCTGCTCCGCCGGGAAGGGGTGGAGCTGGCCGTGGTGCTCGGGCAGTGTGTGGGCCACGATGCGGCCACCCTCGGCCGCCTGCTGCTCCCCGCCTGCGTGCTGGTGGCCAAGGACCGGGTGCTGGCCCACAACACGGCCGCCGCCCTGCCGCCGGCCCCCCCGGGGGAGGGGCGCCGGGAGCGCTGATTCGCCCGGCCCGAGCCGGCTCCCTTTTCCGCTGGACTCGGCGCCCCCCGCGTGCTGCTTTGCAGTCTCATCGCACCCACCCGGTACCGTCTCGAGGGAACGGGGTTCATGGCCGACAGCGAGTTCACCATCGGTGACGATTTCCCGCCGGCCGACTACGAGCAGTGGCGGCGATTGGTGGAGGAGGACCTGAAAGGGGCGTCCTTCAAGGAGCGCCTGGTCACCACCACCTACGAGGGGATCGACCTCTTCCCAGTCTGCACCATGGACGACTGGCCGGCCTACGGCGACCCGTCCGGATTCCCGGGCACTTCTCCCTTCACCCGCGGCGCCCGTCCGCTCGGCAACGCCGACGGAGGCTGGCGGGTGCTCCAGGAACTCGCCCACCCCGATCCGGCGACCACCGCCGAATGGATCGCCGAGGACCTGGCCGGGGGCACCGGGGGTGTGCTGCTGCGGCTCGACCGCAGTGCCCGGGCCGGCTTCGATGCGGACGTTCCGGGCCCGGTCCGGTCCGGGAGCGGGGGGTGCGGGATATGGTCTCCGGTCGACCTGGAGACAGCTCTGGCCCGGGTGGCCCCGGAGCGCACCCCGATCGTGCTGCTGCCGGGGGCCGCCTTCCTGCCGGCGGCCGCATTGCTGGAGACGTGGTGGCGGTCCCGCGGGGTGCCGGCCGAGTCGGCCGCCGGCGGGTTCGGGGCCGATCCTTTCGGCACCCTGGCCCGGGAGGGGCGGCTCCCCGCACCGCTCGAGACCATGCTCGCTCACCTGGCCGACCTGGCCGTCTGGACCGCCGCCGAACGCCCCGGGGTGCGGTCGGTAACGGTGGATACCACCCCTTATCACGCCGCCGGAGCCGACGCCGTCCAGGACCTGGCCTATGCCATGACCACCGGGATCGCCTACCTGCGTGCCCTCACCGACGCCGGTCTGGACCTGGCCACCGCCTCCCGGCAGATCCGTTTCACCCTGGCCGTCGGGAGCCACTTCTTCAAGGCCGCGGCCAAGCTGCGCGCCGCCCGCACCCTCTGGTCGCTGGTGATCGGCGCGGCCGGCGGCCCGGAGTCGGCCGGGGCCATGCATCTGCATGTGCGGACCGGCGCGCGGGTGCTGACCCGGCGCGACCCCTGGGTCAACCTGCTGCGCAACACGGTCGCCTGTTTCGCGGCCGCGGTGGCCGGCGCCGAGGAGGTCACCACCGAGCCCTTCGACGCCCTCCTCGGACCGTCCGAGACGCTCGGTCGACGCCTGGCCCGCAACACCCAGCTCATCCTGCGTGAGGAATCGGGTCTCCACCGGGTCGTCGATCCGGCCGGCGGCGCCTGGTACGTGGAGCGCCTGACCGACGAGCTGGCCGAGCGGACCTGGGCGCTGGTCCAGAGTATCGAAGCCGCCGGCGGGCTGGGCACGCTGCTCCAGAGCGGCCAGGTGGCCGATCAGATCTCCCAGGGATTCACACCGCGACAAGAGAATCTGGCCCGGCGACGCGACCCGGTGGTCGGGGTGAGCGAGTTCCCCGACCCAGCGGAGGAACCTCTCGTCCGACCCGTCCCCGATCCGATGGCGCTGCTGGAGGAGGCCATCGCCCGAACCCGGGCCGCGCGAGCTCGGGCCGGGGAGCGGGCGACCGAACCGCTGGCCGCCGCCCTGGCCGGCCGGCCGGAACGGCCGGGCGCACTCTCCGCCGCGGCCGTGGAATCGGCCGAGGCGGGGGCCACCATCGGCGCGATGACCACCGCCCTCTACGGGAACTTCCTCCCGCTCGAACAGGAGCCGCTGCCCGTCCACCGGCTGGCGGAAGGGTTCGAGGCCCTGCGGGACGCTTCCGATGCGCACCGGACCCGGCAGGGCCGCCGCCCCGGCGTCTTCCTGGCCGGACTGGGGCCGCCGGCCGACGCCATCCCCCGCCTCACCTGGGCGAGGAACTTCTTCACCGCCGGTGGTTTCGAGGTGGTCGCGCAGAGCGGCCTGGCCGACGCTGCCGCGGCGAGCGAGGCCTTCCGGTCGAGTGGCGCGAGGATCGCCGTGCTCTGTTCCTCCGACCGGCACTACACCGCTCTGGCCGTCCCGGTGGCCGCCGCGTTCAAAGCGGCCGGAGCCCGTACGGTGGTGCTGGCCGGGCGGGGGGGGGAAGAGGAGGGGGCCTACCGGAAAGGAGGAGTGGACCGGTTCATCTTCCACGGCTGTGATATGCAGGCCACCCTCCGGGAGCTGCTGGCCGAGGAAGGAGTGCTCCCGTGAGCCGCCTGCCCGATTACAGCCGGGTACCCTTCGAACCGCACCGGCGCGGCTCGATCGCTGATCCGGAAGGCTGGCGGCGGTCGACCGCCGCCCATGCCGGGGTTGATCCCGGGACCCTGGTCTGGAACTCCCCGGAAGGGATCCCGATCAAGCCGCTTTACACGGCCGCCGACCTGGAGGGGCTCGATCATCTGGAGACGGTGCCGGGGCTCCCTCCCTTCCTGCGGGGCCCGTACGCCTCGATGTACGTGTTGCAGCCCTGGACGATCCGCCAGTACGCCGGCTTCTCCACGGCCGAGGATTCGAACGCCTTCTATCGCCGCAACCTGGCGGCCGGGCAGAAGGGGCTCTCGATCGCCTTCGACCTGGCCACCCACCGGGGCTACGACTCCGACCACCCGCGCGTGGCCGGGGACGTGGGTATGGCCGGCGTGGCCATCGACTCCATCCTCGATATGCGCATCCTCTTCGACGGCATCCCGCTCGATCGGATGAGTGTGTCGATGACCATGAACGGAGCGGTGCTCCCCATCCTGGCCCTCTACATCGTGGCCGCCGAGGAGCAGGGGGTGCGGCTCGACCAACTGGCCGGCACCATCCAGAACGACATCCTCAAAGAGTTCATGGTGCGCAACACCTACATCTA
>CAZFHZ010000157.1:0-6650 GCA_964519015.1 uncultured Gemmatimonadota bacterium | reverse complement strand
CCGCGGTGGGGACTGGCTCCCGCTCCTCTGTTCCCTGCTTGCCCTGATCGGCCTGGTCGTGGCCCGGGAACCCCGGCCGCGCGGCCGCGTCACAGAGGGAGGGGAGGGCCAGGGCCCGCCCGGCGACCGAAGGGACTGGAACCGGAACACCGTCGCCGGGTAGTAAAGAAGGAGGAGGCGACGGGGGAGCCATGATCTTGACCAAGAAGACGATCGAGCAGAGCGAACTGCCCCGGATGACCGACGAGGCGCTGCTCTCCAGTTCCCTGGAAGGCAACCGGGTCGCCTTCGACCTGCTTGTGGACCGCTACTACGACCGTCTCTACGGCTACCTCCTCCGTTTCCTGAAGGACTCCGAGGTGGCCGAAGACCTGCTCCAGGAGACCTTCCTCCGCGTCTGGCGCAAGCGCCGCGAGTTCCGGCATATCGCCTCCTTCTCGACCTGGATCTACACCATCGCGGGCAACCTGGCCCGCAGTGAATGGCGGCGCCGCAAGCGCTGGCGGATGCTCCGGCTGGGCGCGCCCGAGGCGGGTGGAGAGGGGCCGGAACTGGAACTGCCCGACCCGGGCAGCGGCCCCGAACGTTCGGCCGAGGACCGGATGGCGGTGGAGGCGCTGACCGAGGCGGTGGCGCATCTGCCCGAACGGTACCGGGAGGTGGTCATCCTCCGGGACATGCAGGGGATGTCGTACGAGGAGGTCGCCGGAATCGTCCAGGTACCGGTCGGGACCGTGAAATCCCGTTTGAACCGGGGTAGACTACTGCTGCAGGAGAAGCTGGGTGATTGGTATGAACCACACTGAACCGACCGATCTCTGCGGGCACTACGCGCAGATGTTCAGCGCCTGGCTCGACCGTTCCCTGCCGGCGCATATCGAGCGGGAGATCTCCGAACATCTCGAGACCTGCCCGGCCTGTCACGACCGGCTGGAGGGGATGCGGCGGCTGGTCGTCGACCTGCGACGGCTGGGCGAGGTGGAGGCGGGTCCTGAACTGGCCTGGGTGGTCAAGCGGGCCGTGCACCGCCAGGCCCGGCAGGAGGAACTGCGGGGACTGATCCGCCCGCTCCCCTTACTGGTCTCGGCCGCGGCCGCGGCCGTCCTGCTGGTCGTGCTGGGGGGGCCGGGGACCCGTCCGACCGAACCGGCGGGGAGGGACCTCCCGCTTACCGAGGCGGCGACCCAGGCGCCGATCCAGCGTTTCGTGCTTCCCCCCGCGGTCGAGGACCGCTTCCCGGGCACCCTTATGTCAGCCGATCCGGACGCCGCCGCCGCCCTCCAGGACAGCTTGCGGTTACGGCTCCCCATCCGGATCCAGGGGATCCCGGTCCGGTTCTTCTGAGCCCGGTACCGCCATGCCCACCTCCCGTCGTCCGCTCCTGATCCTGTCGAGCCTGGCCCTGCTCGCCGCCGGCGGGCCGGTGGCGGCCCAGGTCACAACCGGGGCGGACCGGGGACCATTGACGCTCGAAGCGTTACTGGCCCGAGGACAGCTCTGTGCGGTCCGGGTGTTCGCCCACACCCGGATCGAGACGCCCGCTCCGGTCGAGGGACGGGCCCAGCGACGGCGCGTCCTGGAGATCACCAACATCGGCTCGGGCGTCCGCTTCGGGCTGGCCAACCGGGTGGTGACCTCCCTCTCGGTGATCGGTCGGGCCGATTCCATCGAAGTGGGTATCGGCGCCCGGCGCGTTCCGGCCGAGGTGCTGGCCGTCGACCCGGACAACGAAGTGGCCCTGCTGGTGGTCAACGAACTGCTGAGCAGCAACCCGCCCCCGCCGCCGGCCCCCACCCCGGCCGAGGTGGGGGAGATGGTCGTCATGGTGGACTCCGTGGGGGAGTTGACCAACCTCCAGGTCGGCCGGGTCATCGCCATCCATCCCACCGGGCTGATCGTCACCTCCCTGACCATCCATCCCGGTTTCAGCGGCGCCCCCCTGCTGAACGCCCGCGGGGA
Organism: uncultured Gemmatimonadota bacterium; assembly: GCA_964519015.1. Lineage (GTDB taxonomy): Bacteria > Blakebacterota > Blakebacteria > Blakebacterales > CAYUVJ01 > CAZFHZ01. Next base: position 4,691 of record CAZFHZ010000157.1, on the reverse strand, counting down.
GATTATGGGGGTCGTGGCCTACGCCTCCGAGGAACGCTCCAACCAGACCGGGGCGGGGAACGCGGTCGCCATCCCGTCCGGCATGGTGGCTTACATCGTCTCGGAACTCGAGCAGTTCGGGCAGGTGCGCCGGGGCTACTTCGGGGCCGTCTCCGACGAGACCGATCCGCATCGGGTGGTGCTGAGTGAGGTGGATGCCGATGGTCCGGCCGCCCTGGCCGGCCTGAAGGCGGGGGACGAAGTGGTGCGCTATGCCGGTCAGCCCACTCAGGGATCGGCCCACCTGCGGGAACTGGTGCTGGCCACCGTGCCCGGCACGGCCGTCCCGGTGACGGCCCTGCGGGGGGGTGAGGAGATCCTCTTCTCGGTCGTGATCGGCGACGGCACGCTGGCCCTCTCCCAGCAACTCGGAGCGGCCACGACCGGCCCGGGGCTCAACCCTGACCCGTATGCCGTAGCCCGCTGGCTCGACCTGTTGACGGCCCTCGAAGCGCTGGTCCGCGATTCCTCCTTCGATCCCGATCGGCCCGATGTGCGGGTCCGCTACGTTCGCATGGAGCAGACCCTGGACGAACTCCGGCGCAGCGCCGGCCTGCCTCCCCCCGGCGCCTTCGAGCCCCCGCGCTGACCCTACACCCCCCGGCTTGACGCCCACCGAGGGCGCCCTCTACCTTTCGATGAGTGGGCGTGAGGAGGCGGGAGGTGCCATGAAACGGGTCGTGGTCAACTGGAGCGGCGGCAAGACGGCCGCCCTCTGTCTCCAGGAGGTCCTCCAGACCCCGGGTCACGAGGTGGTCGGGCTGCTCACCACGGTCACCGAGGAGGAGGACCGGGTCCCCCTCCACGGCACCCCGCTCTCCCTGGTCCAACGGCAGGCGGCCGCCCTCGAGATACCCCTGGAGGTGGTGCGGATCCCGACCGGGGCCGACAACAACACCTACAACCATCGTCATCAGGCCTTCCTGGACCGGCTGAGGGAGCGGGAGATCCACTACGCCGCCTTTGGCGACGTCTCGCTGGCCGACGTACGGGCCTGGCGGGAGGTTCAGCTCGCCCGGGCCGGCCTGCAGGGGCTCTTCCCGATCTGGCGCCGCAACACCCGGGAAATGCTGCGCGATTTCATCCGCCAGGGCTGGCGGGCCCTCTCGGTCAGTGTGGACGGGGGTCGGCTGGGTGAGGAGTGGCTCGGGCGGCCGCTCGACGAGCGCTGGCTGGCCGACCTCCCGGAGGGGATCGATGCGGTCGGGCAGGGGGGGGAGTACCACACCTTCGTCTGGGACGGACCCCTCTTCCGGCACCCGGTCGGATTCCGGACCGGCGGGGTGGTCCGGGAGGGGGGCCTGATCCGGCTCGATCTGGAGTTCGTCGAAGAGGGACTGGAGAGCCGGTGAGCCGTCCCGCGGCGGTGCTGCTCCTGGCCCTGGCGGCGGCCGCCTGCGGGCAGGGGGCGGGGGGGGACCGGGACCCGGCCGCCCTACCGCGACGGATCGCCGTGATGGCGCCGGCGGCGGCCGAGGTGCTGACCGGACTCGGTCTGGCGGAGCGTATCGTGGCCATCGGCGATTTCGTGGACTGGCCCCCGGAAGTGGCCGGCCGGGAGCGGATCGGTTCCTACGACGCCCCCAACCTGGAACGACTGCTCGAGTTGCGGATCGACCTGCTGGTGACGGCCCGCAGCGCCGCCGGGAGCGCGGCCCATGCGCGCATCCGGCGGGCGGGCATTCCCGTCCTGGAACTGGACAGCGACACCTACGAGGGGGTCGTGGATGCCTTCGTGCGGATCGGGGAGGCAGTGGGACTCCCGCAGGAAGGGCGGGCGGCCGCCGACCAGGTCCAGGCCGAGCTCGAGCAGGTGCGCCGGTGGACGGCGGACCTGCCGCGCCGGCGCGTGCTCTTCGTGGCCGGTACCCGACCCCTCTACGGCGCCGGTCCGGGCTCCTGTATCGACCGCTTGATCGAAGAGGCCGGCGGTGTCAACGTGCTCGCCGACGCCACCGGTCCCTACCCGCTGGTCTCCCTGGAGGTGGTCCTGGAGCGGCTCCCGGAGGTCATCGTCGACGTCTCCGACAACCGGCCGGAGGCGCGGCGGGGACGTTTCCCGGGGAGCTGGGGGGAGTGGGGCTTCCTGCCGGCGGTGGCCGGTGACCGGGTCTGGTGGGTCCACCCGGACCGGCTGGCCGTGCCCGGCCCGCGGCTGGGGGAGATGGCCCGACTGATGGCCCGGCTCATCCACCCCGAGGTGCTGGGTCCGCCGGCCGACGGGGAACTCGGACCGCTGGCGGGGAGCGGCCATGCGCCCTGACCACCTGACGAGAGGCCGGGCCCTGGCCGGAGTGGCCGTCACCCTGCTGCTGCTGCTGGCGGCGCTGGCCCTGGGGGCCTCACTGGGGGCCGGACACGTCCCGCTGGGACGCCTGCTCGGCCTGGGGACCCCGCTCGGGGAGGCGGAAGGGGAGGTGGCCCGGCGGATCCTCTGGGAGGTCCGGCTGCCGCGGGTGCTCCTGGCCGCCCTCCTGGGCGGTTCCCTGACCGTGGCCGGGATCGGCTACCAGGCCCTGTTGCGCAATCCGCTGGCCGACCCATATGTGCTGGGTGTCTCCGGGGGGGCGAGCCTGGGTGGGGTGCTCGCCCTGCTGCTCGGGGCGGGGACCGCCGGCGGGGTGTTCGGGCTGCTCGGCGTCCCGGGAGCGGCCTTCCTGGGCGCGCTGGGGGCACTGGTGTTGATCGAACGGGTCGCCTCGGTGGGGGGACGGTTCACCGTCCACACCATCCTGCTGACCGGAGTGGTCTTCAACGCCTTCAGCGCCGCCCTGATCTATTTCATCCAGAGCGTGGCCTCCCTGGAGCAGCTCCATACCATCGTCTTCTACCTGATGGGACGGATTCCCTACGAGTACGGCTATCCGACCGTGGCGCTGCTGGCGGTGGTCTGCCTGGCGGTCACCGGCGGCCTGCTGGCCCTGGCCCGGGACTTCAACGCGCTCAGCCTGGGGGAGGAAGGGGCGCACCAGCTCGGGGTGGACGTCGAGCGGACCCGGCGGCTGACCTACCTGCTCGGCTCCCTGCTGACCGGGATCGCGGTCGCCCTGGCCGGGATGATCGGTTTCGTGGGGCTGGTGGTGCCCCATCTGCTCCGCCTCCTACTGGGACCCGACCACCGCCTGCTGATCCCGGCCGGCTTCCTGGGAGGTGGGGCCTTCCTGGTCCTGGCCGACCTGGCCGCCCGGACCGTGGCGGTGCCGAACGAGCTGCCGGTAGGGGTGCTGACCGCGCTGGTCGGGGGACCGTTCTTCCTGGTCCTGCTCCGCCGCCGGGGGAGTGACTATGTCGTCGGCTGAGCGGGAACGGGCGCCGCTGGTCGCGGCCAGCGGGCTCGACTTCTCCTTCGGGGCGAGGCGGGTGCTGGAGGGGGTGGATCTCACGGTGGCCCCCGGCGAGGTGGTGGGCCTGATCGGACCGAACGGTTCGGGCAAGAGCACCCTGATCCGGATCGTGTGCGGGGTGCTTACCGGATACGGCGGCAGCGTGCGGGTACAGGGGCGGGAGGTGCGAGAGTGGCCCCGCCGGCGGCTGGCCGCCCGCCTGGCCGTGGTGCCCCAGGAGATCCCGCCCAGCCTTCCCTTCACGGTGCTGGAGACAGTCCTGATGGGCCGGCATCCCCACCTGGCCGGGGTCGCCTTCGAGGGGGAAGAGGACCTGCGGATCGCCCGGCAGGCGCTGGAGCGGACCGGAGCCGGTCACCTGGCCGCCCGGCCGGTGATGGAGCTCTCGAGCGGGGAACGCCAGCGGGTGGTCTTCGCCCGGGCCCTGGCCCAGCAGCCCCGGATCCTCCTGCTGGACGAGCCGACCAGCTTCCTCGACATCCGGTTCCAGGTGGAACTCTACGACCTGGTCCGGGAACTGGCGGCCGAGGGGACGGGGGTGCTGACCGCCCTGCACGACCTGAACCTGGCCGCCGAGTACTGCGACCGGATCCTCCTGCTCCGTTCGGGCCGGGTCGAGGTGGCCGGCCCGGCCGACGAGGTGCTGACCTCTCCCCACCTGACCCGTGTCTTCGCCACCGATGTCTACGTGGACACCACCGACCTGACCGGCAAGCTCATCGTCATCCCGCTCTCCGCCCGGGCCCGGCGGAAGATCGAGGAAGACGGCCTCAGGCCGGGGCTTAAGCCTCCCCCGGAAGTCTGAGCGTCCGGCTCTGCGATTCAGACAGTGAGAAAGTCCCTTCGTAGATTCGCGGACAACACCCGTTCAGAGACAGAAACCGAAAAAGAAAGTAGGCAAGGAGACAATTCTGTGATACAAATTTGGCACACAGGACGGGGGTGGCTAATCCTGTAAAGAAAGGTGTACCATTTTTGTGAGAAAGAACACGTTTAATATTCTGTTGGTAATACTCAATCTGAGTCTCTGTACAGCAACTCCTCTGGAAGCATGTCCGATCGTCCACGGATCCGTGGGGTATGTTCCGCAGCAAGAAGAGAAGATCCTTGTAGGTTTATTAAATTTGACACCACGCGGTATCATTGAAGCAGAAGGCCTGGCAATCTCCGATCGCCTGAGGTTCTACCTAAATCAGCAGAGCATTTTTCAGCTCATAGAACGTGAAAATATGAGGGATATCCTGAATGAACAAGGCTTTCAACTAACCGGTGTATGTGACACAGACGAATGTGTTATTCAGGTGGGGA